>JAQGKS010000214.1 GCA_028289965.1 Sphingomonas bacterium
CGCGGACGGCCAGCGCCAGATCGCCGCGGCCGGTCACCGGGCCCAGCGGGCGAAAGCTTTCGTCGCGCGTATAGCCGATCAGGATGGGCACGTCGCTGTGCCGGCGGGCGGCGAACACCTCCTCGGCCGATCCGGTGACGACATGGCCGTCGCGAACGATCGCGTCGCGCGAGGTGGTGGCCGCGGTCACCCGGTCGCCCGGCTCGGCGCGAAGCGCAGCGAGCGAGCTGGCGCCCAGTTCCTTTTGCAAAGCAACGCCCTGCGCCTCGGCCTTGGCGAGGGGAATGGGCCCGAGCATTCCGCCGAACGGGCTCCCGCTCATGCCGACGGCCCGGGCGAACAATCCGCGGGCGAGCGGGCTCATCTGCAGCAGCGCGACGGACATCGATCCCGCCGACTGGCCGACGATCGTGACGTTGTCGGGATCGCCGCCGAAGCGGGCGATGTTGCGGCGGACCCATTGCAGCCCGGCAATCTGGTCCATCAGCCCGTAATTACCCGATCCGCCATAGCCGGATTCGGCGGTGAGCGCGGGATGCGCCAGGAAGCCGAGCGGGCCGACGCGGTAAGCGAGGTTGACCCGCACGACCCCGGCGGCGGCGAGCGGCTCGCCCGAGTAATTCGCCATGCTGGCGGAGCCGATGTTGAAGCCGCCGCCGTAGATCCACACGATCACCGGCGCCTTGCGCGCGCCCCTCGGCGCCCAGATGTTGAGGTACAGGCAATCCTCGCTGGTCGCCTCCTCCCCGAAATAATGGTTCTGGTGCGATCCCCGCAGCGGCTGGAGGCATTCGGGCGCCGGCCTGTCGGCGTGGAACAGGCCGCGCCAGGCGGCGACCGGCTGCGGCGGCTTCCAGCGCAGGTCGCGCACCGGCGGCGCAGCGAACGGAACGCCGAGCCAGGCATCCACCCCGGAGGCGAGCGCGACGCCCTCGATCTCGCCGCCATCGACCGCGATCGGCGGCGGCGCCGCTCGCGCGGCAGGCGCGGCCGCCTTCAGCGCAGAACCGGCCAGGCTGAAGGCCGCCAGCGCCGCCGCCCCCACGAGCGGCCTCACCGCCGCGGCACTCCGAGCTTGTCGTGGAAGAAATCGAACGTCGCGTTCACCGCCTTGAGCGTCGCGGCGCGGGTCTCCGCGGCCGTCTTGCCGATGAAGCTATGGTCCACGCCCGGAATGTAGATCGCTTCGACCGGCACGCCGGCTTTGGCCAGCGCCGCCTGGCCGATCCGCGATTGCTGCACCGGCACCGTCTTGTCGTCCTCGCCGTGGATCAGCAGGAAGGGCGGATCGCTGCGATCGATATAGGCGACCGGGCTGACCGATCTGATCCGATCCGCCGGGCACGGACCGTCGCAACCCAGCAGCCGTATTCCGGCGGCATTGCCGTCCGGCGTCGCGGTCATGCCGGCAAAGTCGAACACGCCGTACCAGGTCACCGCCGCAGTGACGCAGTCGTCGCCGCCGGCCTGGGGGTCGAGCGACTTTTCCTTGCAGGCGAGCGCGGTGAGGGCAGCAAGATGCCCGCCGGCGGATCCTCCCCACACCCCGACGCGCGCGGGATCGATGGCATATTCCCCGGCATGGGCGCGCAGGAAGCGGAGCGCCGCGTTGGAATCCTGCAGCTGCGCGGGGAATTTGGCCTCGCCCGACAGCCGGTATTCGAGGCTCGCAACGGTGAACCCTTCCGCCGCCAGTGCCGCCAGAACCTTCGGGAAGTCGGCGAGTGCGCCCGAGTGGCGGGTATGACCGCCCATCCAGCCGCCGCCGTGGATGTAGAGGATCAGCGGGTGCGGCCCCGGCGTCGACGGCTTGTAGATGTCCACGATCTGCGGGCGAAACCCCGGCACCGTCCGATAGACGACGTCGCGCCAGGCCTTCACACCGTTCGGAAGCTCGACCGGCACGTTGGGGAGGCGATCCTCCAGCACGGGCGTTGCCGCGGTCGGAAATTCGCGAGCCTTGCCCGCGGCTTCATCGAGGCCGCTCATGCCGATCTGGGCGATCGCTGCGAGCGCCCCCAAGCTGCTCATCCGGACCATCGACTTCTCCCCTGCTCGGCGCGCTCGGCGGCGCTTTTCGGGATGATGGACTATCACGCCCGCGGAAGCGACGGAAGCAGAAAAGAGGAACCAGTCCGTAACACAAATGCGCCGGCAGGGTTGGTTTTTCGTTGCGGACGCGGATACGGCGGGTAGGACACGCAATTGTCCGCAATGCCCCACCAAGGCGGAACTGGAGGATAAGTTGACCGAGGCTGCAAAGCCCCCCCGGCGATCCCGCGCCCAGGCACGCGAAGAAGCGATCGACGCGATCCTGGATGTCGCGACCGACGAATTCGTCGAGAAAGGCCTGGCCGGCGCGCGGATCGACGAGATTGCCGGCAAGGCAACCAAGCGCAAGATCTACTATTATTTCGGCAGCAAGGACGAGCTTTACCGCGCCGTGCTCGAGCGGGCCTATCGCCGGGTCCGATCGAGCGAGAGCGAAGTCGATATTGAGAGCGGGAGCGCGGCAGACGCGCTGCGGCGCCTGATCGAGCATGATGTCCATTATCACTCGCAGCACCCGGAACTGGTGCGACTGGTGATGAACGAGAATATTCACCGCGCCGAACATCTCAAGCAGATCAAGGGGCTGCCCGACTGGAATCGCGGCGTCATCGACCTGCTGGCGCGGATCGTGGCGCGGGGCCGGGCCGACGGCACCTTCCCGCGGGACATCGATCCGATCGACCTTCATCTGAACATGACCGCGCTGGCCTTCTACTTCGTATCCAACCAGTTCACCTTCTCCCACAATTTCGACATCGACATGGCGAGCGAGGCGGCCGTGGAACGGCGTGCGGCGCAGGTTGGCGACATCCTGATCGCCTGGGTCTGTCGGCCGGAATAGTCTCATCGATACAGTTCTGCTTTGGCCGCGGCCGCGGTGTGGAAACACTTGTGCTCCGACTCAGATTGACAGGGACTAGTTCGTCACACTAATGATTCGCCCGTAATCGCCGTCGGTAGAGAGGCGACCCAATGGGGAGGATGACGATGCGGCAATCGCGTGCTCGGTTCGCGCTTTCGGTTTCGGCGGTGGCGCTCGGGATGTTGGGGATGACGGCGGCGGCGGCGCAGACGGGCCCGGCGGCCCCTGCGGCGGAAAACACGCCGGCACCGGTGGTCGGCCCGGCCGAACCGGAAGTCGGGGTCGCGGCGAATGACGGCGGCGAGATCGTCGTCACCGGATCGCTGATCCAGCGGCCCAACAACAGCTCGGCCAGCCCGATCGTCACGGTCGGCGAGCAGGCGATCAAGGAAACGGGCGCGGTCAACGTCGTCGACGTCCTCAACCAGATCCCCAGCTTCACCACGTCGGGCAATTCGAACACCGGCGGGCAGGGCGCCGGCGGCCGCGCGACGATCAACCTCCACGGCCTCGGATCGAACCGGAACCTCGTGCTGCTCGACGGGCGGCGGTTGCCGGTGTCCGACATCAACGGCAACGTCGACGTCAACATCCTGCCCGATGCGATCATCGGCGGCGTGGATGTGATCACCGGTGGCGCCTCGGCGGTCTACGGGTCCGATGCCATTTCGGGCGTGGTCAATTTCCGCACCGTGCGCAGCATCGACGGTTTTCGCATCGATGCGCAGAATTCGATCAGCGAGGACGGCGACGCCTACAAGTTCAGCGGCTCGCTCGCCTTCGGCACGAGCTTCGGCGAGGATCGCGGCCACGTCATCGCGGCGTTCAGCTATGCCAAGCAGAATCCGGTGAACGGCAGCACGCGGCGGTTCTTCTTCGACAAGACGCCGTCCTCCTTCCTCGGCACGGGCACCTTCGTTCCCAGCGCGACCAATGCGCCGACCGCGGCGGCCGTACAGTCGGTCTTCGCCGGCTATGGCGTGACGAGCACGATCAACCCGCTGCTCAACCTCGGCTTCAACAACGATAATTCGCTGTACGTCCAGACGGGTGCGACCAACTATCGCGGGTCGAATGGCAGCAACGGCTATCTCGTCGTCGGCAACAATGTCCGCATGCCGGTCGGCCAACAGATCGACTTCGCCAACGCGCTGGAACGCAAGACCGCATTCCTCAAGGCGGAATATGATCTGACGCCGTCGCTCACCGCCTATGGCCAGTTCATGTTTGTCGACCTGACGGTGCAGACCGCCAGCGGCGGCAGCCTGACGCAGTTCGGCCAGCTCACCAGCATCCCGGTGACCAACCCGTTCGTCCCGGCGGGGCTGCGGACGATCCTCGCGTCCCGGCCCAATCCGGGGGCGGCGTTCACCTGGAACGGGCGCTATGTCGGCGTGCCGTACAAGAGCTTCGACGAGAATTACGAGATCCAGCAATATCTGGCCGGGATCAAGGGCGACATCGCGCCCGGCTGGACCTTCGACATGTTCGCATCCTACGATTCGTCCCGCCATGACCAGGCGCTCAACAATGCGGTGCTGAAGAGCCGGGTGCAGACGCTGCTGAACGCGCCCGACGGTGGCAATTCGCTGTGCAGCGGCGGGTTCAATCCGTTCGGCGACGCCAATGCGCGCGGGCTGTCGGCCGCCTGCCAGGCGTTCATCACCAAGACCGCTTTCTCGCGCGAGGATCTCTCGCAGACGCAGGTGCAGGGCCAGATCAACGGCAAATTGTTCGATCTCGGTGCAGGCCCGGCGCAGATCGCCCTGGTCGCGGATTATCGCCGCAACACCTATTCGTTCGTACCCGACAGCGATTTGCAGACGCAGAACATCGAATCGGTGATCGCCTCGGCCCCCGCTGCCGGACGGATTTC
>JAQGKS010000227.1 GCA_028289965.1 Sphingomonas bacterium
CCTGCGATCAGCCGCTACGGAGCAACCTCTCCTGAACTGCTTCGGTGGTTCAGCACGTACAACAAGTCGCGTTCGACCTATCGGGATCAGGTGAAGCCGTTCGGGTTCCTCCTTTCCATGTCAGCCAAGATGTTGATCCCGGTGGAGCGAATCATCACCGGTGACTGCGATCATCGGCGGAAGGCTAAGTCTCCCAAACCAATTGCGCCATTCGATCGTAATTTCGCTCAAGCGGTGGCGGCAGCGTTCGATCGTGACACGGGGGAGCCGGTGCCAGAGGCGCTCATGAAGACGTATGCTGAGGCGCTGGCGCAGCACCATGTCCATCCAGAGTCCAAGTTCCTCAACGCGGACTATCTTGACCGGGGAGCCACCCACCGCCGTCATGTCCGCTTCGCGATCGCCCGCCATATCGGAAAGGAATCGAATGATTGGGAGCGGCAGGCGGTGCTGGGCCTGCGCGACGAATCTCAGATCGACTACGGCGTATCCGATGCCGAATTAGCGCAGTTCCATAACAAGCTGTCGGGGTTGATCGGGCACGTCGGACTGGTGAAGACCGCGCAGGCGCTAGGCACGACGCCTACCCGTTTGCGGGTGTTCGTCGCTCGCCCCCTGGAGCGGAAGGCGGCCCCATTGATGCAATACCTAGCGGCCCGAGTACCCGCCGCACTCCAGCTATATGAGCGCATCGGTCATGACCGGCGGGCCGAATTGAGCTACCTCCGCGAGATGGTCGAGCAGAATGGTCTTCGCGCGACCGCACGGGCGCTGGGCATCGATCCTTCTAACCTCCGGCGAAAGCTGGGCTGACCGGTCGGACCACGCTCCACCTGTTCCCCCGTGATCGGCGCTGCTAAGAATGTACCGAACACGGGGGATTGGTGCGTGCCGGAACTGCAATTCAAGGGTAAAGAGTTCGCCTATAATCATCATCTGACGGTGCCATTCCGGCCGCTGGAGGTTCAGGCAGACAAGGGCATTGGCACGCCTGCTTTGGACGGCAATCTGATTATCCACGGCGATAATCTGCACGCGCTTAAGGCACTCCTTCCAACGCACGCGGGCAAGGTCGACTGCATCTTTATCGATCCACCCTACAATACTGGTAACGACTGGGCGTACAGTGACAATATAAACTCGCCTATGAACCGTGAATGGCGCGACGACAATCCAGTCTCGCGTGATGACGGCTTACGTCACGACAAATGGCTGTCGATGATGTGGCCACGGTTCAGACTTCTGCATCAGCTTCTATCTGATAAAGGTAGCCTTTGGATCACGCTAGACGATAATGAAGCCCATGGAGCCAAGTTGATTCTGGATGAGATTTTCGGAGAAAACAGCTTTATAACCCAGGTATCCTGGCAGAAGAGAACATCTCGGGAAAATCGTGCTGTGTTCTCTCCGAGCGTCGATCACATGCTTGTTTACTCTAAATGTCTGAAAGACACATGGAAGCTATACAGAAATAGACTAATCCCTGATGATGCTAATCTGGTTAATCCCGACAATGACAAGCGCGGCGCTTATGTGTCATCACCATTTTCTGCGCAAGGGTTCAGGAAAGATCAGGTCTACCCAATTACAACTCCCACCGGGAAGGTTCATGTCCCTCCAAAAGGTCGGTGCTGGGCGGCGACGGAGCCCGAGTTCCAGAAGTTTCTGAAAGACGAGAAAGTATATTGGCCAAGAGAAGGCGACGGCAAACCACGAATCAAGCTGTTCCCAGAAGAGCTGAAGGGCCTGGTTCCCAGTACCCTTTGGTTCTCTCGAGAAGTTGGAGACACTGAGGCGTCCAAGAAGCTTCTCCTGGAAATATTCAGCGACCGGGAAGTTGACTTCCACGCACCTAAGCCGGTTGCTTTAGTCGAACGAGTCATAGAAATTGCCACGAGGGGAAGCGCAATCGTTCTAGACTCGTTCGCAGGAACAGGAACGACGGCTCATGCTGCAATAGCGCTAGGTAGGCGTCTTCAGCGAGATATCAGATTTGTTCTTGTAGAGCGTGAGGACTATGCTTCTGATTTAACTGCTGAAAGAGTTCGCCGAGTTATGGGTGGGTACAAGTTTAGCGGAGTCCAGCAAGAAAGGCTCTTATCTGAGAAGATCACGTTTTCCAAACTCCGAAATGCGGCTTCTTTGATGGAGAAAGTGCAAAGGATTGAAACTCTTGACGGACCTAATTATGATCGCATCGTTAAATCGGTAAGCGATGGCGCGCTGATCGTCACCGGCGAGCGCGATTTTGAGGATTGCACCGAGGGGCTTGGTGGCACTTTTACCTTTTGCACACTTGGCGACCCCATCGACATGGACGGACTGCTGACCGGTGCGGATTTACCCACCGTTGAGGCGATCGCTGCACTGCTCTATCACACGGCCACCGCGCATGCCTTCGATCCCACAACGATCACGGCGATGCCGGAAATCGGCGCAGGCGTCTCTCGGCTTGGCGAGGTAAGCGGGCGTCATCTGTGGTTGATCTATCAGCCAGATCTTGAATGGTTGAAGTCTGGAGAGGCTGCCCTAACGCTATCGCGGGCGCGATCTATAGCCGCGATCGCGCCAGGTGATCACCTGGTTTTCGCGCCCGCCAAGTTCGTCTCCCGCGAATTGCTGGCACAGGAACGATTGCCGGTGGAATATGCACCGCTGCCTTTCGCTCTCTATCGCGTCGAAACGGCCTGAGCGCATGGCCTTCCGTGAACTCGATTATCAGACCCGAACGCTAGCGACGCTGGATAGGTATCTGGACGCGCTCGGCGAGGAGAAGATGAAGGCGGACAAGGTTGCTGCTATTATCACCGACAATCCGGACCTTGGCCTCGCGTTGCCCGATTACCCAACGAAGAGCTGGGAGCGGATGAAGGGTGCTAAGAGCCTTCCCAAGTCCCGCGCCCATATCGCTTACTCGTCGCGGAAGAGCGGACACGGACAGCCCGTGCCGAACGTCACGCTGAAAGTCCCCACTGGCGGCGGAAAAACATATCTCGCCTGCGCCGCGCTTTCTCGCATATTCGGCCGTTACCTTTCGACAAACACCGGATTCGTGCTGTGGATCGTGCCGAACGAAGCAATCTATACCCAGACGTTGAAGCATTTGCTCGACACGCGGCATCCCTATCGCCAAACGCTTGACCGCGCGGCAGCCGGGCGCGTCGTCATCATGGAGAAAGGCGACCCATTTAACCGGGCCGATGTAGACGCCAATCTGTGCATCATGGTGTTGATGCTGCAATCGTCCAACCGCGAGAACCAGGAATCTCTGCGCCTTTTCCGGGATCGGGGTGACGTTCACGGTTTCACTCCCGGTGAGGGCGATCAGGCCTCGCATAAGGCGCTGAAAGACGCCATTCCAAACCTGTCAATCTACGATCTTGCCGGGGGTGGCTCTGCGTGGCCGATGGTCAAGGACTCAGTTGGAAATGCGCTAAGGATCATCCGTCCCGTCGTCGTCATGGACGAGGGCCACCGCGCCATATCCGATCTTGCGTTCCGAACGCTCTACGACTTCAATCCGCTGTTCGTGCTAGAATTGAGCGCCACTCCCAAGGACGTGGCTGCGCGAGCGCCTACCGCGACACGACTGGCGACGACGGAGCGCAAGGCGAACGTGCTGGTCGAGATAACTGGCAGAGAACTTGAACAAGAGGGCATGATAAAGATGCCACTCAACATAATCCCGATGGCAGGCGGTGGCTGGGCCGAGACGCTGGCGGCGTCCCTGGCGAAGCTGAATGCGATCGACGCGTCGGCGCGGGTTTATCGTGGCGAAGGCGGACATTACATCCGGCCGATCCTCCTGGTGCAAGCAGAACGAGTCGGGGCCGATCAGCGCGGCGCGGGATTTATCCATGCCGACGAAGTAAAGGCCGTTTTGCTGGCTTCCGGGCTTGATGAAGCAGAAATCGCGCTCAAAACGTCCGAAACTAACGACTTGAACAAGCCCGAGAACCGCGACCTGCTATCACCAATATGCCGGGTTCGGGTCATCATCACAAAGGCGGCACTTGCCGAAGGGTGGGATTGCCCGTTCGCCTATGTGCTGTGTTCGCTGGCGGCGAGCGGCAATGAAAATGCGATGACCCAGCTTGTCGGGCGCATATTACGCCAGCCCTACGGGATCAGAACGGGCGTTGCGGATTTGGACGAGTCTTTTGTGTTCACGCACCGCTCGCAGACCGCCGCTGTCGTGGCAGCGATCAAGCTAGGTCTGTCCAGTGATGGCTTGAGCGATCTTGTGCAGGATGTGGTGCTGTCCGATCAGGGCGCGGGTGTCGCGGCCAAGCAGCGGGTCGAGCGGCGCGGCGATTTCCGCACGACCGGCATCGCGATGCCGCAGGTGCTTTGGATCGAGCCGGAGCAGGAAGCGCGGCTGTTGGATGCTGAAAGTGACCTCTTCCCCGAGATCGATTGGAACGCTTGCGACCTGATCGCCTTTGCGGATGCTCTGCCAAAGAACGCTCATGCGGCCGAAACCCAGTTGGTGCGCCTCCGAACGGGCGATGAGGCCGGGTTTGTCACCGAAGATGCGGTAGCGGTTGAGGAAGCGCGGACGTTCGACGCACCGCATGCTGTCCGGACACTGAGCGATATTGTGGCCAATCCCTACGTCGCTCGCGCCCTAGTGCAGACTGTGCTGGACCGGCTTTCGAGCCGAGGCTTTGAAGCGGGCGCGATCGGGCGGATGTCAAGCTTCATCATCGAGGAGCTCCGCACGCTACTGTCACGCTGGCGCGAAGGGCAGGCCGCCGCCATATTCCGCAAACGGTTAGAAACGGGGCAGATTGAGTTTCGGGTGCGCGGGGACGCTGGCGATTGGATTGCGCCCGATCACGTTTGGACGACCGCAGAACAGGCTGCGCCGCAGTTATTGAGCGGCAAGGGTGGTGCACTGGAGAGGAGCCTGTTCCTTCCAGTCTACGCTAGCGATTTCAATCAGGACGAAACCAACGTCGCGGTTTATCTCGACGCGGAAGCCGCGATACGATGGTGGCACCGAAACGGCACCGATAGGGGCAGTTACGCGATACGCGGCTGGCGACGCGGCAACGTCTATCCCGACTTCATCTTCGCTGCTCTGCGTGACGAAGCGGGGGAAAGGATCGTCGCCGTAGAATCGAAGGGCGACCAGTTGGCGGGTAATCTCGATACCGAATATAAAAGAGAGCTGCTGGACACGCTGACAGCCGCCTATGGGAAGGCTGCAGCGGGCGACGCTAACGCCCTGTCGTTCCCGCAGCGATCAATCGACTTTGAAGCCGCGGTCGTCGTGTTCAGCGACTGGAAATCACGGTTGCCCGTGATGATAAGTGGAACAGCAAATTAGCCGACCGTCGATTGTGGTCATAGATCGAGTAACTCGCCGATATCACTATACCCCCTGAACTTGTTTCAGGGTCCATATGTGCCGCCCTGCCGATCCCTGTCCCCGCCGCCCTCTATGGATGCTGAAACAAGTTCAGCATGACGGGTGGGGGCTGGCCGCCGCTCGGGCTAACCCTCCGCGTCGCTCTCTTGCCGCGCCCGCAGCGGCGGCAGGCCCAGCGCCGGGGCGAGGTCGAACCAGCCGGGATTATCGGCCTCGATCAGGTTGAGCTTCCAGTCGCGGTGCCAGTTCTTGAGCTGCCTCTCGCGCGCGATCGCCAGGTCCATGTCGCCGAACATCTCGAACCGGACGAGGTGGTGAACGCGATGCTGCCGGGTGAAGCCGGGCAAGGCACCCGTCCGATGCTGGTGAAGCCGGCGCGCAAGATCGCTCGTCACCCCGATATAGAGCGTGCCGCAGCGGCCACTGGCGAGGATGTAGACGCACGGGCTACGCTCCATGTGGCAGGAGGCTAGTAGGCCTGTTTGTCGCCGTCACGCGCTTTTTCGTCGGGCGGGCCGACCGGCGCAGGCGCGCCCGTCATCCCGAACTCGTTTCGGGATCCATACAGGGTGCCATCCTAAACGTGCCGCCCTCTATGGATGCTGAAACACATTCAGCATGACGGTTCTCTCCCCCCAAGGCCCCGTCCCCCATAAAAATCGCTGTCCTACTCGGCCCGTTACGCCTTCATTCTGGCGGATGACCAAGCCCCGCACCCGCCGGGGCGGCCGCGACGCCGCGCCGCCCGCTTTCGCCCCCGTCGCCACCCGCGCGCGGCACGACGGCTGGTCGCCCGCGCGGCAGGTCGATTTCGTCGAGGCGCTGGGCGAATCGGGCTGCGTCGACGAGGCGTGTCGCGCGGTCGGCATGTCGCCCTCCTCGGCCTATGCGCTGCGCCGGCGGGTCGATGCGCAGGGGTTTCGCGTCGCGTGGGATGCGGCGCTCGATTATGCGATCCGGCGGCTGGGCGATGCGGCGCTGTCGCGCGCGCTCCACGGCGTCGCCACCCCGGTCTACTTCCAGGGCGAGCAGATCGGCGAGCGGCGGCGCTATGACGAGCGGCTGACGATGTTCCTGCTGCGCTACCGCGATCCCCAGCGCTACGGCGCGTGGCTCGATGGGATGGAGGCGCGGCGGCACCCGGACGGCGCCGCGCTCACCCTCGCCCAGGCGGTCGAGCGGGTCGCCGACGAGGCCTATGCCGCCGAAGCCGGAACGCCCCGCCGGCTCACCGATCGCAGCGAAACAAGCGAAGGAGGCGGGGACGTGCCCTGAACTTCCTCCACTTCCGCCGCCCCCCTGGCCGGGCGGCGTGCGGCTAGACCGTGATCTCGCCTTCGTCCTCGCCGTCCCAATAATGCACCCGCGCGGCGTGGACCTTGATCATCACCAGCCCGGCGCTGTGGATGCCGTCGTCGAACCAGCGATCGAGATCCTTGGTCCAGTGCGCGGCAAAGGCGGCCTTGTCGCGGATCAACTCGGCGGTGCCTTCGACCGCGACGAAGAACGGGCGCATGCCGAGGATGCCCGACGTGCCGAGGAAGCTCAGCCCGACCTGCGGGTCGCGCATGATGTCCTCGACCATCAGCGACGTGTCCCACGTGAAATAATAGGAATCGCCGTCATAGTCGACTTCGCGATTGTTGCTCATCGGCCGGGCGCCGATCGCGCCGCCCTTGGTGTGGGTGGAAAGCATCGCGAAATCGATGTCGCGCATCTTTTCCGAAAGCTCGGCAAGCGTCCTGGCCACGGCGTCTTCTCCTTGAAGGTTCGCCGGCTCAACGCGGCGCGCGCGCGGACGCTCCCGTCAGCGTTTCTTGACGAATTCCGCGCGCAGCACGAGCCCGCGAATGCCATCGTAGCGGCAATCAATCTCCTGCGCGTCGCCGGTCAGCCGGATCGATTTGATCAGTGTGCCGCGCTTCAGTGTCTGCCCCGCGCCCTTGACGGTCAGATCCTTGATCAACGTCACCTGGTCGCCGTCGGCCAGCAATGTGCCATTCGCGTCGCGCACCTCGACCGCGGCGGCGGCACCGGCGGCCGGCCGGGCCGCGGCATCGGCGGCGCTGATCCACTCGCCGCTCGCCTCGTCATAGACATAGTCGTCGTCGCTATTCGCCATGTCCGTAACTCCGCTGCGGCCGTGCTGCCGCCCCGCCTAGCGGCACGGCGGCAGCACCGCCAGCGCGGATCAGGCGGTGCCGTGGGCGGCATCGCCCAGCCGTTCGGCCGATCCGTCGCTCGCGCCGTCGGGGGTGACGAGCGATTCGATCTCCTCGCCCGTCTCCGGATCCTCCGGCAGGTTGGCGCTGTCGAACGCGCCGTGGGCGCTGGTATATTCGGGCCGCGCCGCCAGCTCGCGGATCGCGGCTTCATCGAACTCCTGCAACCAGCTTGGCCCCGCCGCGCGCAGCAGCAGGCCCCTTTGCTCGGCGGGCGGCATTTCGAGGAAGGCGCCGACCAGTTCGCGCAGCACCCCGCGACCGACCAGCTCCTCTTGGTCGTCGTTGGTGTCGAAGCGGATCACGCGCATCAGGCTGGCCGCGCTGTCCCACTGGATATTCGTCATCTGCCGCTCCGTTGCTGGTTACTTCTTGTCGCCGACATGGTCCGGCTTGTTCTTGCGGCTGGTCGAGGCAAGCGCCTCAAGCTCCGTCTCGCTCATCGATTCGACCATCTGCCTGGATGCGCCCTTGAGCTTGCTCTTGGGTTGTTCGCCGCGCTTGGCCGACAGCGCGGCGCCGGCGGCCTTTTGCTGCGCTTGGGATTTGGCAGGCATCGTCCTCACTCCCGTTGGTGGGTCGGATCAAGGAACCCGCGACGGCCACCTGCCGTTCCGTCGCTGACGCGGGTTCGGCCGGCGTCGAACGAGGGAGGTGCGCGAATGCTCGAACATGTACCGCATTGGCTCGGCCGGGCGATGCGCGGGCTGCGCGCCGGCGCGGACAAGCTGGTGATCGCCGCACCCGAATTCGGCTCCGGCTTTGCCACGCTCACCCTCGCCAGCCCGGCCTTCGCCCATGGCGGGCCGCTGCCGGTGCGGTTCACCGCCGATGGCGCGGGCGTGTCGCCGCCCTTGCTGTGGGGCGATGTGCCGGCGGGCACCACCGCGCTCGCGTTGATCGTCGAGGATCCCGATGCGCCCGCGCGCCAGCCGCTGGTCCACGCGATCGTGTGGGGTTTGGCGGCCGATTCGCGGCGGCTGGAGGAGGGCGCGATCGTCGCCGATGGCGATGGCGGGGCGGACGGCAATGTCGGCCGCAACAGCTATTTCCGCGAAGGCTGGCTGCCGCCCGATCCGCCGACCGGCCATGGCGCGCACCATTATGCGTTCCAGCTGTTCGCTTTGGCCGGCCCCGCCGATCCGGGGCGCAACCCGGGGCGCGCCGCGATCGTCGAGGCGATGGCCGGGAAGGTGATCGCCGCCGGGCTGCTCGTCGGCACCTATTCGCGCGGCGAGCCTTCCGGCATCCCCGTCGCCCGCGCGCGGCCGGCGCCGGCATGATCCGCTCAGGCGGCGATGGCGGTGATCGAACCCGAGGCGGGCAGCGTAAAAGCGGGCAGCGCCTCGAACGCCGGCCGCGCCAGCAGAAACCCTTGGATATAGCGCACGCCCAGGTCACGCAGCGCGGCCAGCTCCGCCTCGGTCTCGATCCCCTCGGCGATCACGGTGATGCCCAGATCGCGCGCCATCCGCACCACCCCGCCGACGATCATCCGCCGCGGCAGGCTGGAATCGAGGTCGCGGATCAGCTCCATGTCGATCTTGATCACATCGGGCTGGAACCGCGCGAGCAGCCCGAGCCCGGCATAGCCCGCCCCGAAGTCGTCGATCGCGGTGCCGAAGCCCATCTTCTGGTAGGTCAGGACGATGTTGGCGACGTGGGCCGAATCCTCCATCTTCTCATTCTCGGTGAACTCGAACAGCAGCCGGTCGGTCGGGAAGTTGTTCGCCGCCGCCGTCCGCAACGTCAGCTGGATGCACGCCATCGGCGAATATACCGCGTTGGGCAGGAAATTGATCGACAGCTTGGCCGGCCCGTCGAGCAGGCCGGCGCGGGTCGCGGTCTCGATCGCCTTGACCCGGCATTGCTGGTCGAAGGCATAGCGGTTGTCCGGCGTCACCTGGCTGAGCACGCTGTACGCCGATTCGCCGCCCGGCCCGCGCACCAGCGCCTCATAGGCGTAGGGTGCGCCCGTCTCCATGTCGACGATCGGCTGGAACGCCATCGCGAAATCGAAGTCGAGCGCCGCACCGTCGCGGCATCCGCTGCATGTCTGCTTTGTGTCCGTCATCGCCAACACCGTCTTTCCTGGGATGCGGCGACATGGACGATGACGTCCGAACAAACCGCTAAGGATCAGCCATTTACGATCGTGCCGCCATTGGGATGCAGCACCTGACCCGACATGTAGCTGGAATCCTCGCAGGCGAGGAACAGGAAGGCGGGCGCGACTTCGTTGGGCTGGCCAGGGCGCCCCATCGGCGTCGACTTGCCGAAATCCTTGAGCTTCTCCGGGCTCGCCCCGCCCGACGGGTTGAGCGGCGTCCAGATCGGCCCCGGCGCGACGGCGTTGACGCGGATGCCCTTGCCGACCAGATTTTCCGAAAGCGATCGGGTGAAGGCGGTGATCGCGCCCTTGGTGCTCGAATAATCGAGCAGCTCGGATGCGCCCTGGTACATCGTCACGCTGGTGCAGTTGATGATCGTCGCACCTTCCTTGAGGTGCGGGCGCGCCGCCTGCGTCAGGAAGAACATGCCGAAGACGTTGGTCTGGAACGTGCGCCGCAGCTGATCCTCGGTAATGTCGGTGATATCCTGATCGGGATGCTGCTCGCCGGCATTGTTGACGATCACGTCCAGCTTGCCGAGCTTGTCGATCACCTCGGCGACTGCCCGGTCGCAGAATGCCTTGTCGCCGACATCCCCGGCGATGGTCAGCGCGCGGCGGCCCTCGCCCTCGACGATCTCGGCGGTCTTGCGCGCATCGTCATGCTCGCACAGGTACAGGATCGCGACGTCGGCACCCTCGCGGGCGAACAGCGCCGCCACCGCGCGGCCGATGCCGCTGTCGGCGCCGGTGATCAGCGCGACCTTGCCGTCCAGGCGCCCCGACCCGGGATAGCGCGGGGTCCAGTCGGGCTTGGGATCGAGCTGGCTTTCGTGGCCCGGCAGGCCATCTTCGTGGATCATCGGGTCGGCAGCGCTCATCATACCACTCCGGCTAGGGGCCATGGTGGTGCAAACGCGTGAGGATCGGCCGCGTTCACCGCGTTCTGACCGCTTTGCCTTTCGCGCGGCGCGTCCTATCTACCGCCTCGATGCCGCCAGACCGCCCCACCGACCAGGCCGCCCCCGTCGACGGGTTTGCCGCGCTCCGCCGTTTCCTGCCCTATCTGTGGCCGGCCGATCGGCCGGCGCTGCGGCTGAGGGTGGTGATCGCCCTGGTCCTCGTGCTCGCCGCCAAGGCGACCAACCTGCTGATGCCCTTCGCCTACAAGGCGGCGATCGATCGGATGGCGCCGGGGCTGGAGGCGGGCGCCGGCATCGCCATCGCGCTGGTGCTGGCGTATGCCGGGGCGCGTTTCGGCGGCGTCCTGTTCGATAATCTCCGCAACGCGATCTTCGAGCTGGTCGGGCAGGATGCGGCGCGACGGCTGTCCGTCGATGTGTTCCGCCACCTCCACAATCTGTCGCTGCGCTATCATCTGGAACGGCGCACCGGCGCAGTTACCAAGGTGGTCGAACGCGGCACCAAGAGCATCGATACGATGCTCTATTTCCTGATCTTCAACATCGGTCCGACCTTGTTCGAGCTGACCGCCGTGTGCGTGATCTTCCTGGTCAAGTTCGGCTGGCACCTCGCCGCCGCGACTTTGGTGATGGTCGGCGCCTATGTCACCTTCACCCGCTTCGTCACCGAATGGCGCACCAAGATGCGCCGCGAGATGGTCGAGCATGACACGCTCGCCGTATCGCGCGCCGTCGATTCGCTGCTCAACTACGAGACGGTCAAATATTTCAACGCCGAGGAGCGCGAGACCCAGCGCTACGGCCGCGCCGTCCAATCCTATGCCCATGCCGCGGTCAAGAACGAGACGTCGCTGGCCGCGCTCAACGTCGGTCAGGCGCTGATCACCAATCTGATGATGGCCGGGGCGATGGGCTTCACCGTCTGGGGGTGGAGCCGGGGCCGGTTCACCGCCGGCGACGTCGTGCTGGTCAACACGCTGCTGATGCAGCTGTTCCGTCCGCTCGACCTGCTCGGCATGGTCTATCGCGAGATCCGTCAGGGGCTGATCGACATGGAGGCGATGTTCGGGCTGGTCGATACGCCGGCCGAGGTGGTCGACGTGCCGAATGCGCCGCCGCTCGCGGTGGCCGGAGCGGCGGTGCGCTTCGAAGGCGTCGGCTTCGCCTACGATCCGCAGCGTCAGATCCTGAAGGGTATCGATCTCGACATTCCGGCGGGCGGCACGCTGGCGGTGGTCGGCTCGTCGGGGGCGGGCAAGTCGACCCTCGGCCGGCTATTGTTCCGCTTCTACGACGCGACCAGTGGGCGGATCACGATCGACGGGCAGGATATCGCCAAGGTCGATCAGGAAAGCCTGCGCCGCCAGATCGGCATCGTCCCCCAGGATACCGTGCTGTTCAACGACACGATAGGCTACAATATCGCTTATGGCCGGGACGGCGCCAGCCAGGACGAGATCGTCGCCGCGGCCAAGGGCGCGGCGATCCACCACCTGATCGAGTCGCTGCCGCAGGGCTACCGCACGCGGGTCGGCGAACGCGGGCTGAAGCTGTCGGGCGGCGAGAAGCAGCGCGTGGCGATCGCGCGCACCCTGCTCAAGAACCCGCCGGTGCTGATCCTCGACGAGGCGACCAGCGCGCTCGACAGCCGCACCGAGGCGGAGATCCAGACGACGCTCGATGCGGTCGCCGCGCGCCAGACGACGATCATCATCGCCCACCGCCTGTCGACCGTCGTCCATGCCGACGAGATCGTCGTGCTCGACGCCGGTCGCGTGGTCGAGCGCGGCACGCACGCCGCGCTGCTCGGCCGCAACGGGCTCTACGCCGAAATGTGGAACCGGCAGCAATCCGAACGCGAGGAAGCGCTCGCCGCCGAATGAACTAGCCGGCGCGGACCAACGTGCCTGCGCCGCGCCGGGTGAACACTTCCAGCAGCATCGCGTGCGGCACCCGCCCATCGAGGATGACGGCGGCGTCGACCCCGCCCTCGACGGCATGGACGCACGTCTCCAGCTTGGGAATCATGCCGCCGCTGATCGTGCCGTCGCCGCGCAGCCCCACGATATCGGCCGGGGTCAGGTCGGTCAGCAGGTTCTTCTGCTTGTCGAGCACACCGGGCACGTCGGTCAGCAGGAACAGGCGCGCCGCGCCGGTGGCGATGGCGATCGCGCCGGCCATCGTGTCGGCGTTGACATTATAGGTCTGGCCATCCTCGCCCACGCCGATCGGGGCGACGACCGGGATCATCCCCGCCTTGCTGATCGTGTCGAGCAATCTCGTGTCGACGTCGCACGGCTCGCCGACGAAGCCGAGGTCGATCTCCTCCTCGATCCCGGTGTCCGGATTGCGCCGCGTCCGTCGCACCTTTTCGACCGTCACCAGCCGGCCGTCCTTGCCGGAAATGCCGACGGCGCGGCCGCCCGCCTTGCCGATCGAGGATACGATCGCCCGATTGACGTCGCCGGACAGCACCATTTCCGCCACGCGCGCGGTCTCCGCGTCGGTCACCCGCAGCCCGTCGACGAAGTGCGAGACGACACCCATCGTCTTGAGCATCGCGCCGATCTGTGGGCCGCCGCCATGGACGACGACGGGGTTGATCCCGACCGCCTTCATCAGCGCCACGTCCTGCGCGAAATCCTCGGCTCCGTCTTCGTCGCCCATCGCGTGGCCGCCATATTTCACGACGAACGTCTCGCCGGCATAACGCTGCATGTAGGGCAGCGCTTCGGTCAACGTTTCCGCTTTGGCGAGCAGGGCGGGATCGGGGGCATGGTCGTTCGCCATCAGGCCGGCTTTCTCTAAAGCAGAGGGTGAAGAGGGTCAGGCGCCGAGCGGCGGTGCTTCGCTCTTGATGAAGAGGCCACCGTTCCACAAGCGGGAAAAGAGCAACGTGCCGATCGTGCCGGCCAGCCCGAGGCCGGCCATCAGCAGGAAGCCCTGCCCGCGCCAATCCTCATAGACGCCGCCCAGCGCCGCCATGACGGTGCCGATCACCACTCCGTTCACCACCGCGGCATAGACCCCCATCACCACGGTCGAGATATGCGCCGGCACGGCGTTGCGGATCACCTGCATCGCCCCAAGGTGCATCGCGCCATAGGTCAGCCCGTGCAGCGTCTGCAGCAGGAGCAGGATGGCGAACCCCGGATCCCTCGCGGTCAGCGTCCAGCGCAGCACCGCGCCAATGCCCCCCGCGAGGATCAGTGCCACGCCCCACCTCGGCGTCGTCCGGCCGCCGAGCAGGCCGAGCAGCGCCACCTCGGCGATCACCCCCCATGCCCACAGGATGCCGGTGGCCTGCTCGTCGATGCCCAGATCCTTCCAGTAGAGGACGCTGAACAGGTAATAATAAGCATGGCCGCCGTTGATCAGCGCCACCGAGCCGATGAACAGCCACACCAGCGGTGACCGGACGAGGCGGATGATCGATCGGTGGCGATCCGCGGCCAGCGCCGGATCCACGATCGGCCGGGCGGCGGCGGCGCGCCGTGGCAGGCTGAAGGCGGCGCACACCAGCACCGCGAGCCCGGCGACCTCCAGCCAGATCACCATCGGCGCGCCGTGGGTCGCGATCATCCAGCCGCCCAGCACGTTGGCGACCGCGAAGCCGACGGAGCCCCACAGCCGGGCCCGGCCATAATTGATCGACCGGTCCGCCAGCACCAGCGCATCGGCGAGCGGGATGACCGGACCGATGAACAGCCCGGCGACGATGATCGATGCCAGGATCAGGCCGGGCGAATAGCAAAAGACGAGGATCAGGGTGAAGAGCGCCGCGCCGACGCCGGACACCACCAGCAGCGCGCGCCGCCCGAAGATTTCCGCCATGTACGACAGCACGGGCTGCCCGACCGTGCGCGCGATGATCGACGCCGATCCGATCGCCGCGATCATGTAGCTGTCCAGCTCGCGCGCCTTGAGCCAGGTCGCCACGA
The DNA here is from genome assembly GCA_028289965.1 of Sphingomonas bacterium. Classification (GTDB taxonomy): domain Bacteria; phylum Pseudomonadota; class Alphaproteobacteria; order Sphingomonadales; family Sphingomonadaceae; genus JAQGLK01. Next base: position 14,571 of record JAQGKS010000227.1, read on the forward strand.
ACGGCGTATTGATGCCGAGGAAGAAGAAATAGGCGAAGTAGACCAGGCTGATGCGGATCATCAGCACGCCGTGCTCGCCCGTGTCGGACGAGACGGAGACCGGCGTCGGCTCTGCCACCTGCGTTTCTTCAAGCGGCGGATGGCTGGCCATGGCCACTCCTGGCTGGGAACAACGGTCGCAGCGTTGCTAACCCCGGCCAGGCGTTCGCACTAGGCGCATTTCGTCCACGGGCGCGCCGGCCCGCGGTCAGGCCCCCGTCAGTCCAGATCGATCGAGGGCCGGCCGAACTCGTCCGCGGCGTCGCGATTATTCTCCTGGCAGACATATTCGCGGATCTGCCAATCGCGTTCGCGGACATAATCCTGCGTCGTCACCAGGGGCTCGGCAAAGATCGTCGGATCGGTGACGGTGGTCTGGATCGTCATCAGGTTCGGACCCTTGAGCGAAACGCGTTCCTGGATCCGCGTCTGCTCGGTCGCATGCACGCCCGGCAGGATGCTGACGGCCGGGCTGATCCCGATCGTGTCGATCACCAGCGCCTCGCCGTCCCACCGGCCGATGGAGGATCCGTTGAAGGTCAGGTCGGGATCCTCTGGCAGGCGCTGGCCATCGGTGTAGATCCGGCGGACCTGGCTGTACGTCTCGATCGCGATCGTCACGCGGCCCGGCGAGAAGATGAACTCGATCGGATAGGGCGTGCGCATGATCTGCGGCATGCCGTTGGGCACGCAGTTCGCCGCCTCGGTCTGCAGGTTCTTGCCCTCGGCCTGGAGCGCCTTGAACGCCGCGACGGTCTTTTCGGCGGCCGGCGTGAACTTCGGGTTGGCCCGGTTGCGCGGCCCGATCGTCGACCATTCCGGCTGCCATACGCCGGACCAGTCGGGCAGGCCGGCAAGCGCGGCATAGCCGCTGCGGATATCCTGCCCCGATGGCACCGCGGCCACCGCTGCTCCGGCCGCTGCGCTTCCAAACACCATCAGCGCCAACATCATCGGCCGCATGCCATCCTCCTCCTTGTCACTGCCTCTGGGGCTTGGCTGCACGCTATGCGCAGCAAGGCGGCCCCCGCAAGCCCCGCCGCCCTAGAGCAGCGCGAGCGCGGCGAGTTCGCTGATCAGTGACGGCGGCATCTGCCCGAGATCGCCAGCGCCGTCGGCGAGGTCGCCGGGCGCATCGCCGCCCTGGAGATAGCGCCAGCCCTGATGCGCGCGCTTGGGATACGCACGCACCGGCACCAGCGCGGCGGAAAGCTGGATCACGCAGCGCCGGCCATCATCGCATTCGCCGAAGCCGAGGATCGTCTGGCGGGCGACCAGCCTGTGCTTGATGATCCAGAACAGCGATCCGCCGATCAGCTCATCCGCGCGCTTGGGCTTGTAGCGGGTGGTGACAGTCGTCTCCGCGCCGGTTGCCCGGCCGTCGAGCCGGCCGGCCAGCTCGTCGACGCTGACGCAGCCGACGGCGACCTTGGTGAGGTGAAGGGGATGCACGACGCCGATGTGGCCCGGCGCGGCGCGGGTTCAAGCCCGCCGGCTCAGGGCTGGACGCCCCACAGCGCGGCCAGACCCAGAAAGGAGAAGAAGCCCATCACGTCGGTCATCGTGGTCACGAACACCGCGGAGGCGACCGCCGGGTCCGCCCCCGCTTTCTCCAGGCTGACGGGTACGAGGATCCCGGCCAGCCCTGCCGTGATATTGTTGATGATCATCGCCGCGCAGATGACGATGCCGAGATCGGGGTTCTGGTAGATCACCCCCACCGCCAGCCCGATCAGCGTGCCGAGGCAACAGCCGTTGACGATGGCGATGCGCAATTCGCGCAGGATCATGCGCCGCGTGTTGGAACTGGTCAGTTGGTTCAGCGCCAGCGCCCGCACCGCCACCGCCATCGTCTGCGTCCCGGCATTGCCGCCCATGCCCGATACGATCGGCATCAGCACCGCCAGCACCACCAGCCGGGATATCGTCCCCTGGAACAGCCCGACGACCGATGCGGCGAGGATCGCCGTGCCGAGGTTGACGATCAGCCACGAAAGGCGGGTCCGGATGGTCGATCCGAGCGGCTCGTTGATGTCGCCGGCGCCGGCACCCGACAGGCGCAATATGTCCTCGCCGGCCTCTTCCTGGATGATGTGGACGACGTCATCGACCGTGATCATGCCGACCAGCCGGCCCGACTGGTCGATCACCGCAGCGGAGATCAGTGCATATTTCTGGAAGCGGAGCGCAACCTCCTCCTGGTCCATGTCGACCGGGATCAGGGTCTGCTCGCGCATCATCACGTCGGCGATGGCGATGTCGCGCGGCGTGCGCATGACCCACGAAAGCTTGCACGTACCGACCGGCTTGTGGCTCGGATCGACGACATAGATTTCCCAGAAATCGGTCGTCAGATCCTCGTTGCGGCGCAGGTAATCGAGCACGTCGCCGACCGTCCAATGCTCGGGCACCGCGATCAGGTCGCGCTGCATCAGCCGGCCGGCGGATTCCTCGGGGAAGCTCAGCGCCTCCTCGATCGCGGCCCGGTCGTCCGGCTCCATCGCGCGGAGCACGGCGCGCTGATCGTCCTCCTCCATGTCCTCGATGATCGCGACGGCATCGTCGGTATCGAGCTGGGTCGCGAGTTCGGCCACTTCGTGCGGGTGGAGCGCGTCGATCAGCTCCTCGCGCACCCAGTCGTTCATCTCGGCCAGCACGTCGCCGTCGAGCATCTCGGCCAGCGCCTTGGCGAGCGGACGGCGCGCTTCCGAGGGGGCAAGCTCGAACAGGTCGGCAATGTCCGCGGGGTGCAACGGCGCGACCAGCTCCCGCGCGCCCTCGGCGTCGCCGGCCTCGACCAGCGACATCACCTTGTTGACGAACCCCGGCTTCAGCCGATCGTCCTCGTCCAGGCTGCCCGCGACCGGGTCGGGGGGCGTATCGAGTTCGGTGTCGCTCATTGCCGGTTCGCCCTCCTGCCAAGCTCGGCCTCTCCCTACGGGGGCGGGCGCGCGCTGTCAGCCTTTGTCGAAAGGTTTCCGGCATGTTGC
>JAQGKS010000256.1 GCA_028289965.1 Sphingomonas bacterium
GCGATCGGCTATGTGAACGCGCAGCTGACCTACCAGCTTTGCTTCAACGCCAACGGCGCCAGCAACCCGGGCTACGACGTCGCCAACGTTTACTGTCAGGCGATCCGCCGCTCGACCACGCCGGGCACCGGCTATCCGACCGGCGTGTTCAGCACCTATCTCAACCAGGGCGGCATCAAAACGAGCGGCATCGACTTTCAGGCCGATCTGAAGAGTGAGGTTGGCCCCGGCCGGTTCAACCTGAACGTCGTCGCCAATTATCTGGACAGCTTCAAGCGCCGCGTCGCGCCGGGTTCGCCCAGCATCGATTATGCCGGCTTCTCGGGTGGCTATTTCAAGTGGAAGATCTTCACGAGTGCTTCCTATCAGGTCGGCGGAGTGCTCGCCGGCCTGCGCTGGCGGCACCTGACCCCGACGCAGGCGACGGACTATCTGGTGTCGCCTTGCGCCGCCAACGCGATCCGCTGCTTCGCCGACACGCCGAAATATGACGTGTTCGATCTGTTCGCGACGATCCGGGCCAACGAAACGATTTCGATCCGGAGCGGCGTCGACAACTTGTTCAACAAGCAGCCGCCGGTATCGCGCGGCATTCCCGGCAGCACCGATCCGCAAAATTATGACATCATCGGCCGGCGCTATTATTTCGCGGTAAGCACGAAGTTCTGACAAGCCTCTCTTGGTGGGGCCGGCGACGCCGGCCCCATCCTTTGCGCCGAGCGCCAGCCGGCCGCCCGCCGCCACGAAGACCGCCACGAAGAAGGCGTTCGCCGCATCGGCGCAGATCAGCCTAGCACGACGTCTTCCGGGTGCCGCGCGCATCGATCTCAAGTAACGTGCATCTCAGGCTCAAAGGTCCGCAGCACCCTCCGGGCGAAGCGGCATCCCAGCTCCCAGGGAATGGCAGAATGGTCCGGTACGCCTCCGGCCGCTACCGCTTCGTTCCGAGGCCCTGGACGGTTCGCTTCCTGAACCGCCACCGTCCGCCCTCGCGCACCAGTTCGTCGGCGTAGCGGGCGGCGATCAAAATCTGCAGCCTGCCGTCGGTTCCCGGCGCGACGAACAGCCCCATGCTCCGCGCCGTCGCCGTATCGCCCGCAAGGCTGATCTGCGGGTTGGTGAGCAGGTGGAAATTGGGATCGCGGACGCCCGAGGGGTTGGACGCGAACACCGCCTCGAGCGACGTCGCGATCGCTTTCGGCCCCTTCGACGCGGCGCCCGGGCCGCTGGCATATTCGGCGTCGCGGGCAAACAGCCGCCCGAATGCGGCGAAGTCGCGCGCGTCAATCGTCGCACCATAATCGATCAGCAGCTGGCGAATCTCCTCGCGGTCGCGCAGCGCACGGAGTTCGGTGGCGGGCGACGCCGGTGCAATTGCCGGCATGGCGAGCAGCGCCAGCGCGAGGCCAGTAAGAAACGGCCTCACCTCGCCGCGGGCCCTGGCGAGATGTCCGCGGTGACGACCCGTCTGGCAAAGCGCCAGCGGCCATCCTCGCGCACCAGCATGTCGTGATAGTGGCCGGCATAGATCATCTGCGCACTCCCCGCCTGCGGGCTCGCGAAGATCCATCGCACCTCCGCGGTGGCGCGGTCGCCGGCGACGTCGATCCGAAGCGGCCGGACAAGGTGGAAGTCGCCCTGCCACTTGCCCAGGGCGCCGACGCCGAAGGTCTTCTCCATGAACGCCCGGATCGCGGTGGGCCCGGTCGGCCCCGAGCCCCCGGCACCCGTCCATTGCCCATTGCGTGCGAACAGCCCGGCGAGCGCGCCGAAGTCCTGCGCGTCGACCGCCCGGCCATAGGCGTGGAACAGCTCCTCGATCGCCTGCCGATCCTCCAGTGTCGCCACCGTCGCCGCGTCGTCCGCCGCCCGCCCAGCTGCGGGCATCGCGAGCGCAAGGAGCAGTGCGGCGGCGCGCAGCCTCATTTGGCGGTGCCCCAGTCCTCGTTCGCCCGGGCGATCAGATAGCCGTGAATCGCGTCGGCATCCGCCTCGCTCAATATGTCGTCGAATCGGCCCATGCCCTTGTTGATGCGTTTGCCACGCAGGACGATGTCCTTGAACTCGGCGTGGGTCGCGGGCGCCATGTGGCGCAGTTCCCTGACCCCGCCGATCGCCGCCTGACCGTGGCAGACGGCGCAGGTTTGGCCAAACAACTGACCGCCGCGCTGGACCTGCTCCTCGCTCGCACGCAGCGGCGGCGGGGGCGGCGTCGGCGGCGCATTGGCCAGCGGCGGCAGTGCTCCCCTGGCGCCGAGCTTGAAGACGAGCAGGCGCGCCGCCGCTCTGTTCATCGCGGTACCGGCGCCGCGCTCGATCTGAGCCGCGCCGCCGCCGAAACCGGCGTTGATGGCGACATACTGCTCACCGTCGATCTCGTAGGTGATCGCGCCCGCGACCGGCGCGCTCTGCACCGGCATCTCCCACAGCATCTTGCCGTCGGTCGCGCGGAAGGCGGCGAAGGTTTGGCGGGTGGTACCCTCAAAGATCAGGTTGCCGCCGGTCGCGAGCACCCCGCCATTGCCGTTGCGCGGCAGCATCGGCACGCGCCACGCTTCCTTGTTCCGCGCCACGTCCCAGGCGAGGAGGTAGGCCTTGTCGCGCCCGGCCGCTTCCTTCATCTGCTCGGAGCGCGCGGCATTGTGTGGCCCACCGAACGACCATCCGCCGTTGGAACGGAACTTCTTGGGCTTGAAATGCGGATCGAGCGAGTAGCTCATCGAGCCTTCATAGGCCGGGAAATATGCGAGCCGGCTCATCGGACTGTAGGCCATCGGGAACCAGTTGTGCCCGCCCCCCGGCCCCGGCGTGATCAGCACCGGCTTCTCGGTATAGCGCGCGGCCGGGTTCTCGACCGGACGGCCAGTCTTCAGGTCGATCCGCTCGGCCCAGTTGTTGGGCACGTATTTTTCCGCCGAGAGCAGCTCCCCAGTCTTGCGATCGAGCACGTAGAAATAGCCGTTCTTGGGGGCCTGCATCACCACCTGGCGGGCGCGCCCCTTGATCGGCAGGTCGGCGAGGATCAGCGACTGGGTACAGGTATAGTCCCACTCCTCGCCCGGCACCTGCTGATAGTGCCAGACATATTCGCCGGTCTCGGCCTTCAGCGCGAGGATCGAGCAGAGGAAGAGATTGTCGCCGCGCCCCGGATCGCGCCAACGCTGCGCGATCGGCGAACCGTTCCCGGTGCCGATATACACGATCTTCAGCTTGGGATCGTAGGCGAACGCATCCCATGCCGTGCCGCCGCCGCCCAGCGTCCAGTCCGGCTGCTTCCACGTCTTGGCGGCCATCGCCATGATCGGGTCGGAAGCGGCATGGTCCGGCCCGTTCTTCGGATCGCCAGGAACGAGGT
>JAQGKS010000259.1 GCA_028289965.1 Sphingomonas bacterium
CTCAACCACCCGATGGGGCCGTTGATGCTGGCCGACTTCATCGGGCTCGACACCTGCCTCGAAATAGCGCGGGTGCTCCATCAGGGCACCGGCGATCCCAAGTTCCGCCCCGCGCCGCTGCTGATCAAATATGTCGAAGCCGGGTGGCTTGGCCGCAAGACCAAGCGTGGCTTCTACGATTATTCGGGTGCCGAGCCGGTGCCGACGCGCTGAGCATTGCCGCAACGCACCTCGCCCGATCCGCTGCTGGTGACGGTGCAGGCGGGCTTGCCGTCGACCGTCACCTCGCCCGATCCGGTCGTCGTCACCTTGGCGGTGCGGCGCGCGGTGAAGTGCGCGTCGCCGCTGCCGGTGACCGACAGATCGAGATCGTCCGCGGCGAGCCTGGCCGCATCGATCGTGCCGCTGCCCTGCAACGACGCCCGCGTCTGCGCCGCGCTGCCGCCGATCACGATCTCGCCCGAGCCGACCAGCGCCAGCGAGAGCCGGTCGGTGGCAAGTGCGCCAATCGACGCGCTGCCGCTGCCGCTGACGGCGAGATCGAAGCGCATCGCCTTGGCCCGGTCGATCGCCAGCGATCCCGACCCGGCGAGGATCGCGGCGGTGAGCGCGGGTGTGGCGACGGCAATGGTCAGGCGGCCCGGCGACTCGGCCTGCCAGCCGCCCCAGGCGGAGCGATCGGCGCGGATCACGAGGGTGCGGCTCTGCACTTCGACCCGCAGCCGATCGATCGCCCGCTGGTCGCCGGTGGCGACCGCCGAGTTGGACGGGCCGACCTTGAGCGTGACGCTGTACGGCCCCTCGACGCGGATCCGCTCGAACCCGGTGACGCTGTACGAGCGCGTCGCGGCGGCGGCGGGGGCGGCGGCCGCAACGGCCAGTGCGAAGGCGAGGGCGTGGGTGCGCATGACCCTAGGGCTACGCCTCCGCGCGGGGGGCGGCAAGCAGATCGGGGGTGATCTCGGCGACGGTGCGGCTGCCGGTGAGCGCCATCGCGACGCGCAGTTCGTGGGCGAGCAGCGACAGCGCGCGCGCGACCCCCGCCTCGCCGCCGATGGCGAGGCCGTAAAGCGGCGCACGGCCGACCATTACCGCGCTCGCCCCCGATGCAATCGCGCGCAGTGCGTCGCTGCCGCGCTGGACCCCGCTGTCGAGCAGTATAGTCGCCCGGTGCCCGATCGCATCGACGATCGCCGGCAGCGCGCTGAACGACGGCAGCGAGCCATCGAGGCTGCGCCCGCCATGGTTGGAGACGATCACTCCGTCGGCCCCGAGATCGACCGCGCGCACCGCATCGTCGGGGCGCAGGATGCCCTTGAGCACGAAGATGCCGGGCCAGCGGGCGCGCAGGCTGCGTATTTCGTCCCACGTCAGATTGTCGCTCTTGAACGCAGCCCCGATCACCGCGCTCTTGGTGACGCTGGTGCGCATTTCCTTGGGCAGGTTGGCCTGCTTGGGCATGCCGCCGGACACAGCGTAGCGGCCCATCACCCCCGCCAGCCAGCGCGGGTGGGCGAGGATGTCGGCGATATTCTTCGGGCCGATCCGGAACGGGGTGCCGAAGCCGTTGCGCAGGTTGAACTCGCGAGTGGGCGGCACCGGAATGTCGACGGTGACCATCAGCACCTCGCACCCCGCCGCGCGCGCGCGATCGATCGCCGCATGGGAGAGGGCGCGATCGGCCCATAGATAGAGCTGAAACCAGAGCCGGCCGCCGGCGACCGCGATCTCCTCGATGTTCATCGTCGACGCGCTGGAGATCGTGAAGGGGATGCCGGCCGCCGCGGCGGCGCGGGCGATCTCGACATCGCCATTATGGCGGATCAGCCCGGCCGATCCGGTCGGCGCGACGATGATCGGCATCGCCATCTCCTGCCCGAACAGGCTGGTGCGCATGTCGATCCGGGAAACGTCGCGGCCGACCTTGGGGAGCAGCTTGGCGGCGGCGAAGGCGGCGCGGTTGGCGGCGAGGCCGATATCGTCCTCGACGCCGCGCTCGACATATTCGTAGATTCCGCGCGGCAGGCGTCGCCGCGCCGCTTCCCGCAGGTCCGCGATATTATAGGCGCCGAAGCTACGCTCCGAATCGCGCTTCACGACGCCGGCGTCCCGCTCAGAAGCCGACCGAGACGGTCTTGATCTCGGTATAAGCGAGCACGCCCTCGCGCCCGCCCTCGCGGCCGAGCCCGGATTGCTTGAAGCCGCCGAACGGCATCGGCGAGGATCCGCCGCCGCCGTTGATCGTGATCGTGCCCGCGCCGATCCGCCGCGCCAGCCCGTGCGCGGTGCCGAGATCGCGCGTCCAGATCTTGGCGGCCAGGCCATAGTCGGTATCGTTGGCCATCGCCGCCACCGCATCCAGATCGTCGCCGGCGCCGAACTGCATGGTCGCCAGCACCGGCCCGAAAATCTCGTCGCGGGCGATGCTCATATGGCCCTGCGCGCCGGTGATCAGGGTCGGCTCGACGAACCAGCCCTTGTCGCCGATGCGCTTGCCGCCGGTGACCAGCTCGGCCCCGCAGGCGGCGCCTTGCGCGATATAGTCGAGCACGCGCTCCATCTGCTTTTCGCACACGATCGGGCCCATCTGGGTCTCGGGCGAGAGCCCCGGCCCGACGCGGATCTGCTTCATCGCCGCGGCGATCGCCTCCACCACCTGGTCGTGGACCTCGGCATGGACGAACAGGCGCGTGCCGGCGGCGCAGAACTGCCCGGTCTTGAAGCAGATTTCCTGCGCGATCGCGGCGGCGGCGCGGGCGATGTCGGCGTCGGGGTAGAGGATGATCGGGCTCTTGCCGCCCAGTTCCAGCGTCACCCGCTTCATGCTGCCGGCGGCGCCGGCGAGGATCGATCGGCCGACGCGGGTCGATCCGGTGAAGCTGATCTTGTTGACGTCGGGATGGTCGACCAGCGCCTGGCCGGCGACGCCGCCCATGCCGGTGACGATGTTGATCACGCCGGCGGGAAAGCCGACCTCCATCGCCAGCTCGCCGAGGCGGATGGCGGTCAGCGGGGTCAGCTCGGCCGGCTTGAGGACGACGGTGCAGCCGGTCGCCAGCGCCGGCGCGATCTTGTTGACCGCCATCAGGAACGGCGCGTTCCACGGCGTGATCGCGCCGACCACGCCGATCGCCTCGCGCAGCGTATAGGCGAAGCCCGGCGCCCCGGCATTGCCGAGTGGAACCTCGCCAGCGATCTTGTCGGCCCAGCCGGCCATGTGGCGCAGGCTGTTCGGCGCCCACGCGATGTCGACATGGCGGGTGGAGGAAACCGGATTGCCGCCGTCGAGCGACTCGAGCAATGCGAGTTCGTCGGCATGGGCATCGATCGCATCGGCCAGCTTCAGCATCAGCGCGGCGCGGCCGCCCGGCGCCATGCTCGCCCACGGGCCGGATACGAACGCCTTGCGCGCGGCGGCGACGGCGCGGTCGATGTCGGCGCCGGTGCCCTCGGCGGCGCGGGCGATGATTTCGCCGGTCGCGGGATCATGGACGTCGAACGTGCCGCCGGCCTGCGCGTCGACCCATTCGCCACCGATCAGCAATTGCGACGGGCGTTCCAGCAACGCGGCGCGGACACCATCCACACGCGACGGGGCAAAGGGGGCATTCATCGCGAGGTGATCCTTTCGGGCAATGGCGCACGCGGCGAACCCGGCGTCGCCCCGTTCATCTCACACCGCTTTCGTCCCCGCTAGCCCGGCCCGATGGACAGACGCAACTTGATTTGGTAGCAATCTACCATCCATCAGGGACAGGCCCGCGATCGGGCCCGCGAAACTCAAGAGGATGCGGACCGACATGGATTACAAGCTGATCTCCTGCGACGACCATCTCGACCTCAACCAGCTTCCGGCCGATGTCTGGACGGCGCGGGTGCCCGAGGAATATCGCGATCGCGCGCCGCACGTCGAAGAGCGCGACGGCCGCATGGTCTGGGTGTGCGATGGCCAGGTGTGGGGCGGTTGGTCCGGCAAGGTGCCCGATCCGAGCAAGCCCAAGGCGCCGCCCCCCTTGTTCACCGCCTTCGTGCGCGCCGGCATCGAGAATGAAGGCCAGCGCCGCCCCGCCGTGGCCGAACTGCGACTCGAGGACATGGACCGCGACGGCGTCTACAGCCACGTCATCTTCGGCCCGGTGACCTCGATCAAGAGCGACGATGTCGAGTTCCGCGACGCCTGCTACCGCGCCTATAACGACTGGCTGGCGGACTTCTGCGCGGTTGCGCCGGATCGCCTGCTCGGCGTGCCGATGCTCCCCGAATTCCCCGCGAGCGCGATCAAGGAACTCTATCGCCTCGCCGAAAAGGGGCTGTTCCGCCAGGCCAACCTGCAGATCGCCTCGGCCCAGCCGCGCCTCAACGATGCGGCGTGGGAGCCGTTCTGGAGCGCGCTGGAGGAGACGGGAATCATCCTGTCCTTCCACATCACCGTGTTCGCGCCGCGCCCGGGCGATCCCGGCGTCGGCAAGCCGGCCGGCACCTTCACCGCGACCAAGGCGTTCATCGAACAATTCCTCGATCCGTTCATCGATCTGTTCGCCTGGGGCATCCTCGAACGGCATCCCAAGATGAAGCTGGTGATGGCCGAGAGCGGCCTCGGCTGGCTGCCCTGGGTGGTGCAGGAACTCGATTATCGCCACTGGCGCCTGTGGGAAGCCAAGGAGTTCTGGGCCGACAAGGGCGGCATCCCGCTGGTGATGAAGCCGAGCGACCTGTTCAAGCGGCAGATCTTCGTGACCTTCCAGGAGGATTATGTCGCGATGTCGCTGCTGCCCTTCTACGGCGACGACAATGTGCTGTGGGCATCGGACTATCCGCACCCCGACAGCATCTGGCCCAACAGCCACGCCACCATCGAAAAGCAGATGGGCAACATGACGCCCGAGATGCGCAAGAAGCTGACCCACGACAACGCGGCAAAGCTCTATCGCATCATGGAATATGCCGATGGCGGCGCGGCGCGGGCGCAGCAGGCCGCCTGACCGGATTTCCTCCCCCGGTTTGCCCCGGGGGAGGAACCCCGACCGTCACCGCGCGCCGGGCGTACCTTGGTGCCGGCGATGCCGCCCCACCGGCACCGCCGCCGCCAAGGCGACCCAGCCGATGCCGAACAGCCAGCCAGCCACGACGTCGCTCGGCCAATGCACGCCGAGCCACACCCGGCTGAGCCCGATCAGCAGCGCCAGCAATCCCGCCAGCATTACCGCGAGTCGCCGCGGGGCGGTCGATTCGGCACGCGTCGCGATGAATGCCAGCGCGAGATAGGTGATCGTGGCGTTGGCCGCGTGCGAGCTTGGGAAGCTGAAGCTGTGCAGCATGATCGCCTCGTCCACCGATGGCGGGCGGGCGCGGGCGACGACCGTCTTGATCAGCTGCACGATCAGTCGGCCACCGAGCACGATCGCGACCAGGCGCACCGCGCCGATGCGATTGCCGTGGGCGAGAAGCAGCGATCCGGCGATGACCAGCAGGAGCAGCAGCACCGTGCCGCTGCCGAGTGCGGTGATGTCCGCCACACCCTGGCGCAACGTCAGTCCGCCGGCATGACGGATCGCGTCCATCAGGCGGGCGTCGATCGCGAGCGTCCAACCCTGGCGCACCGCCAGTCCGATCAGCGTGGCCGCGATCAGGGCGGCCGCGGCAATGCCCAGGCGGCGGGGCAAGAGATGGGTATCCATCCGTCCTCCCTATCGTGTGGCGCGGCGCGGCGCGACAGTTCCGATGATGGCGGCATCTTCCGCGCTGCGCTAACGACCCGGAAGCAACCCACGCCGCGCGTTGCCGTTTCATAGGCGCGAGGCGATGGGCCAGAGGAGTTGGTGCCGATGACGAAGAGCCACCCGTTCGAGGCGCTCCATGCCCATGGCTTTGTCCGGGTCGCGGCGGCGACGCCGCTGGTCGCCACCGCCGATCCCGCCGCCAATGCCGCGGCGACGATCGCGCTGGCCGAACAGGGGGATCGCGACGGCGTCGATCTGATCGTCTTTCCGGAACTCGGGCTTTCCTCCTACGCGATCGACGATCTGCACCTGCAGGATGCGCTGCTCGACGCGGTGGAGCGCGCGATTGGTGCGGTGGCGGCCGCAACCACGTCGCTGTCCCCGGTGCTGCTCGTCGGGGCGCCGCTGCGTCGCAACGGCCGGCTGTATAATTGCGCCGTGGCGATCGCCCGCGGGCGGGTGCTGGGAGTCGTGCCCAAGCTGTTCCTGCCCAATTACCGCGAATATTATGAGAAACGCTGGTTCGCGTCCGGCGCGCAGATGCGCGGGTTGGACATTGCCGTCCCCGGCCAGGTCGCGCCGTTCGGCATCGACCTGATCTTCGCTGCGAGCGATCTTCCCGATTTCGTGTTCCACGCCGAGATATGCGAGGATTTCTGGGCGCCGACCCCGCCTTCGACCGACGGTGCGCTCGCCGGGGCGACGATCCTGTGCAACCTGTCCGCGTCGAACATCGTCGTCGGCAAGGCGGCAGAGCGGGCGATGCTGTGCGCCTCGCAATCGGCGCGGGCGATCGCCGCTTATGTCTATTCGGCGGCGGGGCCGGGCGAGAGCACCACCGACATGGCGTGGGACGGCCAGGGGCTGATCTTCGAGATGAGCGACAAGCTGGTCGAATCGGAGCGGTTCGGCACCGATCCACAGCTCGTCATCGCCGATGTCGATGTCGAGCGGATCCGGCTGGAGCGGATGCGCACGCCGACCTTCAACGACGCGGCGACCATCGCCGGCCACCCCGAGATGCGGTTCCGCCGGATCGGCTTCGATCACCAGCCGCACGGCCGCGATATCGGGCTGAAGCGCAACGTGCGGCGCTTTCCCTACGTCCCCAACCGCCCCGAGCAGCTCGATCAGGACTGTTACGAGGCGTTCAACATCCAGGTCCACGGCCTGGTCAAACGGTTCACCGCCACCAGCGGATCGACGATGGTGATCGGCGTATCCGGCGGGCTCGATTCGACCCATGCGCTGATCGTCGCCGCCAAGGCGTGCGACCGGCTCGGTTTGCCGCGCTCGGCGATCCTCGGCTTCACGATGCCCGGCTTCGCCACCAGCGACAGCACCAAGAGCAATGCCTGGGCGCTGATGCGGGCGATGGGGATCACCGCCGAGGAGATCGATATCCGCCCCGCCGCGCGCCAGATGCTGACCGACATGGGGCACCCGTTCGGGCGGGGCGAACCGGTCTACGACATCGCGTTCGAGAATGTGCAGGCGGGCCTGCGTACCGACTATCTGTTCCGACTCGCCAACCAGCGGCGCGGGTTCGTCATCGGCACCGGCGATCTTTCCGAGCTGGCGCTCGGCTGGTGCACCTATGGCGTGGGCGACCAGATGAGCCATTACGGCGTCAATTCGGGCGTGCCCAAGACGCTGATGCAATATCTGATCCGCTGGACGGTCAAGACCGGCCAATTCGATGCCGACACCGGCCGGATCCTCACCGCGATCCTCAACACCGAGATTTCACCCGAGCTGGTGCCCGCCGACGCCAATGGCGAGATCCAGAGCACGCAGGACAAGATCGGCCCGTACGAGCTCCACGATTTCTTCCTGTTCTTCACGCTGCGCTACGGCCTGCCGCCGTCCAAGGTCGCGTTCCTGGCGTGGCATGCGTGGCATGATGCCGCGGCGGGGGCGTGGCCGATCGGCTTCCCGGAAGAGGCGAAGAACGCCTATGATCTGCCGACCATCCGCCGCTGGCTCGGCGAGTTCCTCACCCGTTTCTTCCAGACCAGCCAGTTCAAGCGCTCGGCCATGCCCAACGGCCCCAAGGTTTCCGCCGGGGGCAGCCTCAGCCCGCGCGGCGACTGGCGGGCGCCATCCGATTCGCGCGCGGCGGCCTGGCTCGACGAGCTTGCCCGCCACACGCCCGACTGATCGGAACGGGCGCGCTCCATCCCCGTTTGAACGGGGAGGAGAATCGACATGACCAGCGACCATTCCCCGGCCGACCGAACCGCCGACTTCGATTCGCAAGGGGGCAGCGCGCGTCCGGGCGGCGAGGCGGCGGGGGGCATCGATCCCAAGCCGGGCGATCCAGCGCACCCGGACGCCGAAGCGGACGACAAGGCGCGCCGCGCAATGCGCGACAAGGGTTTTGGCGATCATAAGGGCACGGAGCTATGATCCGGAACGGCGCGATCTCATGCGCTCGCTGTTGCGAAGATGTCACAGCCTGAGCGTTTTGACGCGGGGGTGCAACATGATCGCACATTTCACGTTAAGGGGGTCTCGATCCCGTGGTTGCCTGTGCGACTGAGCGGCCTGCCGCGATCGGGATGTGGCGTTGCTATTGAGGACTTGAGCATGAAGACATATCTCGCGGCGGCTGCGGCCACCCTTCTTTTTTCCGGTGCCGCGATGGCGCAGGACACCGCTCCTGACGGGTCCCCTGCTTTCGGCATCGAGCCTTATGTCGGCGTAATGGCCGGCTACCATGATTTCGACAGCGACAATCAGGGCCGCCTGACGACCAACTGCAACGGCGCTTCGGGCTGCCCGGATGGCGCCGTTCTCGAGGGCGTCGTCGGCGTCAACGTTCCGCTTGGGCCGGTCTTCGCCGGCGTCGAAGGTAACGTTGCCAAGGGCTTCAGCGGCATCGATTGGGAATATGGCGTATATGGCCGTGCGGGCGTTCGCGCCGGCGACAGCGGCCTGATCTACGGCAAGGTCGGCTACCAGTGGGTCGACACCGACGACAAGGGTCGTGCGCATAACTGGGCTTATGGCCTCGGCGTCGAAGTCGGCCCGAAGGACATCGGTCTCGGCGGCCTGACCGGTCCTGCCGGCCCGCGTCTGCGCTTCGAGGTTTCGACCTTCGACTTCCACAGCCTGCGTCCGACCGCCGGCGTCGTCTTCGCCTTCTGATGCGTGTGCGCCGGGCGGGATGCTTCCCGTCCGGCGCATCGTTCTACCAAGTGATGCTGGCCGCCAATGCTCGATACGTGCTCTTGGCGTGCCATGCGGCCGATGCGGTCCAGGTCTGAATGATGGGCGCCGCGCGCTACCTGATGGCGCCGCTCTGGCTGGCGCAGCTCGCGACCGGAGCCAAATCCTTCCGCGACAATCCGCTGATCGGCTCCCCCGCGCTCAACGCCCGTGGCCTCCACGCCGGGCGGGTGCGGATTGCACACCTAATCGCGGCACAGCGCCGGGCGCGCCTTGCCCATAGGATCAGCGCCGAGCATCGCGCCGCGTTCGATCGCGACGGCTTCGTCGAAATTCCCCAGTTTTTCCCGCCCGATCGCTTCGCCCGCCTGCGCGATTCGGCACTCGCCTATCGCGGCCCCGCGCGGGAAATGGTCCAGGGCGATACGATCACCCGCCGGATGGCGCTCGATCCGCCGGCGCTCGCCGCGATTCCGGAAGCGCGCGCGCTGTTGGAGGAGCCGCGCTGGCGCGGGCTCAATCGCTATGTCGGCAGTTTCGATTCCGAGCCGCTCTCCTACATCCAGACGATCCTGTCGCAGCGCCACGACGGGCCGCCCGATCCCCAGACCAATTTCCATGCCGATACCTTCCACCCGACGGTCAAGGCCTGGCTGTTCCTGACCGATGTCGGCGTGGAGGACGGCCCGCTCGCCTACGTCGCCGGATCGCACCGGCTGACCAAGGAGCGACTCCGGTGGGAACAGGCGATGAGCCTGATCGCCGCGGGGGGCGCGGATCGGCTGTCGTCGCGCGGATCGTTCCGGATCAGGCGCGACGAACTGGCCGGCCTCGGCCTGCCGGAACCACGCGCCTTCGTGGTGCCGGCGAACACGCTGGTGGTGGCCGATACGTTCGGTTTCCATGCTCGCATGCCCTCGACCCATCGATCGACGCGGATCGAGATCTGGGCCTATGGCCGGCGCAGTCCGTTCCTGCCGTGGACGGGCCTCGATCCGCTGAGCGCACCGGGGCTGGCCGAGCGCCGCATCCCCTGGATGTGGTCCGGCCGCGATAGATTGGCCCGATTCGTCGGCCAGCCGTGGCGCGACGTCGGTCTGCGTCGTCCGGGCGACGACGGATAAGATATGTTCGGCGGCGCAAATGCCGCATGCAGCGAAATACGCCATGCTGTTGCCGAGTTTTAGGAGGAGGGGCTATGGATCGCCGTGGTGGTTAATTGTAGTAATTACCGGAATAGTTCGCGTTTAAGGGGCCCTCACCAGATGAGGTTTCGTTTGCCTGTGCTTCGATCGCCGCCCTTCCCGGGCGTGGCCGTCGATCAGGCTACCGTCAGTCTGGTGGCGGAGGCCACCAGATCGCCAGGCGGACATGACAGTGTCGAGGAGCGCGATCGCGTGCGGTCGCTGCTCGCCGAAATTCTCCGTGCGCGCGTCGGCGGCACGTTCTGGGCGCCACCCGCGGCTAGTGCCGATTCCGTCGAAGCATTGTTGCGTCCACGCACCGCGGCCGAGGCCCGCGCGATGGCCGATGCCGCGCTGGCGGATCTCACACCCGCCAACGTGCTCGCCTTGCTGCCCGACGCCGCCTGGGCGCCCGGCGCGCGCCGGCTGCTGGCCAAGCGCGGAATCGCCGCCGAGATCGGCGACGTCGATCCATGGCCGCTGCTCGCCACGGCGAGCCGGCTCCATGCGGCGGGCGACGACGAACTTGCCTTCCTCGCTCTCCTCGCCGGGCTCCGGGTCCATTGCGTCGCCGATGGCGCGATTGCCGGCTGGGGCCTGACCGACGACGATCCGGCGATCCCGTCCAAGGGGCGGCTCAGGCTGGAGCAATTGGCCGGTACCATATTGATCGATCAGGCGCGCTATCGCGATTGCTATTCCGGGCTGCCGACCGAGGTCGAGACGGTGGTCGAGCGGCTCGCTCTGTGGCGCAGCTGCATCGATGCGAATCGGCCGATCGCGGTGGGCGCGGGCATTGCGGTATGGAAGCGGCGCGAGATTGCCGCGATGCTGTGGGCCGGACGACGGCAACCGCTGCGTTTCTGCCAGCGGGCCGCGTCCGCCGTCGCCGCTGCGTCCGCCGCCGGCGGCGCGATCGCGGTATGGCCGTCGCGTGCGCCGGCCGGGCTGGCCGAGGTTGCCGCCGGTGCCGGGGTTCCGCTGCACCGGATCGAGGATGGCTTCGTGCGGTCCGTCGGCCTGGGCAGCGCGCTGCACCCGCCGCTGTCGGTCGTGGTCGACAGCCGCGGCGTCCATTATGATCCGACCCAGCCGAGCGATCTCGAGACGATCCTGGCCGAGGCCGAGTTTCCCATCGAGCTGACCGAGCGCGCCGAGGCGCTCGCCGCATTCATCGTCGGCGCGGGAATCTCCAAATATTCCTCGGGACGCGGCGGGTCCACGCCGCTGCCGACCGGCGTTCGGCGCGTGCTCGTGCCCGGCCAGGTCGAAGACGATCTGTCGGTCAGGCTGGGCGGCGGCGACGTTCAGGGCAATCTCGATCTGCTCCGGCGCGTCCGCGCACAGGAGCCCGACGCGTTCCTGATCTTCAAGCCGCACCCGGACGTCGAAGCGGGGCACCGCCCCGGCCATGTCCCGGATGCCGAGGCGTTGGCGGTGGCCGACCGGATCGTACGCGACGTGCCGATGGCCGCCCTGCTCGACGATGTCGATGCGATCCACGTGCTGACCTCGCTCGCCGGGTTCGAGGCGCTGCTGCGCGGGGTCGAGGTGGTGACCCACGGCGCGCCTTTCTATGCCGGCTGGGGCCTGACGCGCGATCTCGCCGGTCCGTTCCCGCGCCGTGGCCGCACGCTCGCTCTGCCCGAACTCGTCGCGGCGGCGCTGATTCTCTATCCGCGCTATCTCGATCCGGTGACGCGGCTGCCGTGCCCGCCCGAGATATTGCTGTCGCGCCTTTCCGAACAGCGCATCCCCGCCCCGACCTGGCTCACCCGCGTGCGCGGTGTCCAGGGGCGGTTGCGTCGGCCAATGCGCTGGGCCAGGAGCGCGGCGTGAAGCACCAACCACTCGTCCGCAAGCACTTCCTGTTCTTGCAGGGGCCGCCCGGCCCGTTCTTCGCGATGCTCGCCGACCGGCTGGAGCAGGACGGCCACCGCGTCCACCGGATCAACTTCAACGGCGGCGATCGCGCGTCCTGGCCCGGCCCGGCGACCGATTATCGCGGGAATGCGGCGGACTGGCCGCGCTTCTTCGATGCCTTCGTCGTCGCCGAGCGCATCACGGATCTGGTGCTGTTCGGCGATTGCCGTCCGCTGCACCGCACCGCCCACGGCATGGCGACGCTGCGCAAGCTGCGGATCCATGTGCTCGAGGAGGGCTATATCCGGCCCGACTGGATGACGCTCGAGCTGGACGGCGTGAACGGCAACTCGACGCTGTCGCGCGATCCGAAATGGTATCTGGCCGAAGCGCGCGGGCTGCCGCCGCTGCCGACCTTCCCGCCGGTCGCCTCCAGCTTCGAACGGCGCGCGCGCGAAGCCTTTGCATATTATGCGCAGTCGATCTTTCAGATCTGGCGCTTCCCGCATTACCGCTCGCACCGCCCGCAGGCGGCGCTGCTCGAAAGCTATGGCTGGTTCTGGCGGCTGCTCGGCCGCGGCGGCGCGCGGCGCCGTTCGCAGCAGGTGCTCAAAACGCTGGGCGATGCGCCCTATTTCGCCTTTCCGCTCCAGCTCAATTCGGATCACCAGATCCGCACCCATTCGCCGTTCGGCAGCATGAAGGTGGCGGCCGAATATGTGATCGAGAGTTTCGCCCGCGCCGCCCCGCCCGAGACGCGGCTGCTGATCAAGGAACATCCGCTCGATAACGGCCTGATCAACTGGCGGCGCCTGATCGGCGCGCAGGCGGCGGCGCTGGGCGTGGCGGATCGCGTGCTGCTGCTTGAGGAGGGCGATGTCGCCCGGATCGTCGCCAAGGCCTGCGGCGTCGTCACGATCAACAGCACGACGGGCACGCTGGCCTTGAGCGTGGGCGTGCCGACGGCCGTGCTCGGGCAGGCGGTCTACCATATCGCCGGCATCACCCATCAGGGTCCGCTGGACAGTTTCTGGCGGTCGCCCTCGCCGCCCAAGGCCGAACTCTACGATGCGTTCTGCCGCGTGCTGCTGAACCGCTGTCTGATTCGCGGCGGCTTCCTCAGCGACGAGGGGCTGGCCTTGCTGGTCGACGGAGCGGTGCAGCGGCTGGGCTCCGGTCAGCGACTGAGTGTCCTTGCCGGCGGCGTCGGCGATCGTTCAGCAGGATGACGCGGCCTTGAGCAGTGTGGCGTTTCACGGCCCGTTTGATCCTGTCGTGCGCGCACCCCATTCATCTTCGCCAGTCCTGGGGAGCAATGTCGAGGTTGTGCTCGATCTGTCGCGCCTGCTCTCGCGCCTGCTGCACTCAACCCCGACGGGGGTCGACCGCGTCGAAATGGCCTATGCGCGCGGCCTGATGCGCACCATCCCCGGTCAACTGCACTTTGCCGGGCTGCATCCCAACGGCACCTATGGTCGCCTCGATGGTCGCGCTGTCCGGCGCTTCCTGGACCGTACCGAAGCGGATTGGAACGATGTCGGGCAGGCAAGGCGCGCGCGGCTGTGGCTTCATGCCGCCCGCGCGGTGCTGGCGCTTCATCCGCGCCGCGTGCCCGCCAAGCGCGAAGGCGTGTCGCGCATCTACCTTCAGGCATCGCCGCACCATCTCGATAACGAGGCCAGGGTTGCGGCCATTCTCCGCCGCGAGCGGGCCCGATTTGTCTGCCTCGTGCACGATCTGATCCCGATCGAGTTTCCGGAATATGTCCGGGCGGGCGGGGACAAACTCCACCGCCGGCGCATCGCGACGCTGGTGCGCCATGCCGACGGGATCGTCGCCAACTCTGCGGCGACGCTGGATTCCTTCCGACCGTTCGCAGCCGCCGCCGAACGTCCGATCATGCTCCGTGTCGCCCATCTCGGGTTTCCGGACGAAGGTGCGGAGGAGCCGGCCGCGCCGCGAGGCGGGCCACCATATTTCGTGTGTATCGGCACGATCGAGCCCCGTAAGAACCACCTGCTTCTGCTGAACGTCTGGCGCAGAATGGTCGAGACGTGCGGCGGCAATGCGATCCCCAAGCTGATCCTGGTCGGCCGCCGCGGCTGGGAGAATGAGCAGGTCGTCGACATGCTCGAACGCTGTCCGGCATTGCGGGGGCATGTGGAGGAACGGGGGCGCCTGCCCGACCGGGAGGTGCGGCGGCTTCTTGCAGGCGCACGCGCATTACTTCTTCCCTCGTTCGCGGAAGGTTTCGGTATGCCGGTCAGCGAGGCGCTGGCGATGGGTACGCCGGTCATCTGCAGCGATCTCCCGGCGCTCAGGGAAGCCGGAGGGTCGACCCCGCTCTACCTCGATCCGCTGGATGGAATCGCCTGGATGCGCGCGATCGCCAACGCCAGCGCCGAGCCAGTCGCGGAGCGACGGGCGCCGGTCAGCACCGTTCCGCTGCCGACCTGGTCCGAACATCTCGCCATCGTGCTCGATCTGGTGCATAGGCTCGCCACATGAGCTCTCATCCGCTCGCGCCGCCGCCGCGCGCCTCCTTTTTCAAAGCCTTAGCAATTCAGAACCGGGTGATCGGTGCGCTGATGATGCGCGAACTGCACACGCGCTATGGACGGGAGAATATCGGCTATCTGTGGCTGATCGGTGAGCCGCTGATGCTCGCCAGTGTCATCGGTATGCTGCACATGAACGGCCATACCGAATATGGCAGCGACATCCGCCCGCTGCCCTTCACGGTTGTCGGCTACACCTTGTTCATCATGTTCCGCGGCATCGTCAATCGCAGCGAAGGCGCGATCGAGGCCAATGCGCCGCTGCTCTACCATCGGATGGTGACGGTCAGCGACATCGTCTTCTCCCGCGCTTTGCTCGAGGCGGCAGGCACATTCATGGCCTATGCGGTGATGATGGTGCTGCTGTCCGGCATCGGCTGGGCATCGCTTCCGGTCAGGCCGCTATATGTCGTCGCCGCCGTTGGGCTGATGTTCTGGATTTCGCTCGCTCAATCGCTGATCATCACCGGGATATCGCACGAGAACCGCACCGTCGGCCGGCTCGTCCACCCCTATTCCTACTTCATGATCCCGCTGTCCGGCGCGTTTTTCCAGGTCGAGTGGATCCCGCAGCCCTATCGCGAGTGGCTGCTCTGGATCCCGCTGCCCCATATTTTCGAGCTCATGCGATACGGCCAGTTCCGCAGCGCGGATCTGCGGTATTTCGATGGCGGATATGTCGTCGCCTTTTGCCTGGTGCTTACCTGGGTGGGGCTGATTTCCGTCAAGCTTCTCCGCAAGCGGATTCACCTGTCGTGACCCGCCGCAACCTGAAAATCTGCGAAGGCTTCCTGCGATGAACATGTACGGAGTCCTTGCTCCGCAATCCGAGCTCGATGACCATGGTCCGGGCGGGCGGTGGAGCCGCGTCACTGGCTGGGCGCGCAGCCATCGTACTTTCCTCGGCGTCGTCATGCTGCCGGTGCTGCTGACGATGGGCTACCTGTTCCTGATCGCGTCCGATCAGTATCAGTCCGAGGCGCATTTCCTGGTCCGTACCACCGACGCGGGCGTGACGGGCGGTATCGGCGTCAGCCAGGTGCTGAGCGCCGCCACCGGGCTGAGCGCAGCACAGAGCGAAGCGATGAGCGTGTCGGATTATCTGACCTCCCACGACGTCGTCGCGACGTTGCGGAAGCGCGATCAGCTGGTCGAGCGATTCCGCCGCTCCGGCGTCGACATCACCAGCCGCCTGTCGAGCGACAATCCGACGCCGGAGCGGCTGCTGGGCTATTATCGCAAGCAGGTGAGCGTTCAGTATAATACGGAAACCGGCATCACGACGCTGAAGGTGCGGAGTTTCACCCCGCAGGATTCCTATCACCTCGTGCGCCGCCTGCTCGAACTGGGCGAGAGCCGGGTCAACTTCCTCAACCAGCGCGGCTATTCCGATTCGATCGCAACCTCGCGCCGCCAGCTGGCCGACGCCGAGCAGGCACTCACCGCGGTTCAGTTGCAACTGAAGCGGTTCCGCAACGCCCAGTCCGACATCGATCCCAAGGCATCGGGCCAGGCCCAGATCGAGCTTGTCACGTCGCTCAATGGCCAGCTCTCCACCGCGCGGGCGCAGCTGTCGGCGATGGGCGGGCTCATCGACCGGTCGAGCCCGCAATATCGCGCAGTCGCTGCGCGCGTGGCCGCGCTGGAGAGTCAGGTCGCGGCGCAGGCGGGCCGCCTGACCGGCGGCGGCGGCGCAATCGCCAATGACATCGGTGGCTACGAAGATCTGCAGCTGCGCCAGGCGTTCCTGTCCAAGCGCTACGAAGCGGCGGCGACCAGTCTCGAACGGGCCCGCGAGCAGGCGCTTCGCCAGCAGCTCTATGTCGTCCGCGTCGTCGACGCCAACCTGCCGGTGAAGGCGCTCTTCCCCGAGCGCTGGAGAATCCTGGCGACGGTCGTGATTGCGCTGTTGCTGATCTACTCGATCGGCTGGCTGATTGCGGCGGGCGTGCGGGAGCATGCCGCCTGACCGGCTTCCGCGGCGGCGCGCGCAGCGCCCGGCCGCGCTACGCCGCCTCGGATCGCGGTTTGGGTGACCAGGCCGCGGCCAATGATCAAGCGGACGAACGGCACGCTGCTTGTCCCCAATTGCGCCTGCCCGGTGCACGGCGAACAATCGTTTAGGAGCAGCCATGTGTGGGATCGCCGGACTCTACCGCCCGCGTAGCGCCTCATAGTCCCCCGGCATGAAGGGCTCGGCTGAGCGGGCGATGACGGCCGTACTGAACCACCTCGGCC
>JAQGKS010000295.1 GCA_028289965.1 Sphingomonas bacterium
CGCGCAGGTTGAGGAGTTCGCCCGGATTCTCGCCCGCGCCGAGGTCCAGGTCGGCCGCGGAGATCAGCTTGCCGTCGGCCATGATCACCGCGCGCTTCATCCGGTTCTCCAGCTCGCGGACGTTGCCGGGCCAGCCCCATGCGTCGATCGCCGCCAGCGCATCGGGCGCGAGGCCCTTGACCTGCGGGTTCATGTCGCGCGCGAAGCGCACCAGGAAATGCCGCGCGAGCAGCCCGGCGTCCCCCGCCCGCTCGGCCAAGGTCGGGATGCGCACCACGATCTCGGCAAGCCGGTAGAACAGATCCTCGCGGAACCGGCCCTCGGCGATCATCGCCTCGAGATTCTGGTGGGTGGCGCAGACGATGCGGGTGTCGACCGGGATCGGCTTGCGCCCGCCGATCCGCTCGATCACCCGTTCCTGGAGAAAGCGGAGCAGCTTGACCTGAAGCGGCAGCGGCACGTCGCCAATCTCGTCGAGGAACAGCGTGCCGCCCTCGGCCAGCTCGATCTTGCCTTCAGTGGTCTTGATCGCGCCGGTAAACGCCCCCTTTTCATAGCCGAACAGCTCGGCCTCCAGCAGATTCTCGGGGATCGCGGCGCAATTGATCGCGATGAACCCGGCGTCGCGCCGGCGGCTCGACTGGTGCACGCCGCGGGCGAGCAATTCCTTGCCGGTGCCGCTCGCGCCAAGCAGCATGACCGAGACGTCGGCATTGGCGACGCGCTCGATCGTGCGGGCGACCTTCAGCATCTCGGGCGCGGCGGTGATCATCCCGCCGAGCACCGTCGCATCGGAGGGCACGACGCTCGCCAGCCGGGCATTTTCCCGTTCGATCCCGTGGAGATGGAAGGCGCGGCCGACGATCAGGCCGAGTTCGTCAATGTCGACCGGCTTCTGGTAGAAATCATAGGCGCCGGACGCGATCGCCCGCAGCGCGCTCTCCCGCGCGCCATGGCCGGAGGCGACGATCACCTTGGTGTCGGGCTTGAGCGCGATCATCTGTTCCAGCGTGGCGAACCCCTCGCTGGTGCCGTCGGGGTCCGGCGGCAGGCCGAGGTCGAGCGTGACGACGGCGGGCTCGGCCGCGCGGAGCGCCTCGATCGCGCTCGCCCGGTCGCCGGCGACGATCACCTCATAATCGTCATAGGCCCAGCGCAGCTGGCGCTGGAGCCCGATATCATCCTCGACGATCAGCAGGCGGGGGCGTTCGTCGGCCATCAGGCGCGCATCCTGTCTTCGGGTTCGGGGATCCGGGCATCGTCGGCAATCGGCAGGATGATCGCGAAGCGGCTGCCCTCGCGCTCGCGGCTTTCCACCTCCAGCCTGCCGCCCATCGCCGCGACCAGCGACCGCGCCTCGAAGGCGCCGACGCCGAAGCCTCCATCCTTGGTCGAGGCGAACGGCTTGAACAGGCGGGTGCGGATGAACTCAGCCGACATGCCGGCGCCGTCGTCGAGCACCTCGATCCGCGCCTCGCCGCCCGCGCGATCGATCCGCAGCGTCACCGCCCGGTTGGCCGGGCTGGCATCGATCGCGTTCTGGACGAGGTGGCCGAGCGCCTGCTCCAGCCGCGCCGGATCGGCCCGCGCGACGACGTCGCTGCTGCCATGCACCTGCACCGGGTGCTGGCGGCGCTTGGCGTTCGCGACCGTATCGGCGAGCGTGCGCAGCGCGACCAGCCGGGGCTCCTCCGGCCGGGCGGTGTTGTGCTGCGACAGGCGGGCGAGCAGCTCGTTCATCTTGCTGACCGAATCCTGCAAGGTCGCGATCATGTCGGCGCGAAAGTCCGGCTTGTCGGCGTGGCGGACGGCGTTGCGGGCGACCAGGCTCAGCTGGCTCACCAGATTCTTGATGTCGTGGACGACGAAGGCGAAGCGCCGGTTGAACTCGTCGAACCGCTTGGCATCGGACAGCGCCTCCTGCCCGCGCGCCTCGGCGATGTAGCTTGCCACCTGCCGCCCGGCGACGCGCAGCAGATCGAAATCCTCCCAGTCGAGCACGCGATCGACCAGCGGACGCTCGAGCAGGACGACGCCGACCAGCCGTTCGATATGGACCAGCGGCACGGCCGCCCAGGCGCGCGGCTCGGCCAATATCCATTCGGGCACGATCGCGGCTTCGTTGAGGAATGCCCCCTTCGCGCCCCGGCGCATCGGCTCGAGTTCGATGATCCGCCCGGTTTCCTCGCAATGCCGCGCAAAGGCCGGACCGGCCGCCTGGGCCGGCGGATCGAGCGTCGTCCAGTTCCACCGCGATCCCGCGCACAGACCGCCGCCATCGGCCGGCAGCAGCAGCAGCCCGCCGGGCGATTCGGTAATGTCCGCCACCGCCTGCACGACGCGCACGTCGAGCGGCGCGGCATCCACCCCCGGCACGCCGAGCGTTCCGGTGAAGCGCATCCATTCGAGGCGATAGTCGTAGCGGTGCTGGAAGAAATGCTTGGCGACCGTCACGCGCAGCCACGCCCGCAGCCGCGCCGAGGGCATGAGCAGCAGAGCGATCGCGGTCAGCCCGGCTATGACGGTGACCTGGGCCAGCCCGAAATAGCGCCCACCGATCAACTGCACGGCCTGCGCGGCGATCACCATGAACACGAAATAGCCGCCGATCGCGACGAGCGAGAGCGACTGGAAGGCGACGGCGCGCGACAGCCGCATCTTCCACTTCACGTTGCGCCAGCTGGCCATGCCGAACAGCGGCACGAGCAAGGTCATCACCACGCCGCGGACGGCGACCAGCTCCTGCGGCCAGGCGCGGCCGAGATAGGCCACGGTGAACAGGTTGAGATCATAGGCCCACATCGCGGCGAGGCAGATCATCGGCAGGCGGATGCCCCACCGCGCCTCGGGCGCCGCCGCGGTGTAGAGATTGTGGACCAGCACCAGCGCGCCGATCGCCACCATCATCCGCAACAGCAGGGATATCAGCAGGTGCGTCGTCGCGCTCGGCGTCTCCAGCGCGAGCTGCATCGGCAGGATATCCACCGCGGCCTGGCCGACGATCACCGCCATCAGCACCGCGTAGAGCGTCATCACCCCCGGCCGACGCCCCTCGGCGCCGCCGCGGGTCAACAGCGCCAGCATCATCGACAGCCAGGCGATGTTGCGCCCGGCCTCGGCAAAGCGCGCGGCCACCGCCTCCCCGCCAGCCCAGGCGACGGCGAGCGCCCAGAGCGCGGTCAGCGCGAAGGCCAGCGCGAGCAGCCGGCGCTGGATGCCGCCGCGGCTGCGCCCGGTCTGCCACAGCGCCAGCATCGCGAACAGGATCGCCGCGCTGGCGTGGCTCCACGTGCCGATGGCCTGGATCATCTCGCCCATCGCGTCAGCGCGCGCCCTCCGGCCACAGCAGCACGCGCACCGTCTGCAGCAGGATCAGCGTGTCGAGGAAGGGGGTGTAGTTTTTGGCGTAATAGAGGTCGTATTCGAGCTTGTGGCGGGCATCCTCCAGGCTTGCGCCATAAGGATAGTTGATCTGTGCCCACCCGGTGATGCCCGGCTTCACCATGTGCCGCTCGGCGTAGAAGGGCAGATGCCCCTCGAGATCGGCGACGAACTGCGGCCGCTCCGGCCGCGGGCCGACGAAGCTCATCCCGCCGGTCAGCACGGTCCATGCCTGCGGCAGCTCGTCGATCCGGAGCTTGCGGATGATGCGCCCGACGCGGGTGACGCGCGGATCATTCTTCTGCGCCCACACCGCCTGGCCGGCGACTTCGGCATCCTCGCGCATCGAGCGCAGCTTGATCATGTCGAACGGCACGCCGTAGCGGCCGACGCGGGACTGGCGGAAGAATGCCGGGCCGCGGCTTTCCAGCTTCACCAGCAGCGCCGTGATGACGATCAACGGCCCCGCCAGCACCAGCAGCAGCAGGCTGGCGAGGATGTCGAACAGCCGCTTGGCCAAACCGGACAGGCGGCGCCCGGAGGAAAATCCGTCCGAGAAGATCAGCCAGGAGGGATTGACGCTGTCGAGGTCGACGCGCCCGGTCTCCCGCTCGAGGAAGCTCGACAGCTCGTTGACATGGACCCCGGTGGTCTTGATGCGGACGAGATCGGCGAGCGGCAGCGCGTTGCGCCGCTCGTCCAGCGCCAGCACGACTTCGCTGGCGTTGAGCGCGACGACATGATCGCCCAGCACCGCAATGTCCTTGCGACTGATCGCCTCGGCGATGCGGTGCGGCCCCTCGCTCATCGCGACATAGCCGACGACGAGGAAGCTTGCCCCCGGCTTCTCGGCAAGCGCCTTGAGCCGCGCCGCGCGATCCCCCGCGCCCAGCACCAGCACCCGGCGCTTGAACGCCTCATGCCCGATCAGCCCGCCGAACACCGCCCGCACCAGAATCAGCAGCGCGATCGCGATGCCCATCGCGTAGGCCGAATTGGATCGCCACAGCGTGAGTTCCGGAAACAGGAAGAACAGCAGCGAGATCAGGATCACGCCGAGCGAGACCGCCACCAGCAGCCGCGCCGCGGCGAAGCGCAGCGACTGGAGCGCCTCCGCCCCATAGACCCCGACCGCGACCATCGCGCATTGCAGGGCGATGGCGAAGCTCAACAATTGCGGAATGCGTTCGCCGATCGGCGCGACCAGGCTGCCGAGCTGATGGAGCCGGATCACCCATCCCGCCTCCGCCGCGAACAGCAACAGCAGGAAATCGACGAAACCGAGCAGCAGCACGGCGTAGGGAACATAATGTTTGAACAGCCTGATCACGCGTCGTCGTTCCCGTCCCGCCGTAAACAATGCCGACAGAGTCACGCTGTCGGATAAATTGACAAACATTTCCTGAAGCAATGCCCCCGCATGATCATGGTGGACCTGGCAAGGCTCCCCGACCTAAAGGACGGCGGTACGGATAGGAGCCTTATGGCCGAGTTGCGCAAGATTACGCCGGTCATCCTCTCGGGCGGGTCCGGCACGCGATTGTGGCCGATGTCCCGCGCGGGCAAGCCCAAGCAGTTGCTCAGCCTGACCGCCGACGAGACGATGCTCCAGCTGACCGCGCAGCGCACCGGCGATCCGCTGCGCTTCGTCGCGCCGATCGTGGTCGCCAACGCCCGCCACGTCGACATCATCGGCGAACAGCTGGCGCAGGTCGGCATCGGCGAGGCAACGCTGATCCTCGAGCCCGCGGCGCGCAACACCGCCGCGGCAATCGCGCTGGCCGCCCTCCACGCCGCGCCCGATGCGCTGCTGCTGGTGATGCCCAGCGACCATGTCATCGCCGACGTCGATTCGTTTCGCAGGGCGATCGATGCCGCCGCCGCCGTGGTCGAACAGGGCTGGCTCGCCACCTTCGGGATCACCCCCGACGCGCCCGAGATCGGCTATGGCTATATCTGCACCGGCGAGGAGATCGCCGCCGGCGTCTGCCGCGTCGAACGCTTTGTCGAAAAGCCCGACCGCGCCACCGCCGAGGGCTATATCGCCGCGGGCTGCTACGTGTGGAACGGCGGCATCTTCCTGTTCCGGGCCGACACCTATCTGCGCGAACTCGAGGCGCATGCGCCGGCGATCGCGGCCGCCGCGCGAAAGGCGATGGCCGCGGCGCGGATCGAGGGCGTCCACATCTATCCCGATGCTAAGGCGTTCGCCGCCTCGCCCGACGAGTCGATCGATTATGCGGTGATGGAAAAGGCCGAGCGGGTCGCCGTCGCACCGGTCGAGATGGGCTGGTCCGACGTCGGCAGCTGGGATGCGCTCCACGCGCTCGCGATCAAGGATGCGGACGGCAACGCCCATCATGGCGAGATCATCTCGATCGATACCAGCGGCTGCCTGATCCGCAGCGACGGGCCGCTCGTTGCGGCGGTCGGCGTCAAGGATCTGATCATCATCGCCACCAAGGATGCCGTGCTGGTGCTGCCGCGCGGCAGCAGCCAGGAGGTCAAGCGCGCGGTCGAGGCGCTCAAGCGCAGCGGCCACATCACGCTCGATCGGGCAAGCTGATCCATGTAATAACCAAGGAGGATGCGATGGTCGTGAAGCGCGCGCTGGGAAGCAGCGGACTCGATGTGGCGCCGCTCGTGCTCGGCGGCAACGTGTTCGGCTGGACCGCCGATCAGCCGACGAGCTTTGCCGTGCTCGATGCCTTCGTCGCCGGCGGCGGGACGATGATCGACACCGCCGACGTCTATTCGCAGTGGATTCCGGGCAATTCGGGCGGCGAATCCGAAACCGTGATCGGCCACTGGCTGAAGCAGCGCGGCCGCCGCGACGATGTCCAGATCGCCACCAAGGTCGGCATGCTCGTGCCCGAGGGGCTGGAGGAGAACGGCCTGTCGCCGCGCAACATCGCGGTCGCGGTCGAGGCGTCGCTCCGCCGCCTCCAGACCGATTATATCGATCTCTATTTCGCGCACCGCGACGATGCCGACACGCCGTTCGAGGAAACGCTCGCCGCGTTCGACGGTCTGATCAAGGCCGGCAAGGTCCGCGCGATCGCCGCCTCCAACTACACCGCCGATCGGCTTGCGGAGGCGCTGGCGGTAAGCGACGCCAATGGTCTGGCGCGCTACACCGCGCTCCAGCCATGGTATAATCTGCTCGATCGCAAGGATTTCGAGGGCCCGCTCCAGCAATTGTGCATTGCCGAGAATATTGGCGTGGTGCCCTATTTCGGGCTGGCGAGCGGCTTCCTCACCGGCAAGTATCGCAACCCCGCCGATGCCGAGGGCAAGGCCCGCGGCTACCGCGTGAAGGATTATGTCAACGATCGCGGCTTTGCCGTCCTTGCCGCGATGGATGCGATTGCGGGCGAGACCGGCGCGTCGCTGCCGCAGATCGCACTCGCCTGGATCGCTGCCCAGCCCGGCCTCACCGCGCCGATCGCCAGCGCGACCAGCGTCGCCCAGGTCGAGGAACTGCTCGGCGCGATGAGCCTGGCGCTGTCCCCGGATCAGGTCGCGCGGCTGGACGCGGCGGGCGCGGAATGACCGCGAAACGCTGGCCCTCGGTCCTGTGGATCGTTCGGCACGGTGAAAGCGCGGGCAATGTCGCGCGCGATGTCGCCGCGGCGGCCGGGGCGCACCGGATCGACCTCACCAGCCGCGACGTCGACGTGCCGCTGTCGCCGCGCGGCGAGGATCAGGCGGAGGCGCTGGGCCGGTGGTTCGCCCAGGGGCAGGAGGATGGCCGGCCCGAAGTGCTGATGGCCTCGCCTTATGCCCGCGCCATCGCGACCGCGAAGCATTTTCGCGGCCATGGCGGGTGCGCCGAGGACACGCCGATCTGCTGCGACGAACGCCTGCGCGAAAAGGAGTTCGGCATCCTCGACGGGCTGACTGCGCCCGGTATCGCCGCCGTCCTGCCCGACCAGGCCGAATTCCGCCGCCTGCTCGGCAAATTCTACCATCGCCCGCCGGGTGGCGAGAGCTGGTGCGACGTGATCCTGCGGCTGCGTTCGGTGATGGACACGGTCTCGCTCCATCATGGCGGCCAGCGCGTGATGATCGTCGCCCACCAGGTCGTCGTGCTGTGCCTGCGCTACATCATCGAGGGGCTGAACGAGGCCGACATCCTGGCGATCGACCGGCAGGCGGACGTCGCCAATTGCTCGATCACCGAATATCGCTTCGATCCGGCGATGGGGCAGCATGGCGGGCTGGCGCTTGCCCGCTACAACGTCACCGCCCCGATCGAGGCGGCCAACGTCCCCGTGACCAACGCGCCCGAGCCGATCCAGGGCGTGCGTGGATGACCATTCCGCTCGATGCGCGCTGGCTCGCCGCCCACCCCCTTCCCCGCCACGAAGCGGGCACGGACAAGAACAGCCGCGGCAAGGTGCTCGCCATTGGCGGATCGGCCACCGTCCCCGGCGCGATCCGGCTGACCGCGGAGGCCGCCTTCCGCGCCGGCGCCGGCAAGGTCCGCATCGGCACGATCCACGAGGCGGCGATCGCGCTTGGCGTGCTCATCCCCGAAGCCGGGATGATCGCTTTGCCGTCGTCGTCCGGAGAAATCGACCCAGCGGCCGGGGACCTGCTCCGCGGTGACGTCGCGCACACCGACTGCCTGGTGCTCGGCCCCGGGATCAGCGATCGGGATCGCGCCGAAACGCTCGGCCGGATGTTGCTGGCCGATCCGCGCGACGGCCTCGGCGTCGTGCTCGACGCCGCCTCCGTCGCCTGCGCCGGTTCGCACGAGGCGCTGATCCGCGGCCATGGCGGCCGCGTTGTGCTGACGCCGCATCATGGCGAGATGGCGTCCTGCATCGCCTGCGACGAAGAGCAGGTTGCCGCCGATCCGGAGAGCGTGGCGCGCGACGCCGCCGACCGGTTCGGCGCGGTGATCGTTCTCAAATCCGCCGAGACGCTGGTCGCCGCGCCCGGCGAAACGCCACTCCGCTATCAGGGCGGTGGGGTCGGCCTCGCTACCGGCGGATCGGGCGACGTGCTCGCCGGGATCATCGCCGGGCTGGTCTCGCGCGGCGCGGCACCGCAGGTCGCCGCCGCATGGGGGGTCTGGCTTCACGGCGAGGCCGGGTCGCGGCTC
>JAQGKS010000297.1 GCA_028289965.1 Sphingomonas bacterium
CAGCCGCCTGGCGTCCAGCCGGCGATCACGCCCGGCCGCCCCGCCCAGTCGCCCGCTGGCTCCGGCCCGACGATCCAGCACTCTCCCGGTACGGGCACCGCCGGCGGCAGATCGAGCGCATAAGCCTGCACCGCCGGATGCAGCGCAAGATCGATCAGCGCGAGCGCCTCATTGTGGTAGAGTTCCTTCTGCGCCTGCCCTGCCTGAATAAGAGGCAAGGAAAGGCGCGTGCTCGATTCAGTCATCGCCGATGCTCCTCAAATAGTGATGTTCCGGCGCGCGACCGGAAGTGACGGCGCTACTACCCCCATCTGGGCAATGTGCAGCTGCACCGGGTCCGAAGCGCCCACGCCGTCTGCCGCCTGCGCCGCGATGGTATAGTCATATTCGGCAATCGGCGTTTCGACTGTCCGCACGGCCAAACCTGCGTGCAGGATGGTCAGGCGGTAACGCTCATTTTCCTCGCCCAGCGGGGCATCGCCGCCGTCAAGCCAGGCCCACCCGGTCCGGCTCCGTCGGACCCAGCGGACCCGCACCGTTCCATCCTCGCCGCGGGCGGCGGTGATGTGCACGGGGGATGGCGGCCGCACCGCCGCGCCGGAAATCACCGTTTCGCGTACTGTCGCGACGGTGTCGCCTACGCCCGCTGCGAGGACGCGGGCCGTCGTGCCCAGCGCAGAAAGCGGCGCCTGGAACGGCACCAGCGTCGCGGCATCGATCAGCACGAAGCGCTCCCCCGCGGCATGGGTCGCCATCGCCCATTCGGTGCCGCGCCGTCCCCGCAGCAGCCGGGAAATGCGGAAATGTCCCCCGCCGATCGGCTGGGCCGCTCCAAACTGGATCAGCTCGTCGCCGAGCATTGCGAGGTTGGCCCCGTTGACCAGCGCATCATCGTCGCGGCTTTCCAGCCACATCGATAGGTTGGCGAGGGCCACGTCGACGCTCAGCCGTCGATCGAACAGCGCCGGTTCGCCCTCCCCCAGCGCCTCGATCGCAACACCCATCACCGCCGGTTTCGCCGTCATCCCCAATGGCCGGAAGCTCGCGCCGGCATCGAGGCTGGTCAGCAACTGCGCCTTGCGCCAGCCGGGCTCGGTGCCCGCCGCCGCGATCCACAGCATCGGCGCCGCCAGCGCGGTTTCCTGCAATGGCGGCAGGTCCAGAAGCTCGAGCAGCGTCTCGCCGGCCTGCTGATCCGCCTCGGCGCTTGGCCGCCCGGGGCTGGCCGTCGCTGGCGCGGCGGGCGCCGTGGGGACCCCAACCAGCTTGAGTTCCAGAACCATGTGCGCCAGCGTCCAGCTCGCGATGCGGAACAGCTCGGCACGGCCGGGCAGGCGCACTGCGCTGCCGGGCCGCAGCGTCATGTGTCTGATTGGCAATGCAACCGTCGCATGGACCCGTTCTGCCCATGCCCGGGCGAGCAGGCGTTCCGCCGCCGCCTTGGCGCCATCCGCGGAGAGCGCCGCCGGAAGATCGATGCTTTCCACCCGTCGCCCCGGCCCACCCCGGCGGGCGCGCTGAAGCCCGGCCTGATAGTCGCGGCTCGGCTCATAATAGCTGATCGCGATCTCGTCCGGCAGCGTGCCGGGCGCCTCGCGATCCAGCTCGACCCGCGCCCGCAGCTCGGAACCCGCGGTCGCGCCCAGCGCGTCCTCCGACAGCAGCGCAGCCGCCGGAAGCGACCGCAACAACAGCTGCTCGCCCTGATCCACGACCGACAGCGCGGCCAGCGACGAAAGCGCCTCGAGCGCCCCTCGCACGCTGTCGCCGCTGGCAGCGAAGCCCTCCACCGAGGCAGGCAGCTCGCCCCGCACCGCTCCCTGGCTGAGTTCGTCGGCGACCGTCCCGAGCGGGACAGCGCTTTGATCGGCCTCGACCTCAAAGGTCAGCGACGGGATGCGATTACCGAAATCGGCCAGTTGGAGATGCTCGAACACCGCATAGGCCGTTCCACGATATGCCGGCGTGCCGCCGAGCCCCTCCGCGGACGCGATCAACGGATCCACCGCCTGATCCTCGCCGCCCAGGTACAGCCGGAAGCCGGTCTGCGTCTTCCAGTCCCCAGCCGCGCCCCGCAGCAATTTTCCGTCGGCCCAGATCCGGTGCACCGCCACGATCGGCCGCGCGGACAACGCAACCGCGAACGATGCGGAATAGCTATATTCGGTCGTGCTCGGCTGCCCCTTGCCGCCGGAGATCGCCCGATCCTCCTTCAGGTCGGTCGCCCAGATCACCGTCCCGGCGACGCGCATCCGGCCGAACAGCTTCGGGATCGCCGATCCATAGGTCGACGTCTGGACCGTCAGGTCGCCCAGCCTGGGCCCCCGCCTGCCCTTCGGCGCAAGCATTCTTCGATCGACGCTTTGGCCGATCAACGCCCCGATCGCCCCGCCGATCGGTCCGCCCAGTGCCGTACCGACCGCGGTCAGGATCAGCGTCGCCATCAGCTATTCTCCTCATGAATGCGCCAGGCGGCGATCGGCGGCCACGGCGGCCGTCCGGGCGTCTCGACGACGCGGCGCAAGGCGGCGTCGGCATGGACGAAGCCCTCCCGCGTCTTGATCGCCAGATGCATTTGCCCCGGCCCCACCTCCATCAGCAGCAGCGCGCCAGCGTGCGCCTCGGCAACCGGGATCCGCGCCAGCGACGGCCGATCGATCGCCGCGATAACCGCCGCCGCATCGCCGCCACGCTGGGGATAGTCGCCGCGCGCCTGCGCCGCCCCAGAAGTCGGATCGAGAGCAAGGAGCGCCACGCCAACGCAGTCGAGCCCGGTCGCCGGATCGCGACCCTGGGGGCGAAAGCGGACGCCGATCAGCGCACGTGCCGCCGTGACGACGGCATCTTGCCTTTTGGTCATGGCATCAGGCGCCGGGATAGCGCGTCAGCAGGTCGTTGCCCGCCAGATGCGGCTCGCCGCGAAAGTTGGCGCTGTTGGCGAAGCGCGCCTGGCAGGTCGCGAAATTCTTGTCGCACCCCTCGATCAGTTCGACGCGGGTGCCGGCCATTACTTCGCTGGCTGGCGGATCGCGGAGCGTGATGGTTGCACCGTCGGACGCGAGAATAGCCGCGGCGAGGCCGCAGTCGGGCCCGTCCAGCCAGCGCAGCCGACCATAGGCATAGGCATTTTCGGTCGGCTCAGCCTCGCTCAACTCCAGACGTGCATTGTCGAGAATGGTGACGATGCGGGCGATCCGCCGTCGCCCGGCGATGTCCACCCGGCAGCGCCTGTCGCCAAGCTCCGCGCGGCATTCCGGGGAGGTCTGCTCGACCACCGGCCGCTCGAGCATGGCGGTCGGGCCGCGCAGCTCCGCGCTGAAGGCTCCATCCCGAATGCCGACATCGCCCAGTTCGCCGCGGGCCAGCGGCAGCATGTCGCCGCGCGGTGCCTGCCAGTCGGTCGCGAACAGGCGCACCCGCGCGCCATCCCAGCGCCCCTGCGCCAGGTCGGCCGCGGTGATTGCGTCGCTGGTCAACGCGCCGGACACGTCGAGCGTGTCCACATCCAACCCGTCCGATACGCTGATCGCGGAAGGCAGCATGCCCGGCGCGGCGCGGTACGTCAGGCCGGCGATCGTCAGGTCGCGATCATGGCTGGTAAAGCCCATCGCGATCCCGTCACGCCGGTCTAGCCGCCAGCAGAATGCGATGCTGGTGAGGTCCGGATCGAGCCAGTCGGTCATGGCTCAACCCTCCCTGATCTCGATCAGCGGCACCGTCGGCGCC
The DNA here is from genome assembly GCA_028289965.1 of Sphingomonas bacterium. Taxonomy (GTDB): domain Bacteria; phylum Pseudomonadota; class Alphaproteobacteria; order Sphingomonadales; family Sphingomonadaceae; genus JAQGLK01. The sequence goes on from JAQGKS010000297.1 coordinate 3,727, forward strand.
TCCCCAGCAGCGAATCCTGCGCGGCTCACCTCCAGGCGGTCCTCCGCGAAGCGCACCGGCACGTCGAAACGGTATCCAGCCGTTACACCGACGCCATCGCCCGGTGCTTCATAGAAGGCGACTATCCCGCCGCTTTCGAGCGTCCAGCCCGCATGACGCTCACCGCCATCAATCGCCACGCGCACGCTGCCGGGCACCGGGCGGGTGATCCTGCGCCGCTGGGCGTCTGCGCCCTCGCCATAATGTTTGGTCAACTCGAAGCGGGTCCGCACACCGTCGCCGACACCGACAAGCTGATCGCCGATGCCGGGATCGTCCGTCATCCCGCTGGAACTGTCGTCAAATGGGTCGCGGAAGCGAAACCCCTTTGCCGCCCCACGCCGCGCCCGGAAGAAGCCGATCAGCGTCTGGATGTCCGCCTCGGATCGCACCCCCGGCCCCGCATCGAAGCGCAGCCGCGCATTCGACCAGTCGGCATTGCGCTGCTCATGGCCCGCGGCGGTGGTGACGATCGCGGTCGAAAAGGCCGGCTCGACGCTTGCCTCCCGGCCCAGCGCGATCGGGAAGCTCACATCGTCGAACGGCTGCACGCGATCCTCCTCGCTTATCTCGAAATGTACGAAGCCGTCGCGGGTCACCTGCGGCAGCGCCCAGGCGAATACTTCCGCGGTCCCGCGCGCCAGAGCGGCCTCCGCCGCCGCATCGATCTCGCCCCACTGCGCCGCCTGATCGGGCAGCAGCACGAAGCCGGCGAAATAATGCTGCTCGTCGACCGGATAGCCCAGCCGCGCCGTCGCCAGAGCGACGCCCCGCGCGGTTGCCCCGCGATTGCCGCTGGTCACCCAGTCATAATCCTCGAGCTGGAGGCGATCGAACGCCGGGCTCGCCCATCCGATCGGCAGGTTGGCGCGCTTGATCTCGGGGGCGGCGGCATCCAGCACGGTCGGCAAATAAGCGAGCAGCAGCACCTCGGCCCCCGCCGCCGCATCCCGCACCGCATCGCGGAGCGCCGCAGTCGATGTCGCGAGCACCGCGCCTGCCGCGTCGAGCAGCGCAGTCTGTGCGGCACCCAGCGGAGCCCGCACCGTGGGGATCGAGACCGGGGAACCCCCGAACGCCGCCTTCGCCGCATCGTCGTACAGGCAGGGCCGCCCATCGGGCATGATCCACCACCATGGCTCGCCAATCTGGAACCGCACCGGCTGCCCGGCTGCCGCGGCGATCGCGACGAACGCGCGCGCCACATCCCGGAGATGGGCCATGGCGTCCGCATTTGCCGGCGACAGCAAAGTCGATGGCGGGGACCAGCCGGTCAGCGCCGGGTCGCCATTCTCGGCCCGCTGTTTCCAGGCGGAAGGCGCGTGCGCGTCGAACAGCTCATAGGAAAGCGACAGGATCAGCCCGAAGCCGAGCGACCCCGCGCGCTGCGCAAAATCCGCATGCCAGGCCGCGCATGGTCCGTTCAGCGCCCCGCTCGGATCGACCAGGAACGCGGCCGGCCCGGCGTCCCAGTCGAGCCGGAAATAATGGCTCATCCCGACATAATGATTGATCGCCCCGCGATAGCCGAGCTGGATCGCATTGCGCAGCAACCGCGCCGGCGTCTGGTTATAGCTGTCATCATAGCCGGTCGCGATCTGCAGCCGATGCGCGGGCACCAGCACGTCGCCGATCGCCAGCACCGAACCGGCGCCGTCGCAGGCGAGCTCGCTCAGCTCCGCCCACGCCTCGACCGGCGCGGCGAGCACGTCCGCCGTCTCGTCATATTCCGGGGGGACGAGCGAGATGAACATTCGGTCGATGTCGCCCGCCCACACCGGGTCCGCTTCGTCGGGCAGCAGGAAACCGCCTTTCAGCGCGGCGAAGTCGATGACGATCCGCGCATCCTCTGGCGCGCCCACGGCATAGTTCCACAGCCGCACATACCAGGCGCGCGGCGCCCCCTCCGCATCGCGCCCCTCGATCGTCAGGGTCGGCCCCTTGATGGCGTCGAGCGGCTTCAGCCCACCCGATCGCCACCGGAACGACAACCGACAGGCGCGGTAGTCGCGCGATGTTTCATATCCCAGCAGCGGATGATCGTAGACATCCTCGGATGCCCAGATCAGCCCGGCGAGGTCGTCCGCCTTGTAGAACAGCGCATCGACCCGCAGCGCGTTCGCGGCGGTCGTCCTCACCGACGCCATCATCGGCCGCGGGAAATCGACCGTCCAGAAACGCGCGTCGAAACGCTTGATGAAGCTGCCATGCTCGCGCGCGAACGCGGCATCCGCTGCGCCGGCCAGCCGCCACGCCACGCTCAGCGCTCCGCCGCATCGAGCGCGGCGCGCACGGCGCGCGCGACCTGCCGGCTCGATCGTCCGAGCGCCTGGGGCGCGCTTCCCGCCGGCGCGTTGAGCGTGATCGACACCCGCACGTCGCGCGTTCCGCCCTGCCCCCCGGTCTCGACCCGTCCGCTGGAGGTCGGCACGAACATCTCAGGGCCGCGCTCGCCGACCAGATAGGCCCGCCCCGGCGACACTGGCCCGCCCTGCGCCCGTCCGGGCAGCCCCAGCGCCGCGGTCAGCAGCCGCGTGCCGGTCGACAGCAGGCTTCCGCTCGCACCTCCGCCGCCGAATAGCGCCCCTGCCCCGCTGGTGACCGCCGCCGATGCGATCTCCGCCAGCGTCGACAGCGCCACCCGACGAAGATCGTCGAAGCCGAGCTTGCCAGTGCGGATCGCCCGCGTCAGCGCGGCATCGATCGCGCTGCCCGCCCGCTGCGCCCCGGCGCCGAGCGGCCCTTCCAGTTCGCCGCGCATCGCCGCGACATCGGCGGCGAAGGCGCCAGTGTCGGCGCGTACGCTGACGATCAGCCGTTCGATTTCCTCATCCATCGGGAAACATCTCCTTCAGCTTGCGCAATTCGTCCGGACCCGCCGCCGGTGCATCGTCGCCGCCCAGCGCGCGGATCACGGTCGCCAATTCGGCCGGCGTGGCCCGCCAGAACTCGTCCGGCCGCCAGCCGGCGAGCGCGGCGGCAACGCCGGCCAGTCGAGCCGCGCCATCGGCAAAGCGGCGCTCGCTCATTGCCCCTGCAGGATCTGGCCGATCAGCACGCGCAGTGGCGGCGTCGCGCGCGCCAGGCCGGCAGCGGCGATCGCATCGGCGAACTCGTCGCGGCTCAGCCCGTTGGGCGCCGCGCAATGCCAGAACAACGCCACCAGCTCGCTCAGCCGAAGGCCGCCCTGGGCGGCGCGTTCGACCAGCCCGAACAGCGGGCCCAGCTCCTCCTCCGCCGCCGCCAGCGCCTCGAAACTCGGCCGCAGCGTGATGCGCGCGCCGCGCAGGTCGATCGCCGCCTCGCCCCGAGCCGGGTTCACAGGCTCGTCACCGGTCCGGAGCTTTCCAGCGACAGCGCGTAGCTGCGCTCGCCATTGAAATCGCCTGCATAATCGAGGCGGGTCAGCAGAAAGCGCCCGCGCAATTTCTCGCCGCTCTCGAAACTCAGCTCATACGCGTCGATCACGCCCGCCAGCGCATTGCCCTTCAGCCGCGTCTCCGCGACCGAACCGGTGAAGATGCCGCTTCCGGCCACCGTCACGGAGCGCACGCCGGCACCCGACAGCAGTTCCCGCCACCCGCCGCTATCCTTGGAGGTGATCACCACCGCCTCGCCGTTGATCGACATCTGCGTGGTTCTCAGCCCCGCGACGGTTGCGTAAACCGGCGTCGTTCCGCCATCGCCTACCTTCAACAGGAAGGCGCTTCCCTTTTCCGCAGCCATGTCATTCTCCAGATCTAATTTGGTTGATCGGCCCGGCTCAGTCTTCGAGCGTGCGGGCGCGATATTCGATGATCCCGGCCCACGGCCCGTCGGCGTCGCGCACGACGCGGGAGCGGAGGAACAGCAGGCTGGCGATGCGATGGCCGCCGATGTCGCGGTCGATCGCCTCGATCGCGTGCTCGGCTTCGGCCATCAGCCGATGCAGCCGCGACGGACTATCGCCATCGTCCCAGATCGTCAGGGCCAGGCGGTGCTCGCGCCCGCGGCCGGTCTTGTGGCTCCAGTCGCCGCTCGCACCCGCACCGATCGCGACATAGGGGAAGACGGCGCGCGCCGGCGGCCCGTCGAACACCCCGCCAATCTCCGCGGCGAGCGGCGCATGCCCCTCCAGTGCCGAGACGAGCGCCGCCTGCACCGCCTGCGCGGCGCCGGTCACTGCCGGGCTCCCTTCACACCCAACACCAATCCGCGCAGCCGGCCGTCAAAGGCCAGTCGCCGCGCAAGGGCGCGACCGCGAATGGCGATGCCCTGCACCTCGCGTTCGATCGTCAGGTCGGCCGGCAGTTCGGCCTCGGCGGTCTCGACCAGCAGGTCGATCAGTTCGATCGTGCGCCGCTCGGCGATCTGCTGCGCCCGTTTGGTCAGTCGCGCCATCATCGCTCTTCCTCCGTCTCGACGGTGATGCGGTCGGGCTGCGCGGGGTCGTCGATCCGTCGGCGCACGCGCATCCGGGTGCCGCGCCACGTCAGCCGATCGCCGATCCGAAGGTCCGCGCCGGTTCGCAGCGTGATCCGCCACCGCGCCGCCGCCGTGCGCCGGTCCGCGGCAACGATGTCGCCGCTGCCGTCCGGTGCCACCGCGGCCCACCATTCCCCGATCGGGGTCCATCCGCCGCTTGTGCCCCCGACCGCGTCGCGCGTGGTTTCGCGGCGTTCGATCGTGATGCGTTCGCGCAGCCGGCCCGCAAGTTCCGCGCTCATCGCAGCCGCATCCGGCGCCACGGCCGCCACAGCGCGGCGACGGCGGCCGGCGGACCCCCATCGTCCGCGGCGTCGCGGTGGGTGTAGAGGTGCGCGGTCAGCCGGATGATGCCCTGCCGGATCGGTTCGGGCAGGCCGGTCCAGCCGTCGGCCGTTCCGGCGCTATAATGCACGGTCACCCGGCGCGCGCCGCCCGCCTGCCTGATCCGCACCCAGCCATCGCCGTTGCCGTCGATGTCGATCCCATAGCTGTCGATCGGCAGGGTGACGGTGCCGCCCGCTCCGTCCATGCCCTGGATGGCGTCGATCGATCGCACCGGCGTCAGCGTCAGCCGCTTCCAGTCGCCCGACCGCGGCAGCGTCTCGGTCACCGCCCGGCCGATCAGCAGCGTTGCGGTGAAGCCTTCGCACAAGACGGTCGCCACGCCGATCAGCCGCTCGATCATGCCGTCCTCGCCGGCGTCGGCGATGCGCAGATAGGCCTTCGCCTCGGCGATGCTCTCCGCCGCGACGGGCACCGCGTCCACGGTGACGCTCATCGTCCCCCCCCGATCGATCGCCAGCGCGGGGCGCGGTCGACGGTGCGGTCGACAGGCGCCGCGTGGCCCTTTGCAAATTTGGTCATTGCTCGCCCCCGTTCGGATTGCTGGATCGGTCGGCCGCGTCGCGGTCGCCGGGCGTGTTGCGTGGGAAACAAAAGGGTGCGCCGCGCGGGCCCAGGCCAGGGGATTGAAGCCTGCCGCCGCGCGGCGCATCCGCCGGGCGGCAGCCCGGCGGATCTCGTCCGTTCGCCTCAGCTGGCGGCGAACTTCATCAGCTTGATCGCCTCGGAATTGGCCACCGCGCCACCGATCCGCTTGGTCGCGTAGAAGTGGACGAACGGCTTGTTCGAGAAGGGATCGCGCAGGATCTGGGTCTCGCTCCGCTCGGCGATGAGGTATCCGGCGCGGAAGTTGCCGAACGCGATCGACAGGCTGTCCGCGGCGATGTCCGGCATGTCCTCGGCCTCGACGATGGGATAGCCCAGCAGCGTATCCGGCTGGCCGGACACCAGCCCGGCCTGCCACAGGAACGCCCCTTCCGAGGTCTTGAACTTGCGGATGCTCGCCGCGGTGGAGGAGTTCATCACGAAAACCGCCCCCTGCCGGTAGGGTGAGCGCAGGCTCTGCACGAGGTCGATCAGCCGATCCTGCGGATTGCTCGCCGAAAAGCCGCCCGCGCCGCCGCTCGCCACATATTGCAGCGACCCGAAGGCACGCACCCCGTCGACCTCGCTCGTCGCCGCGTAGGTCAGGAAGCCCTTAGGCTTGTTGACCCCGTTGCCGGCGACGAACGCCGCCCCCTCGGCGCGGGCGAACTCGGTCGCGATCTCCTGCGCCAGCCATCCTTCGACGTCGAAAGCGGCATCGTCCAGCATCGCCTGGCTCGCCGCCGGATTGGCATAGAGCTCGCCCATCGGCGGTGCGATCTCGATGAAGTCGGGGGTGTCGGTCTCCGGCCGGCCGGCACTTTCGGATACCCAGCCGGATGGGGTGCCGCCCGTGGTCACCAGCTTGCGATAGCCGGCCGAGCCGACCTTGACGATGTTGGCGATCGCCCGGATCGGGGAGATCGCCTTCATCGTCGCGGCGATCGCCTCGTCGATCTCGCGCGGCACGGCATAGCCGCCGTCGATCCCGGTCGTGCCCACGACGCTCTTGGTCTCGATCCCGCCGGTCAGCCCGCGGCGGAGATAATTGCCGACGAATGCCTGCGCGGCGACGCTCGTGCCGCTTGCCTTGGCACCGTCGAGTGCCGGCCGGGCGGCGACGATCGCCGCGCCCTCCACCCGCGCCTTCAGCACGGCGACCTCCTCGCGCAATTCCTTGACCGGGTCGCCGGCCGCCGCATCGAAGCTCTGCTCGAGCGGATCCGCTTTAACTTCGTACATGCAAGTCTCCTCGGGAAGGTCCCCCTCCGCGTGCGGAGTGGGTTTGGGATGGAAAGGCATCGAAGGCTCCGGCGTGGCTCAGGCGTGGCTCACGCCTCGCGCTCGTCCAGCGCATGCACCCGCGCCAGCGGCTGCATCGGGAAGGTCACCAGCGATATTTCGATCAGGTCGAGGTCGGTCAGCTCGCGCACCGCACCGGGGCGGGCTGCGCGCACGCGGTAACCGAAGCTCAGACCGCCTACCGCGCCGTCCTTGAGCAGGGCGGCCGCCTCGCGTCCGGCGGCGGATTGGGGAGAAAGCCGGGCGATCACCCGCAATCCCCGCTCATCCTCGGCGATCGTCTCGATCCGGCCGATCGGCTCGCCGGCGCGGTGCTGCCACAACAAGGGAACGCGGCCCGCGCCATCGGCCACCGCCCGCGCAAAGGCGCCCCGGCGGACGACGTCGCCGCCCCGATCGGTGCGATCGAACACCGCCGCATAGCCGGCGAAGCGCACCGCCTTCACGCCTGCACCCGGCCGATGAAGCCCAGCTTCACCGCCAGGCCGAGGACCAGCACCGCCAGCGCGATCCGCACGATCCACGCGACCACCGTGTTGCGCGCGGTCCGTTTGGCATCGCGCCACGCGCCGAGCAGCTCGCGCATCTCGTCGAGATCATAGCGCGCCCGCGGATCGGCCAGGCCGAGCCGTTCGAGCGCCCGGCTCGCCCCAAGTTCGCTCGCTTCCTCGCTCAGCGCGCGCAGCGTCACCAGATCGGCGCCCTCGTCGCCGGCCTGCTCGATCAGCCGCGCCAGGATCGCGGCATTGTCCCGTAGGTTCATGGTTTGCCCTCCGCAAAGCCGAGCATCGCCCGCTTCTCGCCATCGGTCAGGAAATCGGCCTGGGTCAGCTGCGCCCACAGCCGCTCGCGATCGGCGGCCAGCGCCGGCACGCCATCGGGATCGGGGGTCAGCGCAAGATCCGGCCACCACGCGCGCAGCCCCTGCGCGATCCCGCCGAGGATCTTCTCGGTCAGCGGCAGCACCGTCAGCCGCCACAGCGCCCGGTTGGCCTCCGAATAATTGGCGTAATTATTGTCGCCGGGCAGGCCGAGCAGCATCGGCGGCACGCCGAACGCCAGCGCGATCTCGCGCGCCGCCGCCGCCTTAAGCCCGACGAAATCCATGTCGGCGGGCGACAGGCTCATCGCCTGCCACTTCAGACCGCCTTCCAGCAGCATCGGCCGGCCGGCATTGGCGCTGCCGGCAAAGCTTGCCTCCATCTCGGCGCGCAGCCGATCGAATTGTTCCGGCGACAGCGCCGCCCCCGGCTCGCCCGGATCATAGACCAGCGCGCCCGATGGCCGCGCCGCATTGTCGAGCAGCGCCTTGTTCCACTTGGTCGCCGCATTGTGGATCGCCACCGCGCCCGCCGCCGCGCCCAGACAGCCGAGACCATAATGGTCGTCCAGCGGATGCATCGTCTTGAGATGCACCAGCGACGGGCGACCCAGCCCATCCTGCGCAGGCAGCCGCGCCACCGTCTCGCCCGCCTTGTAGACGAAGGCGGCGGGCCAGCCCCGCGCGTCCGGCTCGATCGTCACCCGCTCCGGGCGCAGCGCATACAGCTCGATCGGCATCCCATCGGGACCGCACAGGATCTGAACGAAGGCATTGCCGTGCAGCAGCAACTGGCTGGCGACCGTCTCGATCAATCCCTGCCCGCCGCTCACCGCCCGCACCAGGGCCTCCGCCGCATGCCCGTCGGGCGTCGCGTAGAACGGGGTCGATGCGCAGCCTTCGGCCACCATCCGCACCGCCCGCTGCCCCACCGCATTGCCGAGATAGGCATCGCGCACCTGCGCCTCATATCCGCGCGGCCAGTCGCCCGGCGTGATCGTGCCGAGCATCGATCGCACCAAGGCTGGCCGTCCGCCTGGCGGCGCGGCCTTTCGTCCGAAAAGACGCATCTGTTTCTCCGATGTTTGAGCCGTCCCGCGTGCGGGAGGATCGGGTGCGCCCACTGGCCCACCCGGATTACATCACAGCCGGCGCATCGCCGGCTGTCGGCGCACCGCCCCCAGCATCAATTCCGTCATCGCCCAGACGAGCGCGTCGGCGCGGTCCGGCGAACGCCCCGGCCCGGCATAGCTGCCCCCGGCAATGAGGCCGGCCATCTCATCCTCCAGCGCCGGAAACGCGCCGACGTGAAACGCCCGGCCGGCTTCGTACAAGGCCGCCACCGGCTCGGCCCGCGCGCTCTTTCCCCGCGATGCGTGGACCAATTTCACCGGCAGCCCGTGATCGGCGGCCCGCAGCACGCTCTCCACCATCGCCCCGCCATTATTGGCCTCGGCGATGACGCGATCGGCGCCGTGCCGCGCGGCAGCATCCGCCACTGCGCGCGCCCACCGCTCGGGCCCCGCCCCGGCGATGCTCGCATCCTCCAGCACATAGGCGGCGCCCTCCGCCCCGGTCGCCACCACGACGATGCCGCATGCATCGCCGCCGATCCCTGCCGGCGGATCGACGCCCACCACCACGCGGGTCGGCGGCGGACCGATCCGGGCGCGGCACCGCTCGATCAGCGCGCGGGACCATAGCGCCCCCGCCACCTCCTCGATCAGTTCGCCGTCCAGTTCCTGCCGGCCGAGCCGGGTTCCGCCATAAGCGTCGTGCATCGCCGCCAGGAATGCGGGCGGCAGATGCGCGCGATTGTCCTGCGTCCGCCCGCGGGTCACGGTCACGCCCGTGCCCTCGATTAGCGTGCGCAACAGCGGCACCGGCCGCGGCGTGGTCGTCGCCACGATCCGCGGCGTCTCGCCCAGCCGCAGCCCCATCGTCAGGTTGGCCCACACCGCCTCGCCCTCGGGCCATTTGGCGATTTCATCGGCCCACGCATGATGGTGCTGCGGCCCGCGCAGGCTGTCCGGTTCCGCCGCCGAATAGAGAAAGGCCTGCGCCCCGTTCGGCCAGCGCAGTCGCCGTAGCGATGGTTCATAATGCGGCCGCATCCCTTCGGGTGCGATCGCCAGCAATCCGCTCTCGCCCTCGATCATCACCGCCCGGCCCTCCGCCGCCGTCGCGGCGACCAAAGCGATGCGCAGCCGGCCATCGGCCTCGGCCTGCGCCCGCACCCATTCCGCCCCGGCGCGGGTCTTGCCAAATCCGCGGCCGGCCATGATCAGCCAGGTCCGCCAATCCCCCTCCGGCGCCGCCTGTGCCGCCCGGCCCCAGAACATCCAGTTGACCTCGAAGGTCGGCAGGTCGGCGGATCGCAGGTGATCGATCACATGGGCACGATCGGCCGGCTTCAGCGCGGCGATCTGCTCGGCCAGGGACAGCGTCGGCTCCGCCCCGGCCTCATGCATCGCCGGTCAGCCGCCCGTTCATCTCGGCCAGCTTTTCCAGGATGCGCTTGCGGACCTCCTCGGGATGGCTCGGCTTTTCCCGTGCCGGCGCCTCCCCCATCACCGTGTCGCGGTGAACGCTGAGCAGGGTCAGCGCCAGCCGGTCGGAATATTCGATGATCTGGCCGATCTGCTGGCCGGCGTGGAAGACCGGCTTTTTGGTGCCGTTCATCGCCCGCTCGAGCAGCATCAGCTCCAGCCGCGCATAGCCCTCGCGCAGCGCCACGCCCCACTGCGCTCGGAACTCCGGGGATCGCTGGCGCAACCGATAGACCGCCGATTCCGACATGCCGGTCGCCCGGATCGAGGCGCGCACATTGGCGGTCGCCGCCAGATTGGCCAGGAAGTCCTGCTTCTTCTCGGTGGTCCAGCTTTCTCGTTTGGCTTTGGTCTTCGCCGCCGGCTTGGCGGCGGGCGCGCGCGGGGCGCGCAGAGGGATCACCTTTTTCTCGGTCATCACGGCTCCCTGGAACGAGAAAGGGCTGGCAGCGGTCACCCGCTCCAGCCCTTGACGCAATTTCTCAGCGTGCTTTCTATGTACCGAAACAGCGGGTCGCTGTCAACAGTAATTATCCCATTTGGTTAGTAGGAACGACCGGTCACCCGGCCGCCGCCTTGCCCACCTCGAGCGCCTCGGTCGCCTCCAGCCACTGCGCTTCGGCCCGGACCAGCCGGTCCTCCACCTGCGCGCGCTCGCGCATCAGCTCGCTCGAGCTGCGCTTCGCGTCCTGCGGCGATGCGGCGGAGGGGTCGAACATTGCCCGGTCGATCACGCTGCGCCGTTCGGTCAGCTTGGCCATCTCCGCCTCCGTCTCCTTCACCGCCTTGCGCAGCCCGGCGGTCCGCTCGCGCGCTTCGGCCGCGGCCTTGCGGTCCTCCTTGCGGTTCTGCTTGGATCCCCCGCCGCCCTGGCCGCCCGATTTGCCCAAAACGAAGTCGGTATAATCGTCGAGCGTGCCGGTGAACTCCTTGGCGGTCCCGCCATCCACCAGCACCAGTCGGTCGGCGGTCAGTTCCAGCATGTGGCGATCGTGGCTGACGACCACCACCGCGCCTTCATATTCGTTCAGCGCCTGCACCAGCGCCTCGCGCGTATCGACGTCCAGATGGTTGGTCGGCTCGTCCAGGATCAGCATGTGCGGCGCCTCGCGCGTGATCAGCGCCAGCGCCAGTCGCGCCCGCTCACCGCCCGAAAAGCTCGACACCTTCTGCGTGGCCTTGTCGCCGGAAAAGCCGAACCGGCCGAGCTGCGCGCGCACCGCGGCAGGGGTCGCGCCCTTCATCAGCCGGCTCATATGCTCGATCGGCGTGTCGCTGCCGTCCAGTTCCTCCACCTGATATTGGGTGAAGTAGCCGACCTTCATTTTGCCCGATGCGGACATCTCGCCATCCTGCGGCGTCAGCTGCGCGGCGAGCAGGCGGGCCAGCGTCGTCTTGCCGTTGCCGTTGCGGCCCAGCAGCGCGATCCGGTCGTCCGGGTCCAGCCGCAGGTTCAGCTTCGACAGGATCGTCTTGTCGCCATAGCCGACCGAGGCCATGTCGAGCGTCACCAGCGGCGGGCGCAGCGGCTCGGGGCTGGGGAAGCCGAACACCAAGGTCGGATCGTTCGCGATCTCGGCGATCGGCTGCATTCGCGCCAGCGCCTTGGCACGCGACTGCGCCTGCTTGGCGGTGGAGGCGCGGGCGCTGTTGCGGGCGATATAGTCCTGCAGCTTGGCGCGCTGCTTGGTCTGCGCCGTGCGCGCCGATTCCAGCTGCGCCAGCCGCTCGGCGCGCTGCCGCTCGAACGCGTCATAGCCGCCGACGTAGAGCGTCACCTTGCCCTGATCGAGGTGCAGGATGTGATCGACGACGTTGTTCAGCAGGTCGCGCTCATGGCTCACCACCAGCATCGTCGCGCGGTATCCGCGGAGGAAATTCTCCAGCCACAGGGTCGCTTCGAGGTCGAGGTGGTTCGAAGGCTCGTCCAGCAACAGCAGGTCCGGGCCGGAAAACAGCAGGGCGGCCAGCGCCACGCGCATCCGCCAGCCACCCGAAAAGCTGTCGAGCGGCGCCTGCTGCATCGTCTCGTCAAAGCCCAGGCCGACCAGGATGCGCGCCGCACGCGCGGGGGCGCTGTGCGCCTCGATCGTGTTCAGCCGCTCGTGAATCTCGCCGATCCGGTGCGGATCTTCGGTATGTTCGGCCTCCTCCAGCAGCGCGGCACGCTCGGTGTCGGCGGCGAGCACCGTCTCGAACGGGGTGGCTGATCCCGCCGGCGCTTCCTGCGCGACATAGCCGATGCGGCTGCCCCGCGGCATTTCGACCGCGCCGCCATCGGGTTCGAGCAAACCGGCGACGATCCGCATCAGGGTCGACTTGCCCGCGCCGTTGCGGCCGATCAGGCCGACGCGCGCGCGCGGCGGCAGGGTGGCGGACGCGCCGTCCAATATGGCACGCCCGCCCAGGCGGACGGTGATACCGTTAAGGTTTAGCATCGGGTGGAGAACTCGCTTGGCTGGCCATGGGCGGCAAAGGCCGCGCCGAGCGTGCCCTAGCGGATGCCGTAGTGATCCGCCACCCGATCCAGCGCCATCAGCAATACCAGCTTGCCCGCCCGCTTGGGCCAGCCGAGCGCCCGCTCGCTCGCCTCCAGCCCCTCGCCGGCGCAGGCGACCCGCCACAGCACGTCCTTCAACCCCGGTCCGGCCGCGTCCATCGCCGCCTGCATCCGCCGTTTGGCCGAAATCTGCGCCATCGTCGGGTCGATCGCGCTGCCCGGGCCGCGGCGGGTGGCCGAGGGCGCCGCCTCCCCCCAGCGCATCGTCACGCGTGGCGCCAGCCCGGCCGTTTCCCAGTCGGCGCGCAGCCGCTCGCCCGCCTCGAACTGCCGCGGCTCGACCAGCCCGCGCGCCTTCAGCCAGCCAAGCGGCGATTCGGCCAGGTTGACCGTAACGGTGCGTGCGGGTCGCGTCGGGCCTGCCGTGGCGGGTGCCGCCGCGTCGCCGGCAAGCGGCCGTTCGACGAGCAGCCGGTTCGGCATGTCCGGCCGCGCCGTGCGCGCGGTCCATCCACGCCCGGCCGCCGTCAGGACGAGGCGAGCGCCCTCCTCGCGCACCAGATCCTGTCGTTTCAATTCAGCCACATCGTCGTCGGGCGCGGTGAGTGCGCCACACACCCAGCCGGTTGCGCTTCTGCGCACCCGCCTGCCATCGTTGAGCGCCGCCATGATCAGGCGGCCATTCGTGCGGATTGATCCAGACACCCGAATGCTCCTCCGTTTCCGAGGCATTCCCTTGTCATTCCAAGTACCTTGTAGGAAAGCGCTACCATTGACGCGGGGGCGAGACGCATGATTACCTGCATTCGCGACGTGCGCCGCGCCAAGGGGCTAACGCTTCAGGACGTGGCTGAAAGATGCGATCCGCCAACCACGCCGCAGACTATCGGCCGCCTGGAAACGGGCATGCGCACCGTTTCGGTTGGTTGGCTGAACCGCATCGCCGACGCCCTGCGCGTCGATGCGGCCGAACTCATCCGCTTGCCCACGCGCAGCGATCTTCCCGTTGCGGCGATACTCGGCACCAGCGGCGCGCACGCACCGCGGCGCGAATCGGTGGTTATCCCGCCGACCCCGGATCCAGGCATATTGGCGGTCACGGTCGAAGCCGGCATCGGCGAATATCGCACCGGCGATCAGATCTGGTGCGATCGCCTGGCACCGACCGATTATGGCGCCGCGCTCAACCGCGATGTCCTCCTGCCCCGCCCCGCCGGCCGCTTCCTGTTCGGGCGGCTGATCGGCCGGGAGGATGGCAAGCTCCACCTCATTCCGCTGGGCGCAGGCGCGCGCCAGCAGGTCGTCGCCGATCCGCCGTGGATCGCGGTCGCTTATCGGCTCGTCCGCGGGTTGTAGATACCGATCGGGCTCGGCCCATCTTGCTCCCCGCCCGATACCGTGGCATCGGCGGGCAGGATCGGGCGGTTAGCTCAGTTGGTAGAGCATCTCGTTTACACCGAGAGGGTCGGCGGTTCGAGCCCGTCACCGCCCACCATGCGCCGGATCGCCACCGATCTACGGCTCGCGCCGCCCGTCAAAGCCTTCCAGCCTGGCCGCATCCTGCGACGCAAAGGGCAGCTTGCCTGCGGCGGTGCGTCGCGCGTCGGCAATCCGGTCGAGCGCGATGCCGGCCAGATTCTGGAATCGGCCGATCCGCTTGATCCGTATCGCACCGCATTCCGCCGCCAGCCCCGCAAACGCCGCCCGGTGACGCTGCAATGCGCCGCTTCGGCACTTCTGCGCGCCCGTCGCCTGGTTCACCACCACCGCCGAGTCGCCGAGCAACTCGAAATCCGGTTCGCCAAGGTCCCGCGCGATGCGCAGCGCGTGGATCAGCGCGAGCCACTCGGCGTCGTTGTTCGTGCCATGACCCAGGTTCGGCCAATGATGCGTGATCCCGCGCACCACGACGGCGGCTTCCATTTCGCCCGGATTGGGCTGGCATCCGCCGTCGAAATATATCTTCAGCCGCGGTTTCAGCATCGGCGCAGGGGTCCACCGCGCACCACGCTCATCCCCGGCCGACGATGCTGAGCGCGACCGCCTCGGCCAGCTTGATTCCGTCGACCGCCGCCGAAAGGATGCCGCCGGCATAGCCCGCCCCCTCGCCGCCGGGAAACAGTCGCGCAGTGTTCAGGCTCTGGAGATCGCGGCCGCGCGTGATCCGCACCGGCGATGAGGTGCGCGTCTCCACACCGGTCAACACCGCGTCCGGATGGTCGTAACCCGGTATCTGCCGCCCGAAGATCGGCAGCGCCTCGCGCATCGCCGTCACCGCGAAGTCGGGCAGGCATTGCGCCAAATCGGTCGGATGGACGCCGGGCCGGTAGGAAGGGATCACGCTGCCCAGCGCCTGCGACGGTCGCCCCGCCAGGAAATCGCCCAAGGTCTGCCCCGGCGCGCGGTAGTCGGAGCCGCCGGCGACATAGGCCAGCGACTCCCAATGCCGTTGCAACGCGATTCCCGCCAGCGGGTGCCCCGGATAATCGCGCTCCGGATCGATGCCGACGACCAGTCCGGAATTGGCGTTGCGCTCGTTGCGCGAATATTGGCTCATGCCGTTGGTCACCACCCGACCGGGTTCGGACGTCGCGGCGACCACGGTGCCGCCCGGGCACATGCAGAAACTATAGACGGTTCGCCCGTTGGCGCAGTGATGCGACAGGCTGTAGGCGGCCGCGCCCAGGTCCGGATGGCCGGCGCAGGGGCCAAAGCGCGCTTTGTCGATCCACGATTGCGGATGCTCGATGCGCACGCCGATCGAGAATGGCTTGGCCTCGATATGCACGCCGCGCTCATGCAGCATCGCGAACGTATCGCGCGCGCTATGGCCCACCGCCAGCACGACATGATCGGCGGCCAGATATTCGCCGCTGTGGAGCCGGACGCCGCGAACCTGCCGCGCGCCGTCGGCCCCCGTCGCTATGTCCAGTTCCTCGACGCGCTGCTCGAACCGATATTCGCCGCCCAGCCCCTCGATCGTCGCGCGCATGCTCTCGACCATCGTTACCAGCCGGAAGGTGCCGATATGGGGATGCGCCTCGGTCAGGATTTCGGGCGGCGCGCCGGCCTTGACGAACTCGGCCAGCACCTTGCGACCCAGGTAGCGCGGGTCCTTGATCTGGCTCCACAGCTTGCCGTCCGAAAAGGTGCCGGCCCCGCCCTCGCCGAACTGTACGTTCGATTCCGGGTTGAGCACGCCGCCGCGCCACAGCCCCCAGGTATCCTTAGTCCGCTCGCGCACCACCTTGCCGCGATCGAGGATGATCGGCCGGAACCCCATCTGCGCGAGGATCAGCCCCGCGAAGAGCCCGCAAGGGCCCGCGCCGACGACGATCGGGCGCAGCGCCGTGCCGTTGGTCGGGGCATGCGCGACGAAGCGATAGTCGGTGTCGGGGGTGGGCTGCACGTGCCGGCCGGAACCGAGCCGCGCCAGCACCGCCGCCTCGTCGCGCACCTCGACGTCGACCGAATAGACCATCAGGATCGCCGATTTCCGGCGGGCGTCATTGGCCCGCCGCGCCACCCGATAGTCGATCAGGTCGTCGGCCGGGATTTCGAGCCGCTCGAGGATGGCGGCGGGCAAGGCCCCGGGCGGGTGGCCAAGCGGCAGTTTCAGTTCGGTCAGGCGCAGCATGGCCCTGCCCTACCGCCAACACGATCGGTTCGCCACCTCCGCCGATCACCGCCGTCGCCCGGCCGCGTGGCTCAAGGTTCGTCGGTGCGCCGCTTGATCCGGTTGGGCAGATCCTTGCCCTTGGTGCGCCGCGACGGAAGCTGAACCGGGTTCTTCTTTTTCCAGTCGGCCCAGCGCATCCGGCCTTCCGGGGTATCGATCATCATGTCGTCCATCGAATCCGCCATGGGCGCAGGCTCCCTACCTTTGTGCGGCCCCAACCGGCGCGATGAACGATCGGGCCGTCCGCCCGGTCAGCCGCGCGCGGCAATCAGCCGCTGCCGGGCTGCCATATAGGCCATGATCCCGTTCGCCGCCGCATCCGACAGTTCGATGAACACCCGGCGCCCATCGTTGCTGTCGGCGACGCGCGCCAGCAGATTGCCGTCGGTCAGCGTCTTGATCCAGCGCAGCGCGGTGGTCGGCGGCACCGCCGATGCGATGCACAGGCTGGAAACCGCCACGGCGCGCCCCTCCAGCCGCGCCGCCGCCAGGTCCAGCAGCATGTCCCATGCCGGATCGGCGAACAGGTCGGCGGGGAAGAATTGCTCGCGAAGCCGCCTGATTCGGATCAGCGTGCGGATCATGCCAGCATCCACCGCCGCGGGGGCGCCGGGCGCCGGGCTCGCCTGACCGCCCGGGCGCGTGCCGTCTTCGCTCGCGAGCGCCGCCAGCGTCTTGGCGATCCGCGCAACCTCCTCGCTCAGATCGCGCAGCCGCGAAGGGCTCGCATCGGAACCCACGTCGAACAGGCGTGCCTCGTGGCGGGTGATCGCCGCGCCGATCGCCGCGGCGTGCTCCTGTTCGTCCGGCTCGCACAGCAACTGGACCCGGCTGTGGCTGGCGCGCGCGGCCGCAAGGTCGATCAGCGGGCGGGGCACCGTGATGATGCTCGAATGGCGACCGCTGCGCGCGCCAGCCTCGAGGTGGTCGAGCAGTTCGTCGAGTTCGTCGCCCGTATCGGCGTCGACTTCGAGCAGAACCGCCTGCAACGTCGCCTGCCCGCGCAGCCGCTCGACGGCACCACGAACCGGAAGCGATGCGCTTACCCGGCCTCCCGCCGCGCGGACCGCCTCCTCAGCTGATGCGCGCGCTGATCCATTATCGACGAAAATGAGGACGGGCGGTAGATCCGAATATTCAAGCCTGTCCACCTGCGTTTCATCAATCATTTACGTACCTTTCCGCCTTCCCCAGGGCGTTTCCGCGATATTATCTTATCGTCGGTTCGGAGCGACCGGCATAACTCCAAATCGGCACTAGTCAAACCCGCGCGGCCTTTAACGTCCCAATCTGACAGGGGAACTGGCGCGGTGCGCCGCCGGTTGAAGGCGCGAGGATCGCGAACCCGACGGAGAGACGCAGAGTGGGTAAATTTTCCGAACGCAACGATCAGGGCCATCACGCCATCGGTGAGGATGACCCGCTCGCGCTGCGGCTGCTCAAGGACGAGCATCATGTGTTCCGGCGGCTGTTCGATCAGGCCGAGGCGGCGTCGGGCCAGGCGCTGGTGCCGATCGCCCAGGAGCTGTGCCTGCGCCTTGGCGTCCACATGACGATCGAGGAGGAGATCCTCTACCCCGCACTCAAGCCGGCGATCGGCCCAGACGAGGTCAACGAAGGGATCGTCGAGCATCATGCCGGCAAGCTGCTGATCGCGGAGATCGAGCAGCTCGACGGCACCGAGGAACTGTACAAGTCCAAGGTCCATGTGCTCGGCGAGGAGACCATCCACCATATCGACGAGGAGGATGAGGATCTGTTCGAGGATGCCAAGGCGGCCCACGCCGAGGGCAAGGTCGATCTCGATGCGGTGGGCGAACAGCTGCGCACGCGACAGGCCGCGCTTTACGATCAGATCGCGCGCGATGGCGAGATGGGCGAGACCGACGAAGCCGATGTCGAGGAAATCCGCACCGCCTGAGCGCTGCCCCCGCACCGCTACTCCTGCACCGCTACTCCCGCGCCGAAACCTAGCTCGAAAGCTGGGCGGTGCGGTAGTCGCGTGGCGAAAGCCCGTATTTCTCGCGGAACACGCGGGCGAAGTGGGTGGCGTTGTTGAAGCCCCACGAAAAGGCGATCTCGGTGATCGTTCGGCGCGCCCAGATCGGGTCGCGCAACTGCTTGGCGCATTCCTCCAGCCGGCGGCGGAGGATCAGGTTGGATACCGTCTCCTCACCCGTCGAAAAGATGATGTGGAGGTAGCGCGGGCTGATGCCGAACGCCGCCGCGACGCTGCGGGCCGAAAGATCGGGATCGCGCAGATGGGCCTCGACATGCCGGCGGATCTGGATCCGGCGGGAGATCGATACCGCGGATTCGGCGACCTGGACGTTGGCCGTGGCGATCCACGACGCGGCGAACACATCCAGCACCGCCGAGGCGAGCGTATCGCCCATCGTGTCGGTCATCTCGCGGGTCCGCGCCTCTTCCCACAGCCCGGCAAGCAGCGAGGAGGCGGTGCCCGCCATGCCGTCGCGGCCGGACAGCTTGACGCCGAGCAGGTCGTCGGGCGCCGGCAGGCGGTTGGCGAGGTCGCCCGCCGTCAGGATCATCACCAGCGTCGAGCAATCCTCCTCGTAGCGCAGCGAATAGGGCATCGCGCTGTCGGTCAGCACCAGATCGCCGGGATCGAGCATCGCATCGCGCCCGTCCTGGACGACCTTGAGCCGACCCTTGAGCTGGAGATGGAGGAAATAGGGCCGGTCGCGTGTCTTGACGACATGGCCGGGATTGCGGTGGACGATTGCCGGGGTGGACCGCACATTGGCAAGCCAGCTGCTGCCGAGCCGCGCACAATCGAGTTCCGCCTCGAACCCGTCCCGGTCGAGAGACTTCGCCTCCATCGGCGCGAAGACGCTGCTCGTTACGTCATTCCAATAGCCGACCTTGCAGCCGGCGGGAACGTCACGGGTCGAATATCTCTGCATCACCCTCTCCTGAGCGAAGCGATCTTATTTTGTCGGTGGCTCTTAGCACCCTCGTCTGAGCTTGCGAAAGGGAATCCTGCCGGCCTCGCCGCCGATCAATCGGCCTGCTGGGCAAGGCGTTGGCGCAGGGCGTGCTTCTGCACCTTGCCCGATGCCGTCCGCTCGATCGTGTCGGTCACGACGACCGATTTGGGGACCTTGTAGCGGGCCAGCCGCGCGTTGCAGTGGCCGATCACCTGCGCCTCGCTCAGCGCCGTGCCCGGACGGGGGACGACGAAGGCGCAGCCCACTTCGCCCCAGCGCTCGTCCTCGACCCCGATCACCGCGACTTCGCCGACCTCATGGAGTTCGGTGATCGCGGCCTCCACTTCGGCCGGATAGACGTTCTCGCCGCCGGAAATGTACATGTCCTTGATCCGGTCGACGAGCGTGTAATAGCCGTCGGCATCGCGGAAGGCGGCGTCGCCGGTGCGGAACCAGCCATCGGCAAAGGCCTTGGCGGTCAGCTCCGGCCGTTCCCAATAGCCCGGTGAAACCGGCGCACCCCGGATCCAGATTTCGCCGACCTCGCCGTCCGCCACCGGCTGCCCGGCATCGTCGACGATCTGCATCTCGACGCACAAATGGGGCACCCCCGCCGAGCCAGCCTTGGCCCGCAGCAACGCGATGTCGCCGATCGGGATCGCGGTCGACGAGCAGGTTTCGCTCATCCCCCAGCCGTTCGCCATGTTGACGCCATCTTCCAGCCAGCGGCGATGGTGCGGCTCGGGATTGGGCGATCCACCAGTGATATAGGCGGTGAGCTTGGCCAGCTTGGTGCCGTCGAAGTCGGGCAGATGGCGCAGCATCATCGCCATCTGGGTAACCGAGAAATAATGGGTCACGCCCAGTTCGGGATCGATCAGCCGCTGATAGGTGGTCAGCGCGTCGAACTTCTGGCTGATCAGCACCGTGCCGCCGATGATCAGCGCCGCCCACGTCGCGCCGAACAGGCCGGCGGTGTGGAAGAGCGGCATGTCGATCAGGAACGTGCTGCCCAGCGTCACATGCGTCCCGAGCGCGAGGCCGAGGCCGCCGGTGAAGCCGTTCAGCATCGTCACCAGCGCGCCCTTCGGCTGGCCGGTGGTGCCCGAGCTGTACAGGATCGTGATCACCCGGTCGGGATCGAGCCGCGCGCCGATGCCGATGCTGTCCGGCTCGGGCGCGGCGTTCATCGCGGTCTCGAGCTCGTCGGCGTCGGGGGCGATGCGCAGCGTCGGACAGGCGAGGTCCGCCGGCACCAGCGCGTCGCATGCATCCTCGTGGATCAGCAAGGCGGGCCGGCAATCGCCCAGCAGGAACGCCACCTCCGGGGCTGCGAGGCGGAAGTTGATCGGCACGAAGATCGCGCCCGATCGGATGCAGGCGAGCTGGATGATCAGCATCGCCGCCGAATTGCGGCTGAGCACCGCGACGCGCTGGCCGGCGACGTCGCCGATCCGATCGTGCAGCACCCACTGCGCCCGGCGCGCCGCGGCGTCGAACTCGCGGTAGGTCCAGCGGCGGCCGCTCGCAAACTCCGCCATCGCGAGTTTGTTCGGGATCGTCCGGGCATGGTGGGCAATGAAATCGAGGACGATCGGCGTCATGGAGCTACCCTCACGGTTACCGTCGCGGAGTAGGGTCAAGCTGGATGCACCGTCAACCGCCAGCCTTGCGCCGCGCCGTCTCATAGGTCTGGCGACGGCCCTTCTCGAACGCCAGCCGGCGCGGATCGGTATCCGTGGGCTCCGGAAAGGCGCTCAATATCTCGTCAAACACTTCCTTCAGCTCGTCGCGAAACTCGTGGTGCGGGAAGATGTACAACCGATTCTCGCGGATCCCCTCGATCACCCGTTCGGCCACCTCGTCCGGCTCCATGCCGACCTGGTGAAGCTGGGCGAGCCTGGCCATGAACTCCTGGTCCGCCTCCGATGCCTCGC
>JAQGKS010000008.1 GCA_028289965.1 Sphingomonas bacterium
ATTATGACGTGATCTACAACCTGCTGGACGACATCCGGGCGGGCATGGCCGGCACGCTCGGGCCCGAATATCTCGAGCATGTCGTCGGCCGCGCCGAAGTCCGCGAGGTCTTCTCGGCGGGCAAGCATGGCAAGGCCGCCGGTCTGCTCGTGCTCGAAGGCTATATCCGCCAGAAGCTGCGGGCCCGCGTCATGCGCGACGACGTCATCGTCTATAATGGCTCGATCGCGTCGCTGCGGCGCTTCAAGGACGACGTGCCCGAAGTGCGCGCCGGCCTGGAGTGCGGCATCACCATCGAGGGTTCGATCGACATCAAGCCCGGCGACATCGTCGAGACGTTCGAGGTCGAGGAACGCGCCCGCACGCTGTAATCGCCTACCCCCGTCCCGCGTGCGGGACGGGGATCGGGGGGTGGGCCCCCGCCTGACGCATCACGCAGCCTGTGGCCGGGCGCCCACCCCCGGCCCATCCCGCATGCGGGCGGGGAGACTATATGCAACGCAACGAAACCCCCGAAAGCCGCTCCGTTCGCCTGCTGCGCGTCGGCGAACAGGTGCGCCACGCCTTGTCCGACGTGCTGACCCGCGGCGACGTGCATGACGAGACGCTCGGCAAGCATATGGTGTCGGTCACCGAGGTCCGCATGTCGCCCGATCTGCGCCTCGCCACCGCGTTCGTAAAACCGCTGCTCGGCGCCGAGGAGCAGGTCGTTCTCAAGGCGCTGCGCACCAACACCGCCTATCTCCAGTCGGAAGTCGCCCGCCGGGTGAACATCCGCTACGCCGCCAAGCTGCGTTTCCAGCTCGATGCGAGCTTCGACGAGGGCGGCCATATCGACGCGCTGCTCAAGCGCCCGGACGTGGCGCGCGACCTTGCCGAGCGCGACGACGCGCCACGCGAGGCACCCGGCGCCGACGATAGCGCGGGCTGACCCACGCCGTTTCGGCTAGCTCACCGCGGCAACCGCTTCACCCCCCGCCGCCAACTCCGCACCGCTTTGCCGCGCCCGCCGCGGTCGGCGGGCCATGGCGCCGACTGAAATGCCGCCACCCGACGATCGGGACATGAGGAAATGACTGCGATGCATGGCTGGATCATCGTCGACAAGCCGGTCGGCCCCGGCTCGACCGAGATCGTCTCCGCGGTCAAGCGCGCGCTGCGCAGCGGCGGCTATCCCAAGCTCAAGGTCGGCCATGGCGGAACGCTCGATCCGCTGGCCTCGGGCGTGCTGCCGGTGGCGATCGGCGAGGCGACCAAGCTGTCGGGGCGGATGCTTGATGCAGACAAGGCCTATGCCTTCACGATCGGCTTCGGCGTCGAGACCGACACGCTCGACCTGGAGGGCGTGGCGATCGCCGAGTCGGACGTGCGCCCCAGCCTCGCCGAGGTCACAGCGATCCTCCCCCATTTCACCGGGCCGATCGCCCAGGTGCCGCCGGCTTATTCGGCGCTGAAGGTCGATGGCCGGCGCGCTTATGATCTTGCCCGCGCCGGCGAGGCGGTCGTGCTCGCATCGCGCGACGTGGCGATCCACAGCCTGACGCTGGAGACCGCCGCCACGGAAGGTCCGCTGGAGGCGGCGACGTTCGCCTGCACCGTCTCCAAGGGCACCTATATCCGCAGCCTGGCGCGCGACATCGCGCGCGCGCTCGGCACCGTCGGGCATGTGACGATGCTCCGCCGCACGCGCGCCGGGCCGTTTGGGCTCGATCCCGCGATTTCACTGGACTTATTGGCCGATCTCGGCCATGGCCGCCGGGTTGAACAGGCGCTATTGCCGCTGACGGCAGGGCTAGACGACATCCCGGCTCTTTCCGTCACCCCCGATCAGGCAAGGTCGCTCCGTGAGGGGCGCATCGTGATCGGGACTGCCGCACTGCCCGGCCTCCACCTTGCGATCGACCGATCTGTTCCGGTCGCGCTCGTCCATAGCGACGGGGTGGGGCTTAAGGTGGTCCGCGGCTTCAACCTCCCGATGTCGAAGGAAGACGAATGACGATTACCGCAGAGCGCAAGGCCGAACTGATCACCGAACATGGTCGCAGCGAAGGCGACACGGGTTCGCCCGAGGTCCAGATCTCGATCCTTACCGAGCGCATCGTCAACCTTACCGAGCACTTCAAGATCCACGCCAAGGATAACCATTCCCGCCGCGGTCTGCTGATGCTCGTCAACAACCGGCGTTCGCTTCTCGACTACCTTCGCAAGAAGGATCACGGTCGCTACGCCGCCCTCATCGCGAAGCTCGGGCTTCGCAAGTAAACGGACGGCCCCCGGGATCGGGGGCCGTTTCCGTATCGGGCGAGCTGCGGTTGCGCCGCCCGACGACCGACGCTGGCGGCATGGGGCTGCCGGCATGATCACGAAGGCAGCAAGCCAGTATGTTCGATGTGAAAAAGCAGGAGATCCAGTGGGGCGGAAAGACCCTCACTCTGGAGACCGGGCGCGTTGCGCGCCAGGCCGACGGCGCGGTACTCGCGACCCTCGGCGAGACGGTGGTGCTGTGCGCGGTGACCGCCGCCCGCTCCGTCAAGGACGGGCAGGATTTCTTCCCGCTTACCGTCCACTATCAGGAAAAGTTCTCGGCTGCCGGCCGCATCCCCGGCGGCTTCTTCAAGCGTGAGCGCGGCGCGACCGAAAAGGAAACGCTGACCAGCCGCCTGATCGATCGCCCGATCCGCCCGCTTTTCCCGCAGGGCTTCTACAACGAGATCAACGTCATCGCCCAGGTGCTGAGCTATGACGGCGAGAACGAGCCCGACATCGTCGCGATGATCGCCGCATCGGCGGCGCTGACGCTGTCCGGCGTGCCGTTCCTCGGCCCGATCGGCGGCGCGCGCGTCGGCTATATCGACGGCGAATATATCCTCAACCCGACGCTCGACCAGATCAAGCAGGGCGACCTGGATCTCGTCGTCGCCGCCACCCACGATGCCGTGATGATGGTCGAGTCGGAAGCCAAGGAGCTTTCCGAAGAGATCATGCTCGGCGCCGTCGTGTTTGCCCACGAGGCGAGCCGCCAGGTTGTCCAGGCGATCGTCAAGCTGGCCGAGCAGGCCGCCAAGGACATGTGGGAACTCCCGGTCCAGGACGATGGCGAGCTCAAGGCGCAGGTTCGCGCGCTGGTCGGCAACGGGCTGACCGAGGCCTATAAGATCGTCAAGAAGGCCGATCGCCAGAATGCGATCATCGAAGCCAAGAAGGCGATGCACGAGCATTTCAAGGATGCCGATGCGACGACCCGCCTGAAGGCCGCCAAGCTCGGCAAGAAGCTGGAAGGCGAGATCGTCCGCACCGCGATCCTCAAGGAAGGCCGCCGCATCGACGGTCGCGACACCAAGACGGTGCGCCCGATCGACTCGATGGTCCACTTCCTGCCGCGCACCCATGGTTCGGCGCTGTTCACCCGCGGCGAGACGCAGGCGATCGTGACGACCACGCTGGGCACCAAGGAAGCCGAGCAGATGATCGACGGCCTGACCGGCCTGTCGTACGAGCGGTTCCTGCTCCACTACAACTTCCCGCCTTACTCGGTCGGTGAAGTCGGCCGCTTCGGGGCCCCCGGCCGCCGCGAAATCGGCCACGGCAAGCTCGCCTGGCGCGCACTGCACCCGGTGCTGCCGTCGATGGAGGAGTTCCCCTACACGATCCGCGTCCTGTCCGACATCACCGAGTCCAACGGCTCGTCGTCGATGGCGACGGTGTGCGGCGGATCGCTGGCGATGATGGATGCGGGCGTTCCGCTGAAGCGCCCGGTCTCCGGCATCGCGATGGGCCTGATCCTCGAGGGCGACGAGTTCGCCGTGATCTCCGACATCCTCGGCGACGAGGATCATCTCGGCGACATGGACTTCAAGGTGGCCGGTACGTCGGAAGGCATCACCAGCCTTCAGATGGACATCAAGATCGCCGGGATCACCGAGGAGATCATGAAGGTCGCGCTCGACCAGGCGAATGAGGGCCGTGCCCACATCCTGCGCGAGATGGCCAAGGCGCTCGACAGCACCCGCGCCGAGCTTTCGGCGCATGCGCCCCGGATCGAAACCATGTCCGTTCCCAAGGACAAGATCCGCGACATCATCGGCACCGGCGGCAAGATCATCCGCGAGATCGTCGCCACCACCGGCGCCAAGGTCGACATCGACGACGACGGCACGGTCAAGATCAGCTCGTCCGACCCCGAGAAGATCGAGGCCGCGCGCAAGTGGATCCAGGGCATCACCCAGGAAGCCGAAGTCGGTAAGGTCTATGACGGCAAGGTCGTCAACATCGTCGATTTCGGCGCGTTCGTGAACTTCATGGGCGGCAAGGACGGTCTCGTCCACGTCTCCGAGATTTCGAGCGAGCGCGTCGCCAAGGTTGGCGATGTCCTGGCCGAAGGGCAGGAAGTGAAGGTCAAGGTCCTCGAGATCGATCCGCGCGGCAAGGTTCGCCTGTCGATGCGCGTCGTCGATCAGGCGACCGGCGAGGAACTGGCCGACAACCGCCCGCCGCGCGAGCCG
>JAQGKS010000058.1 GCA_028289965.1 Sphingomonas bacterium
GCGAGCGCGGTGATCGCCCAGCCTTCCAGCGCATGGACATAAGCGCGCACGTCGCGGCCGCGCCGATCGAGATCGAGCATGACGTAGCAGACCCGCTGGCCGGGGCCATGATAGGTATAGCGCCCGCCGCGCCCGGTGCGGAACACGGGGAAGCGATTCCCCGCGAGCAGCTCGTCGGCCGAGGCGCTGGTGCCGGCGGTGTAGAGTGGAGGGTGTTCGAGCAGCCAGATGAGCTCCCGCGCGCCATGATCGCGGATCGCCGCGGCGCGTTCCTCCATCGTCGCCAGCGCGTCCGGGTAGGCGACCGGATCGGCCGCCACCCGCCACTCGATATCGTGCTGCCAGTCGATCGTCATGATGGGCCGATCCTTGTCCCGGCGGACGCCGCGGTGCAAGCGACGACGCGCCGGCGATTGCCTTGCGGGCCGTCCGGGCGATAGAGCGCGGGGGTTGACCAACGAAGGGTAGACATGTCGCGCATCTCAATCGGCAGGGCATGGGACGAAGCCTGGGCATTCCTGCGGGCGGAAAGCGCCTTGCTGGCGCCCGTCGCACTGGCCACCACCGGCGTCGCGCTGATGATCCTGCTGCTGGTGATGCCCGATCCGGCGGGGGACAAATTGCCCGGCGGCCCGTGGCTGTTCTTGCTGTTCCCGGTCTATGCGTTGATGCTGTCGGGCGTGCTCGGCATCTCCGCGCTCGTGCTGCGACCCGGCATCAGCGTGCGCGAGGCGTTGCTGCTGGCGCTGCGCCGCTTGCCGCAGGCCGCGGCGGTGGTGGTATTGTTCATGCTGATCTCGCTTATCGCCGGGCTGCCCTCCGCCGTCGTCGCGGCGGTGGAGGCGCGCGCGGGCGGCAACGGCGTGGTCGGCGCTCTCGTCAACTGGATCATGCTCGCGCTGGTCATCTGGATCTGGGTTCGGGTGCTGCCGATCTGGCCGCTGGTCGCCGATCGCACGCTTCCGCCGGTCGCCGCGCTGCGCCACAGCTTCGCCTTGACGCGGGGCCATGCGCGGCGGCTTTTCGGCCTGTGCGTGCTGGCGGGGATCGCGGCCGGCGTGCTCGGCGCGGCGCTGCTGTTCGCCGGCGGCGCGGTGCTGATGGTCGTCGGCCGGGCGGTCAGCGGTGCGGCGCTGGGTACGCTGCTGGTGTCGCTGTTGCTCGCGGTACTGGCGTCGGTCGGCACGACGATCTGGACCGTGCTCATCGCCTGCCTCTATCGCCAGCTCGCCGCAGCGCGCTCAGCCTGACGCCACGTCCCGCGCGGCGAGGATCCGCTCGGCCAAGGCCAGGTCGGATGGCTTGTCGACGTCGATCGCCGCCTCCGCCTGCGGCATCGCCACCAGTCGTGCGACGATGCCGAGCCGCCGGCCCGCCGCCGCCAGCGCCGCGTTCAGCCCGATCGTGCGGCTGATCGCACGCAGGGCGAGGATCGGCCCGAAATGCCAGATCAGCCGCAGCGCCTTCTTGCGATCCTGCTCGACTTCCGACCAGGAGGCGAGCGCGGCGCGGGCAGGCGGCCCGCCGAGCGCGAACAGGTTCGCGCCGGACCAGGCGCCATCGGCGAACTTCAGCCAGGTGCGGCGATTCTCCGGATAAGCGGCGTGGATGACGGTTCGCTCCGCCATCGCCACGGCGACATCGGCATCGCCGACGCCGGCCAGGAAGGTCTCGATCATCGCCACGGTCAGCAGCGGGTGATCCGCCGTCGTCACCAGCACCGGCCAGGGCGCGACATCGGTTCCCAGGACCCCCGCCAGCGACTGCGATATGCCGCCGCCGCCGATCGCCCGGCGGACGCGGGGATCGCGCGCGATCCACTCGGGGGCGAGCGCGAGCAGGCGGTCGGGCTCCTGCGCCAGCACCACGACATGGTCGATCGAGGGCGCCGCCAGTAACGTCCGGATCACGCGCGCGACCATCGGCTCCCCCGCCACCGGAATCAGCGCCTTGAACGGCACGTTGGCCACCGCGGCGAGCGGATCGCCGCCGGGACGCTCGCCGGCGAGCACGATCGCGGTCCAGCCCGTCATGATTTCGCCACGGAAAGGTGGAGGACGGCTGCGCATTCTTTCCGCCCAATCAGGTTGCGACGCCCATGACCATCGACAAGGCCATCATCCTCAGCGCCGGCAAGGGCTCGCGCCTTTATCCCTATACCGAGGATCGGCCGAAGTGCCTGCTCGAGCTTTCGGGACGCACCCTGCTCGAATGGCAGCTCGATGCGCTGCACGCCTGCGGGATAAGCGAGATGGTGGTGGTGACCGGCTTCCATCACGACATGGTCGCGCAGGTGATCGCCGCGCGCGGCCAGGATCGCGGCCGGGTACGGACCTTGTTCAACCCCTTCTACCATGTCGCGGACAATCTCGGATCGGTGTGGATGGCGCGCGGCGAGTTCGATCGCGACGTGCTGCTGCTCAACGGCGACACGTTGGTCTCCCCGGCTTTGGTCGATCGCGTGCTCGCTTCGGGCGACGGCGCGATCACGGTGACGGTGGACATCAAGGACAGTTACGACGCCGACGACATGAAGGTGCTGCGCGAGGGCGATCGCCTGCTCCGCATCGGCAAGCTGCTCGCCGCACACGAATGCAACGCCGAATCGATCGGGCTGCTGGCCTTTCGGGGCGAGGGCGGCGGCATCTTCGTCGAGGCGGTGGAGCGGATCATGCACACGCCGGAAGGCACGGCGAGCTGGTATCTGCGGGTGATCGACGGAATTGCCGAAACCGGCGTCGTCGGCACCGTCTCGATCGAAGGGGAGCGGTGGCAGGAGGTCGATTACCTGACCGATCTGGAGGCCGCGCGCACGCTCACGGCCGAGTGGGCGAGGGCAGGGCATCAAGCGGGCCAATAGCCACGCAGCCAGTCACGAACGGCGGAGATCTGCGCGGGATCGAGCGTGATCGCCTCGCCCAGCGCGGGCACTTTCGGCCAGCCCTTGTCCGGCACCGCCACGCCAGCCCGTTCGCGAACCCCGTCGTAGCGGGGGATGACGTGGAAGTGGACGTGGCGATCGGCCATCATCAGCATCAGATAGTTGATCTTGGCAAAGTCGACCGCGCCGCGCAGCGCCGTCTCGATCTGGCCGGTCACGATGTGGAGCTCGGCAAAGGCCTCGGGTGAAAGGTCGGCGAACGCCTCGGCGTCGCTTTTCGCCGCCAGGATCAGGCTGCCGAGGGTCGGCTGGTCGGGCCGCAGCAGCACGATCCAGTGCCGATATTCGGCGATCAGCGTTTGCGGGTAGCCGAAGCGCAGGATCGTCTCGTTCATCGCCTTGATCCTTCCATCCGCGGGGGTGCGCCCGCCGATGATAGGGGCCGCGGGGCATTGCGGGCAACCTCGTGACGGAGCGCCGCGCCTCTACTTCCGCTCATCGGCCTTTGGCGGCAGCGAATCCGCCATCGTCGCACCACGCTTGCCCAGCGGCTTTTCGGGGCCCGTCGTGCTGTCGCGCGCGGTCTGGCGCTCGCTCTCCGCGTTCAGCTCGGCCCCCAGCAGGATCGCGTAGCACGAGACGAACAGCCACATCAGCAGCACGACGACCGCGCCGAGCGAGCCATAGGTCGCGTTATAATCCCCGAAGCGCGACGCGTAGAGCCCGAAGCCGATCGTCGCCAGCAGCCACAACAGCGTCGCGACCGACGAGCCGAGGGTCAGCCAGCGCCATTTCGCGTCATGGCGATCCGGGCCGATCCGATAGACCATGCCGATCCCGAACGCCGCCAACGTGCCCGCGAACAGCCATGTCAGCACCTTGATCGCAACCGTAGTGGCCCCGCCGAGTTGCCAGAAGATCGATTCGAGGAAGGCGAGCACCGATGCCGAGAGCAGCCCGACAATGCCGACGATCACCGCGCCGATCGTGATCACCGCGGAAATCAGCGTGGTCCGGATCAGGCTGCGCCGTTCCGGTTGCTCATAGATCACGTTGAGCGCACCCATGATGCCGCTGGCCGCGCGCATCGCGCCGTAGATCGAGACGAACAGCGCGATGGCGAGCCCGACGCCCTTCTTGCCCGAGGCGGTGGTGCTGAGGTTGACGAGTTGTTCGTAGATCAGCCGCGCGGCATCGGCCGGCACCAGATCGATGATCGATTTCATGTCTTCGGCGATCTTGGACGGATCGGCAATCAGCCCATAAGTCATGATCAGTGCGCCGAGCAGCGGCACGAAGGCGAGAAACGCATAGAAAGCGACGCCCGCCGCGAGCAGGCTGATATTGTCGGTTCCCGTCTTGAACCACACCCGCTTCAGTATCTCGCCCCACGCCCGGCCCGGTATCTCCAGCGGCGTATCCGCACCTAGCCCCCGGTCTGGCTGATCGGCCATCGGCACCCCCCCATCGTCTTGCACAGCTCCCGTTCAACTCCCGGCGCGGCGATCGGAGCCGTGCCGACGTCAAATGGGGCGGCGGCTTTGCATTCGGGGAAAGATCGTTAATAGCAACGCATTAGAATGAACGGACCGGCTATGTCGGCCGAGTGCGGGGGCGCGATGCGATGGCAGGACTGGGAGCCAAGGCAGCGCTTGCGATGATCCTGGGCGTGAGTGCCGCTGCGTCCGCCCAAGCCCCCGCCGATCCCCAGCTCGATGATCCGGCGTTCGACAGCGCATTGCCGCCGTTGGAGGCGACGGCGGCGCCCGCCGTAACGGAGCCGATCGTTCCGC
Source organism: Sphingomonas bacterium (assembly GCA_028289965.1). GTDB lineage: Bacteria > Pseudomonadota > Alphaproteobacteria > Sphingomonadales > Sphingomonadaceae > JAQGLK01. The sequence goes on from JAQGKS010000058.1 coordinate 4,675, forward strand.
CAGAGACCGCTCCTGCCGATCCGGAGCTCGCCGCGCCGCTGCCGCCGCTCGGCAGTTTCGATGTCGTGCCGCAGGCGAACGCGGCGGTGGCCGATGCGGCGAGCGTCGACATCCGGTACGCGGTGACCGTGGTCGGGCTGAAGCAGATCGGTCTCGAATCCCAGTTCCGCGCGCTTTCGGCGCTGGTGGAGGGCGGCAAGAAGGCGAGCAATGCCGCCCAGGTCGCGGCCCGTGCCGAGGAAGACGTCAAGCTGATCGAGCGGCTGTTGCGATCGGAAGGCTATTATGACGGCGTCGCGACATCGGTCGTCGATCCGCTCCCGGACAGGCCCGGCCGCGTCGCGGTGACGCTGACCGCAACTCCGGGCGACCGCTATGCGCTGGGCGCGATCACCGTCAGCGGCGCGGAGACGGTGCCGCCGCGACTATCCTATCGCGCGCTGGATCTGAAAGCCGGAGAGCCGATCGTCGCGGCCAAGATCGAGACGGCGGAGGCAAGCGTCGCGCTGCGCCTGCCCGAACAAGGCTATCCGTTCGCCACAGTCGGCGCGCGCGACGTGCTGCTCGACCAGGCGACGCATGTCGGCGACTATACGCTGCCGGTCGATCCCGGCCCGCGGGCGACGTTCGGCGGGTACCAGGTGGCGGGCGACCCGGTGTTCGGCGTCGACCATATCGCGATCCTGTCGCGCTTCGATCCGGGTGAGCTTTACGACAGCCGGCAGGTGGACGATCTCCGCCAGGCGCTGGTCGGCACCAGCCTGTTCTCCACCGTCTCGGTCGAGCCGGTGCGGACCGGCAAGCCCGGCCCGGACGGCACCGAGGCGGTCGACCTGCTCGTCCGCCAGACGAAGGGGCCGTGGCGCAGCCTGGCGGCGAGCGCCGGCTATGGCACCGGCGAAGGCATCAAGCTCCAGGGCAGCTGGACCAACCGCAACCTGTTTCCGCCCGAAGGCGCGCTCAGCCTGGGGGCGATCGCCGGCACCCAGCAACAGGGCGTCAATGCCACCTTCCGACGCTCCAATGCGGGCTTGCGCGATCGCACCTTCCAGCTTGCCGCCGACGTCGCGCGGCAGGATTTCGCCGCCTACAACGCCCAGACGATCAGCCTTTCCGGCAGTGTGTCGCGCCAGAGCACGCCGATCTGGCAGAAGCGCTGGGCCTATTCGGTTGGCGGCGAGATCATCGCCACGCGCGAGACGCGGTTCGAGACGGCGGTCGCCGATCGCCAGAAGAGCACCTATTTCATCGCCGCCATCCCGCTCCAGCTGGGCTATGACGCGTCCGACAGCCTGCTCGATCCGACCAGCGGCTTTCGCGTCACCGCCCGGCTCAGCCCCGAGGCGCAGAAGCGCTCGGGCGGCGGGTTCGCCGGCTATGCCCGCACCCTGGTCGAGGGCAGCACTTATTATCCCGCGATGGAATCGCTGGTGATCGCCGGTCGTGTCCGGCTGGGATCGATCCAGGGGGTCGGCCGCGACGACATCGCGCCATCGCGCCGGCTCTATTCGGGCGGCGGCGGATCGGTTCGCGGCTTCGGCTATCAGGAGCTTGGCCCCAGGGATCTGAACGGCGATCCGCTCGGCGGACGATCGGTCAACGAGTTCGCGATCGAGGCACGCTATCGCTTCGGCAACTTCGGCGTGGTGCCGTTCGTCGATGCCGGACAGGTCTATGAGGGCACGATGCCCAAATTCTCCGGCCTGCGCTACGGCGCGGGGATTGGCGGGCGCTATTACACCAATTTCGGCCCCTTGCGCGTCGACATCGCCACGCCGCTCAGCCGCCAGCCGGGCGATCCGAAGGTGGCGCTCTATTTCTCCATCGGCCAGGCATTCTGATGGAGCACCGCTGATGACCCCGACGCTCGCTCGCATCCTCAAATGGGTCGGCGGCATCGTCGCGGCCCTGCTGCTGCTGGCCGTGTTGCTCGTGGTCGGGCTCAATACCGGTCCCGGCAAGAACTTCGTCGTGCGCCAGATCGGCGCGTTCGAGACCGCGTCCGGGCTCAATGTGCGGGTCGAGCGGATCGACGGGTCGATCTATGGGCGCATGACCCTGATCAACCTGGCGGTGCGCGACGTGCGCGGCACCTTCCTGACCGCGCCATCGGTCACGGTCGACTGGCGCCCGTTCGCTTATGCCCACGGCAAGGTCGATCTGCGCGAGTTGCTCGCGCCGACGATGACCCTTGCCCGCCTGCCCGAGATGAAGCCGGTGCCGGCGGATCCCAACGCGCCTTTGCTGCCGGACATCGACGTCACGGTGGGCAAGCTGGCGATCGGCCGGCTGATCGTGGAGCCGGCGGTCACCGGCAAGCGCCACGTCGTTGCGATCGACGGTTCGGCGGACATTGCCGATGGCCGCGCCCGCATCAACGCCGATGCGGCGGCGCGCGTCGCCCCGGGCGTGGCCGGTGGCGATCGGCTGACGCTCAAGCTCGATGCCGTGCCCGATGCCAACCGGCTGATCCTCGACGCAAGGCTCACCGCGCCGCCCGAGGGTCTCGTCGACAGCTATGCCGCGCTCGCCAAGCCGATCGTGCTGGCTATCAATGGGCGCGGGGCATGGTCCAATTGGCAGGGTCGCGCCGCCGGCGCGCTCGCCGGGCAGCCGCTCGTCAACCTCGCCATCACCGGGCGCTCGGGCGATTTCCGGATCAAGGGGCGTACCCGGCCGGGGCTGATCCTGAAGGGACCGGCGGCGCGGATGGTCGAGCCCGCGATCGACCTCGACGTGATCGCCAAGCTTTCCGAACGGCGCATCCAGACGCGCCTGGTGGTGCGCTCCGCCGCGGTGGCGGTGAATGCCGAGGGACTGATCGATCTCGGCCAGAGCCGCTTCGGCAACCTGCGCGTCGATGCCGATCTGCTGCGGCCCGGCGCGATCGCCGACAATGTTCGCGGGCGTGACGTGCATGCCCGGCTCCTCCTCGATGGCCCGTTCGCAACGCCGCTCGTCGATTATCGCATCACCGCGGCCGCGATCGGCTTCGGCGAGATGGGGATCGAAGGGCTGACAGCCGCCGGCCGGGCGCGGATCGACGCCGATCGCATCCTGATCCCGATCGCGGCGACGGCGCGGCGGGTGACCGGCCTCAACGCGGCCGCCGGCGGGCTCCTCACCAACCTGCGGATCGACGGGGATTTCGCCTATAGCGCCGGCCGGCTGCTGTCGGACAATCTGCGGCTGCGCTCCAGCCGGATCGATGCCACCGCGATCGTCATCGCCGACATCGGCAAGGGCACTTACACCGGCGCGCTCAAGGGCCGGGTGAACGACTATCAGGTCGACGGGCTGGGCCGGATCAATGTCGTGACCGATGCCAACCTCGTCACCGTCCCGAACGGCGGGTTTGGGATCAAGGGGCGGGTGCGGGTCGAAACGCGCCGGCTGGACAATGCCTCGGTCCGCAACTTCCTCGGCGGCAACGCGGTCATCACCGCCGATGTCGGCTTCACCCCCCAAGGCGTCGCGACGGTCGCCAATCTGCGGATGAACGCGCCCCAGTTCCGCATCGTCGATGGCGGCGGCAGCTATCGCCAGGATGGACGGATCGATTTCCGTGCGGTCGGCAATTCGGCCAATTATGGCCCGGTAACGGTGACCGCCACGGGCACCGTGGCGCGCCCAGTGGTCCGCTTGCGCGCGGCCCGGCCCAATGTCGGCATCCAGCTGCGCGATGTCGAAGCCGAGTTGATCGGCACGGCGGCGGGATACCAGATCCGTGCCCGCGGCGGATCGCCCTACGGGCCATTCTCGGCCGATCTTCTGGTGCGCTCCGGCGCGGGGCCGCTGACGCTCGACATTCGCGCGGCGCGCTTCGCCGGTTTCGATCTCCGCGGCAGGGTCACCCAGACGCGCGCCGGCCCCTTCGCCGGCACCTTGCAGGCAGACGGCTCCGGCTTTGCCGGCACGGTGACGCTCGCCGCGGCCGGCAGCGTCCAGCGCGCCGACGTGCTGGCGCGCGCCAACAACGCCCGCCTTCCGTCCGATCCGCCGATCACGATCGAGCAGGGGATCATCCGCGCCACCGCTCGGTTTAACCCGGCTGGACCGTCGATCACCGCGGATGCGCGCCTAATCAACGTCGGCCGCGACACGCTCGTGCTCGCCAACACCCAGCTGCGCGTGCGCTATCAAAATGGCCGCGGGCAGGCGGCGCTGGTGACCGCGGGGCGGAGCGGCGTGCCGTTCAACGTCGCGCTGCAGGCCGCGCTCTCGCCCGATCGCATCCGCGTGAACGCGACCGGCGCGGTCAAGGACGTCGCGTTCCGGCTCGCGGCACCGGCGGAGATCGTCAGCGCCGGCGGATCGTGGCGCCTGTCGCCGACGACCATCGTGCTGCCCAAGGGGCAGGTGCGCCTGGCCGGGCAGTTCGGCGGCACGACCGCGCTCCAGGCCAAGATCGACAATCTCGATCTCGGCATCGTCCAGGCGTTCATGCCGGGGCTCGGCATCGGTGGACAGGCGACGGGCACGATCGACCTTGCTCTCCCGGCGAGCGGCGCCTTCCCGACCGGCCGGGCACGGATCGACATCGCCCGCTTCACGCGCAGCGGCGTCGCCACGGTCTCCGCCCCGGTCGACATCGCGTTGCTCGGCACCTTGTCGCGCAGCGGCGGCGATCTGCGCGCGCTGGTGCGCCGCGGTGGCGTGCTGGGGCGGTTGCAGGCGCGGCTGGCTCCCGTTCACGGCGGTGCCGGCGGCTGGAGCGAGCGGCTGATGGCGGCGCCGCTCGCCGGCGGGATTCGTT
>JAQGKS010000071.1 GCA_028289965.1 Sphingomonas bacterium
CCGCGCCATCGAGCCGCTTGGAGACATTGCCCGCCGCATCGACCCGGATGAAGAAGAAGGGCACGTGGCGGTTGGCCGGCCGTTGCAACGTCGTCAGCCGGTGGGCGACCTGCTCGAAGCTGCTGCCGAACTGTCGCGCCAGCGCCTCGACATCGTAGTGCTTGTCCGCCGCGGCCTCGGCGAAGGCGGTGTAGGGCATCTGGATCGCCGCGGCGGCATAATTGGCCAGCGCACGCCTGGCGAGCCGGCGGCCATTGTCGCTGCTGAATTGCGCGCCGTTCAGCGCCTGGTCGAAATGCGCGCCAAATTCGAGATAGGCGACCTGGAGCGCGAGCTGGAAGGCGCGGCTGTCCCGGTCGAGCCCTTCGTCGAGGAAGATCGCGGCGTGGTGCGGGTCGTGCCGGCGGACCATGCCGCCCATCGCCGCGGACGGCATCGGCCGGACGCGCAGCTTGTGGCGGGCCGACAGGTAGGCGGCGACGCCGCCGTGCGCCGCGATCCCATCGGCCAGCGTTTCCGCGGCATCGTCGATCGCGGGGAAATTGTTACGCCGCGCGGCAAGGAAGCGGCGCACCTCCGCCACCGCATCGACCGCGCGGGTGCCGCTGCCGGCTTGGACCGCCGGGTCCGCGCGCTGATCGGCCAAAGCGAGCTGTTCCTCGCGATAGGCGGTGTGGAGGCGCAGGAACGCCTCGGTGATGCCGGGATAGTTGGTGGCGACGTCGGCCGCCTGGAGCGCGGGCAGATCGATGTCGGCGAATAGCGGATCGCGCAGCGCCGACTGGAGCCGCGAGGTGAACTCGGCGCCGCCATCGCCGGCAAAGTCCGACATGTCGATCTTATAGGTGCGGGCCAGCCGCAGCAGCATGTCGGCGGTGAGCGGACGCTGGTTGCTCTCGAGCAGCGACACGTAGGACACCGACACGCCGAGATCGGCGGCCATGCCCGGCTGGGTCAGCCCGAGATCGCGGCGCAGCCGGCGCAGCTTGGGCCCGAGATAGGCGGCACGCTCGATCGACACGCTCACCCCCTTCGCTTGTGAAGTCCTCGACCACTTTACACGGCCGCTTTGTAAAGTTCCACAACTCGACACGGCGACGGGTTCTGCGCGCTTTTCGCGCCGCCTAGAACGGCTGCACAGCAATATTCGGGACGAGCATCATGACCTACCGCGACCGCCTTTCGGAGACGACCGCGCTGCTCGGCGAGGCCGGCAATGGCTGGCAGGGGATCGACGCCGAGGCCGTCGCCCGCATGCGGCTCCAGAACCGGTTCCGCACCGGGCTCGACATCGCCCGCTACACCGCCCGGATCATGCGCGAGGACATGGCCGCTTATGACGCCGATCCGGCCGCCTACACCCAGTCGCTCGGCTGCTGGCACGGCTTTATCGGCCAGCAGAAGATCATCGCGGTCAAGAAGCATTTCGGATCGACCAAGGGGCGCTACCTCTATCTGTCGGGCTGGATGGTCGCCGCGTTGCGCTCGCAATTCGGGCCGCTGCCCGACCAGTCGATGCATGAGAAAACGAGCGTTCCGGCGCTGATAGAGGAACTCTACACCTTTCTCCGCCAGGCCGATGCGCGCGAGCTGAGCCTGTTGTTCCGCCAGATCGACGCCGCGCGCGCGGCGGGGGATCGCGGCCGGGAACAGGCGCTGCTCGATACGGTCGACAATTTCCAGACCCACGTCGTGCCGATCATCGCCGACATCGATGCCGGCTTCGGCAATGCCGAGGCGACCTATCTGCTGGCCAAAAAGATGATCGAGGCGGGCGCCTGCGCGCTCCAGATCGAGAATCAGGTCTCCGACGAGAAGCAGTGCGGCCATCAGGACGGCAAGGTCACCGTGCCGCACGAGGACTTCCTCGCGAAGATCCGCGCCTGCCGCTACGCCTTCCTCGAGCTTGGCATCGACGACGGCATCATCGTCGCGCGGACCGATTCGCTGGGCGCGGGGCTGACCAAGCAGATCGCCTACAGCCGCGAGCCCGGCGACATCGGCGACCGCTACAACAGCTTCCTCGATTGCGAGGAGGTGACCGACCTGGCGTCGCTGCGCGGCGACGTGGTGATCGAGCGCGACGGGAGGCTGATGCGCCCGAAGCGGCTCCCCTCCAACCTCTACCAGTTCCGCGCCGGGACGGGCGAGGATCGCTGCGTGCTCGATTGCATCACCTCGCTGGAGCATGGCGCGGACCTGCTGTGGATCGAGACCGAGAAGCCGAACATCGACCAGATCGCCGGGATGGTCGACCGCGTCCGCGCGGTGATCCCCGACGCCAAGCTGGTCTATAACAACTCGCCCTCGTTCAACTGGACGCTCAACTTTCGCCAGCAGGTCTATGACGGGTGGAAGGCGGCGGGGCGCGACGTCGGCACCTATGAGCGCGATGCGCTGATGAGCGTGCTCTACGACGCGACCGAGCTGGCGCAGGAGGCCGACGAGCGGATCCGGACCTTCCAGAAGGAGGCCAGCGCGCGGGCGGGCATTTTCCACCACCTGATCACGCTGCCGACCTACCACACGGCGGCGCTTTCGACCGACAACCTCGCCCGCGAATATTTCGGCGAGGCCGGGATGCTCGGCTACGTCCTCAACGTGCAGCGCCGCGAATTGCGCGAGGGGATCGCCTGCGTCCGCCACCAGAACATGGCCGGCTCCGATCTGGGCGACGACCATAAGGAATATTTCGCCGGCGACGCCGCGCTCAAGGCCGGCGGCAGCTTCAACACGATGAACCAGTTCGCCTGACAATCACCTAGCAGAAGGACCAGCACGATGATGACCGAACAACTGAGCACCGATCCGCAGCCGGCCCGCGCCCGCGCCGTTTTCTCGAACGAGGATTTCGGTCTGCTCAAGACCGCCGTCCTGCATTACCTCAAGGAAATCCAGGATCGGCCGGAATCGATCAAATATAGCAACCTCTATCATCGCCTCGGCAGGGTCGGCTGACCATTTCGCCCTGGTACGGCAGCGGCGGGGCGGACCGACGAGGGCTCGCTCCGCCGCTTGGGCTAGGGGCGGGGCGCCGACTGCGCTAAGCCTCGTCCCCGCAGACGGCGCGCAGCGTTGCGGTGCAGAGGGGAAGGCAGGGCATGGCGGATATAGTCGCGTACAAGATCCTGACGGCGGCGGAGCTGACCGAGCTCGAGGAGAGCGCGTTCGACGGTGCCCCGGTCGATATCGCCGATGGTTATATCCACCTGTCGACCGCCGCGCAGCTGACCGAGACGGCCGACAAGCATTTCGCCGGCCAGTCCGACCTGTGGGTCGCGGCGGTCGACCTCGGGGCGCTGGGCGACGCCGTGCGGTGGGAGGAATCGCGCGGCGGACAGCTTTTTCCGCATCTCTACGGGCCGCTGACGCTCGACATGGTGATCGCCTACGGGCCGGTCGAGCGTGGCGACGACGGGACGGTGCAGTTGCCCGTTAGCGGCTGAACCGGCGGGCGGTGTCAGGCGAGGCCGCCGTCGCCCTTATATTTGAGCTCGAGGTAGCGACCCTGCGTCGCCAGCTTGTGGAGGTCGCCGCTGGCCAGCTGCGCGGTCATCCGGGCGATCTCGCCATCGACGACGTTGAGCCCGTCGATCAACTGGGCGTCGGGGCTGGTGCCGTCGCGCAGGTCGCGGCGCAGCGCCTCGGGCACCCGGCGATAGCCGTTCACCAGTTCGGGCAGTTCGTCGCACAGCAGCTTGCGGATCTCCGCCGCAGCCGGTTCGCGCGGATCGAGCGTGGCGAGTTGCGGAGCGAGCGCCTCCAGCTTGAGGCCGATGCCGTCGACCAGCCGCACCGCCGGCGCGGGCAAGGCGGGGCGCTGCTTTTCCAGCCACTCCTCGGTCCGTTGCGGGAGCAGCGGCAGATCGCTGGCGGCGAGCGCGGCGGGCGTCGGCGCGGGCGGGGTGGAGAGCGAGAGGATCGCGATCCACGACAGCAGCACCGCCAGCGCGGCGACCATGATCCCGCCTAGCCCGATCGGGCCGACGAACAGACCCCAGGCGAAGGCGGCGACGAGGATCGCGAGAAACGCCGCGAACATCCGCCGCGCGATCCGCGCCATCGCCTTGCGCCGCCGCGCCCGGGCGCGCGCGCGCAGCCGCCGGCCTTCGGGCGAGAGGCGGTGGAGCGCCTCGGTCGCGCGGGTCGCCATGTCCGCGGCGATGCTTTCGGTGATGCGGGTAAGATCGCGCATCAGCCGTCCAGCGTCGCGAACGGTTCGCTGTCACGCGGCGAAAGCTGGGCCTGCGCGGCGCCCTCCGCCCGCGCGATATAGCCGCGCGACTTCTCGACCTCGCTGGTCAGCGTGTCGACCGTCTGCTTCATCGAGCCGAGCGCCTCGAGCTTGAACCGATCGATCGTGTCCATCGTCTCGTAGATGTTCTGGAACGCGCGCTTGAGCGTATCGAGCGGGATGGTCGAGGAGGCCGCCTGCTTGTGGATCTCGCTGGTCTGGCTCTTGAGCAGGGTGCCGGTCGAATCGATGATGTTGGCGGTGGTGGTGTTGAGCGCGGTGATCTGTTCGAGCACCAGTTTCTGGTTGGTCAGCGCCTGCGCCACGGTGACCGCGGTGCGGAGCGCGGCGACCGTTGTCGTCGAGGCGCGATCGACCCCCTTCACCAGCTCGACATTGTTCTTCTTGACCAGATCGAGCGCGAGATAGCCCTGCACCGTCACCGCCATCTGGGTCAGCAGATCGGTCGTCCGCTGGCGGATGTAGAACAGCGCATTCTCCCGCACCGCACGCGCCTTGGCCGGGTCGGTGGCGTCGAGTTCGGCCGCCTTTTCCTCGAGCCGGGCATCGAGCGTCTTGGCGATGTGGATCATCTGTTCCAGCCGGCCCATCGCGCTCCACAGCGCGCGCCGCTCGACATCGATCGCGGCATTGTCCTTGAGCAGTTCGTCCTTGCCGCCGGCGAGGCGCGTCAGGATCGAGGCGATGTGGGTCTGGGCGGATTTGTAGCCGTCGAAATAGTTGCGCAGCTTGCCGCCGAACGGGATGATGCCGAACAGCTTGCGCGGCGCGGTGAGATCGCCGCGGCGGCCGGGATCGAGATCCTCGATCGTGCGGCGCAACTCGGCGAGGTCGGTGCCGACGCTTGAATCGGCGTCCATCGCCCGCACCGGGCGATCGAGGAAGCGGTTGGAATGACCCGCCGCCTCGGCAATCTCCTTGCGGCCCATATTTGTGAGCTGATCGACCTTGGCGCCGAATTCGGGGCTGTTGGCGTCCTGCGCGACGAGATCGGCGACGAACCCCTCGACCTTCTGTTCGAGCGCACTGCGCTGTTGGGCATCGAGCGGGACGAGGCCGGCGGCGCGCTCGGCCGCCACCGCCGCGACCGGCGTTGGCGCCGTCAGTACCAGATCGGGCTCGCTGCGCGTCGCCATGCTGTCGTCTCCGAATGTTCGCGACGAAGATGGCTGCGAAGGCCGCGCGGTTCAAGCGGCGCGGCGGGCGGGCAATCCCCCAAGTTGCAGAATCTGCAACCGCGATGTTGCCGTTCGCACTTGCAGCATATCATGCTGCGGTGCAGAAGGGGCGGGCCTTTCAGGCATCCTCTCCTAAAACTTCAGGCCGGACCCTCACAGGTTCGGCCTTTTTTTTGGGCGTCGGCCCGGCGCCGAAGCCCAAACTGTTTGGTGGACGTGTCGGCGCCAACCGTCCTACTAATCCTCTCATGGCCGATCCCGAGATCGCACTGATCCTGGCGCGCGCGCAGTTCGCGTTCACCGTCTCGTTCCACTTCCTGTTTCCGGCGTTTTCGATCGGCCTGGCGAGCTTTCTCGCGGTGCTCGAAGCGTTGTGGCTCAAGACCGGCAACGACAAATATCTCGATGTCTTCCGCTTCTGGGTGAAGATCTTCGCGGTGACCTTCGCGATGGGCGTCGTCTCGGGCATCGTCATGTCCTACCAGTTCGGCACCAACTGGTCGGTCTTCTCGGACAAGGTCGGCCCGGTGATCGGGCCGTTGATGGCCTATGAGGTGCTCACCGCCTTCTTCCTCGAGGCCGGCTTCCTCGGGGTGATGCTGTTCGGACGCGAAAAGGTCGGCAAGGGGCTCCATTTCGCGGCGACCTGCTGCGTCGCGGTCGGGACCTTCATCTCCGCCTTCTGGATCCTTTCGGCCAATAGCTGGATGCACACGCCGGTTGGCTATGCCGTCAACGCCGCGGGCCAGTTCGTGCCGGGGCCGAGCTGGCCGGCGATCATCTTCAACCCGTCCTTTCCCTATCGCCTCGCCCACACCGTTACCGCCGCTTATCTGACGACGGCGCTGGCGGTGGGCGCGGTCGGCGCGTGGCACCTGCTGCGCGATCGCGGCAATGCCCATGCCCGGACGATGTTCTCGATGGCGATGTGGATGGCGGCGATCGTCGCACCGATCCAGATCGTTGCCGGACATACGCAAGGAACCAACACCCTGGAGCATCAACCGGCCAAGGTCGCGGCGATGGAGGGCAATTATCGGTCGTATCCGAACGGTGCGCCGCTGACCTTGGTGGGCATCCCCGATCAGGCAGCGGGAACGATGCGGCACGCGGTCGAAATTCCCGG
>JAQGKS010000074.1 GCA_028289965.1 Sphingomonas bacterium
GCAATCTCAAGGACATGTTCCTCAACCTTACCCCGGCGAGCGATCTTCGCTTCCGCCGGGCGGTCGACGCGCCGACGATCCGCGTCGAGGGGATGATGATCGCAGGTGCCTGAAACGCTGCTCGACGTCGTCAGCGAGGCCGTCGCAGAGGTCGGCCGGATGGTCCACGCCCGCTGGGCGCAGGATTATCGGCGGTGGGAGAAGGTTCCGGGTCATCCCGTCTGCGAAGTCGATCTCGAAGCCGACGTGATGCTGCGCGAGCGGCTGACCGCGATCGATCCGGAGGCGGGCTGGCTGTCCGAGGAGACGGCGGACAGCGCCGAACGGCTCACCCGCACCCGGCTGTGGCTGGTCGATCCGATCGACGGCACGCGCGACTATCTGCGCGGACGGAGCGGCTGGTGCGTATCGGTCGCGCTGGCGGGCGGCGGCAGGCCGCTGCTGGGCGTGCTCGATGCCCCGGCGCGGGGTGAGCATTGGAAGGCGGAGGTCGGCGGTGGCGCGTGGCGCAACGGCAAGCGGCTGCGGGTGAGCGATCGAACCGAACTGCCTGGATCGCGCGTGCCGGCGGATACGCTGCCGAAGATCGATGCCGATCTCGTGCCGGTCGAACGACCCAACTCGATCGCGCTGCGCATCGGCATGGTCGCGGCGGGGGACGCGGACCTGCTGGCGACGCTGCGCTGGGGCAATGAATGGGATATCGCCGCCGCCGCCCTGATCGCCAGCGAGGCGGGCGCGACCGTCACCGACGCGCGCGGTCACCCGCTGCGCTATAACAGCACGCGGGGCGATGCGTTCGGCGTGCTCGCCACCGCCCCGGCGATCCACGCCGCCGCGGTGGAGCGGCTCCGCAGCCGCGCGACGGCAGCCTTTCCAAGATAATCAGCGACTTGCGATGCGTTATGCTCTTCGGCTCGGAAGGGCTGATGCGCCGCTAGATACGGTCGAGCGCCTGGGTGAAATCGGCGATCAGATCGTCGGCATCCTCCACGCCGATCGAGATGCGCACCAGATTGTCGGTGATCGCCAGCGCCTGCTTGCGCGCATCGGGCACGGACAAATGGGTCATCCCCGCCGGATGGCTCGCCAGCGTCTCGGTCCCTCCCAGGCTCACCGCAAGCTTGGCGATGCTCAGCGCGTCGAGGAAGGCGAACGCCTCCGCCTCGCCGCCCTTCAGATAGAGCGAGAAGGTCGATCCAGCCCCGGTGCAATGGCGGCGGAAGATGTCCTCCTGGCTGTCATCCTCGAGAAAGCCGAGATAGCCGACCCGCTCGACCTTAGGGTGGCCGCGCAGATAGGCGCAGACCTTGGCGGCATTCTCCCCCGCCCGCGTCATCCGCAGTTCGAGCGTCTCGAGGCTGCGCAGCAACATCCAGGCGGAGTGGGGATCGACGATCGTGCCGATCGTGTTGCGCATGGTGCGGATCGGATCGATTAGCGCCTTGCTGCCGGTGATCCCGCCGGCGACGAGATCGCTATGCCCGCCGGCATATTTGGTCAGCGAGTAGAGCACTATATCGGCGCCGTGACGGAGCGGCTGCTGCCACAATGGGCCGAGGAAGGTGTTGTCGATCACGATCGGCGGGCGATCGCCCTCGTCGAACACGGCATCGCGCGCCGCGGCGACGGCCTCGACATCGACCAGCGCATTGGTCGGATTTGCCGGGCTTTCCAAATAGATCAGCGCCACTCTTCCGGCGAGCTTGGCACGTGCGACGATCGCGTCGATCTCGGTGCGGGAGGCGCCGGCGGGAAAATCGAGCCAGTGCACGCCAAACCGGCCGAGGACGCGGCCGATCAGCGTTTCGGTCGCGGCGTAGAGCGGCGCCGAATGGACGATCGTATCGCCCGGCCGCACCAGCGACAGCAACAGCGTGGTGATCGCCGCCATGCCCGACGAGAAGGTCAACGCTTCCTCGGCATCTTCCCAGACGGCGAGGCGGTCCTCCAATATCTCCTGGTTGGGGCCGTTGAAGCGCGAATAGACCAGCCCGTCCGATCCGCCGGGCCGCTTGCCGGTGACGCCTTCGAAGTGGCGCTTGCCCGCCGCCGCGCTCTCGAACACGAAGGTCGAGGTGAGGAAGATCGGCGGCTTCAACGCGCCCTCGGACAGGGTCGGATCATAGCCGTGGCCCATCATCAGCGTCGCCGGTTTGAGGCGGCGGCCACCGACCTCGCGGACCTCGGGCTTGGGGCGTCGGCGCGGGGTGCCGGTCAGCTCGGCTTCGGTCTCGTCCTGGTCCATGCGCGTCTCCTGTGCCGGCGGGCATCGCACGCTTCGCCGAAGCGCGCAAAGCGGCTCAGCCGGGCAAGGCGATCAGGCTGATCTGGCGCCCATAGCCTGGCTCGCCGCGGTGGGTCGCGCGGCGGAAGCTGTAGAAACGCCGTTCGTCGGCATAGGTGTCGAGCCCCAGCGCCTCGATCCGGCCCACCCCGGCGGCGGCGAGGCGGGCGACGACATAGGCCTCGATGTCGAACTGGCGATGACCCGGCCGGCCATCGAGGAAGAAGCGCTCATTCTCCCGGTCGGCGGCGCAAAAGCGCGCGAGGAAGCCATCGTCCACCTCATAGGAGGCGCGCGCGATGCACGGGCCGATCGCGGCGCGGATCGCGTCACGCCGCGCGCCGAGCGCCTCCATCTGCGCCAGCGTCGCGTCGGTGACGCCGCTGAGCGCCCCCTTCCACCCGGCATGGGCCGCGCCGATCACGCCGGCGTCGGGATCGGCGAACAGCACCGGCACGCAATCGGCGGTGAGGATGCCGAGCAGCAGGCCGGGGCGATCGGTGACCAGCGCGTCGGCATGGGGGCGGGCATCGTCCGCGAACGGCGCGTCGACCGCCAGCGCGGTGGCCGAATGGACCTGGTGGAGCGTCACCAGCCGGGCGCCGGGGGCGATCGCGGCGGCGGCGCGGGCGCGGTTCTCGTGGATCGCGGCGGGATCGTCATCCGATCCCAGGCCAACGTTGAGGCCGGCGTGGATGCCGGTCGAAACACCGCCCTCGCGGCCGAGGAAGCCGTGGGGCAGGGCGGCGAGCGCGGCGGTGCGGATCGGGTTTGCGGGCATCGCGCTATTGAGCCGGTTCGCCCCTCGCGATCAAGGCTGCGGCGCTGAAACTCCGGCGGGACGGGGCCAGCCGGGGGCGACGAGGGCGAGCAGCTTGAACAGCGCGCCCATCGCTGCCGGCGCGACGAGGCGGGTATAGGCGGCAGCGATCTCCTCGGCGCGGCCCGGCGCGGCGCGCGCGAGCGCGGCGGCGC
>JAQGKS010000104.1 GCA_028289965.1 Sphingomonas bacterium
TCGATTGCCTTATCGGGCAACTTGCGATCGTTGATGTAGCGCGCCGAAAGCTCGACCGCAGTCTTGATCGCTTCGGGCGTGTACTTGACGCGGTGGTGCTCCTCGAATGCGGTACGCAGCCCCTTGAGGATCTTGATCGTGTCCTCGATAGTGGGTTCGTTCACATCGATCTTCTGGAACCGGCGCAGCTAGGCGCGGTCCTTTTCAAAGTGGTTGCGGAACTCCTTGTAGGTGGTCGAGCCGATGCAGCGGATAGCGCCGCTGGACAGCGCCGGCTTCAGGAGGTTCGACGCGTCCATTGCCCCGCCGCTGGTTGCGCCGGCACCGATCACCGTGTGGATCTCGTCGATGAACAGGATCGCATCGGGCAGCTTCTCGAGCTCGGTCACGACCGCCTTGAGCCGCTCCTCGAAGTCGCCGCGGTAGCGCGTGCCGGCAAGCAGCGCGCCCATGTCGAGCGAATAGATCACCGCCGGCTTCAACACCTCGGGCACGTTGCCTTCGATGATCTTGCGCGCCAGCCCCTCGGCGATGGCGGTCTTGCCGACGCCCGGATCGCCCACATAAAGCGGGTTGTTCTTGGACCGGCGGCAGAGGATCTGCACCGTGCGATCGACCTCGGGCCCGCGGCCGATCAGCGGATCGACCCGGCCGTCCTTGGCCTTGTCGTTGAGGTTGACGCAGAACTGCTTGAGGGCGCTCTCGCCCTTCTTGGCGTCCGGCTTGGCGGGTTTCTCTTCCTCGGCCCCTTTCACTTCGCGCTGCTCCGTGGGTTGGCCGGCCTTGCCGACGCCGTGGCTGATGAAGCTGACCGCATCGAGGCGGCTCATGTCCTGCTGCTGCAGGAAGAAGACGGCATAGCTCTCGCGCTCGGAGAACAAGGCGACGAGCACGTTGGCGCCGGTCACCTCGTCGCGCCCCGATGACTGGACGTGGAGGATGGCGCGCTGCACGACGCGCTGAAAGCCGGAGGTGGGCGAGGGATCGCTCGACCCGTCGACCTTGAGCGCATCGAGCTCGGTATCGAGATACAGCGTCACCGCATCCTTGAGTTCGCCCAGATCGACGCCGCACGCGATCATCACCTTCTCGGCATGGTCATCGTCGACCAGCGCCAGCAGGAGATGCTCGAGCGTCGCATATTCGTGGCGGCGGCTGCTGGCGGCGGTCAACGCATTGTGCAGCGTCTGTTCCAGCTCGCGGGCAAATGAGGGCATGTCTATCTACTCCTTCGAGCCCGGCGACGCGGGCTCCCGATCTCGATGTCGTGATGCGGAAGCCGGCAATCAAGAAGGTCGCGCCACAGCGATGCGGTCTGCCGCTGCGACACGGCGGTCATCGCTTGAATAACGCGTCGGCGCTTGCGCGATGGTTAACGGCTGCTTCCATCTTGCCGCGGCTCCGCACGATTTCAGCGTCCAGCGCGGCGATCCTGCGCTGCAGCTCTTCAACGGACAAGGGATCCAGATCCTGGCGACGCAGCATCGTCAGGGGATCGTCAGGCCGCGATGAAAGATCGTCGGGGTCCATGACAGCAGCGTTGACCGGCCCGTCACCCATGTCAATAAACCTCGATAACTTAAGCGGGGCGGGGGATCGGATGGACAGGCTACCGGACAGGATGCGCGCGATCGATCCCGATGGTCCCGGAGGTCCGGAGGTGCTGCGGGTGGTTGAGCGGCCGGTGCCCCAGCCCGCACGGGACGAGGTGCTGATCCGCGTCGCCGCCGCCGGCGTGAATCGGCCGGATATCATGCAGCGGCAGGGGCGCTATCCCCCGCCGGCCGGTGCGCCGTCGGTGCCGGGGCTGGAGCTCTCGGGAACGATCGTCGCGGCCGGGGCCGGGGTCGATGCCTCGGCGCTGGGGCAGCATGTCTGCGCCCTCGTCGCCGGGGGCGGGTATGCCGAATATGCCCTCGCGCCGTTCGGCCAGTGCCTGCCGATCCCGCACGGACTTTCCATGGTCGAGGCTGCGGCGATGCCGGAGACGCTCTTCACCGTCTGGACCAACCTGTTCGAGCGCGCTTACGCCACCGCAGGGGATGTCGTGCTGGTCCATGGCGGCACCAGCGGCATCGGCACCATGGCGATCGGGCTGGGCCGGCTGTTCGGGTTGACCGTCATCGTCACCGCCGGATCGGACGCCAAATGCGCCCGGGCGGTGGAGATCGGCGCGGCGCATGCGATTAATTACCGGGATGCCGATTATGTCGCCGAGCTGCTCCGCCTGACCGGCGGGAAAGGGTGCCAGGTGGTGCTCGACATGGTCGGCGGCGACTATCTGCCGCGGAACATCGCCTGCCTCGCCGAAGACGGACGGCATGTCTCGATCGCGGTGCAACGGGGGCTTACCGCGGAGATCGCGATCGGCCAGATCATGATGAAGCGGCTGACCCTGACCGGCTCGACGCTGCGGGGGCGGTCGGTCGAGTTCAAGTCATTGGTGGCGGACGAGCTCGCCCGCACGGTCTGGCCGCATGTCCGCGAGGGCCGGCTGCGGCCGGTCATCGATCGCTGTTTCTCGCTGGAAGATGCGCCGGCCGCGCATGCCCGGATGGAAGCAGGCGACCATGTCGGCAAGATCGTGCTGGAGCTCGAACCCGCCGGCCGCTGATCCGTCGGGAGTATCCACGCCGTAAAAGCGCCAAGAACGCGTCGCGCATCGCTGGTTCGCATTGGGCCTGAGCTGCCGTGCCTCGCGGGGCTCCCGCCCGGAACGCTTGCCCTTTGCCCTCTGCTTGCCTAGATCAAGGGCATGTTCGGCCGCTCCGCAAAGGGGCGGCCCTTTCTTTATCTGGAGAGTTCCATGGCCCAGCCGCTCATGCCGCACGCCACCGCGTCGTGGCTGGTCGACAGTACTTCGCTCAGCTTTGAGCAGATCGCCGCATTTTGCGGGCTGCATATCCTGGAGGTGCAGGCGATCGCCGACGACACCGCCGCGACCAAGCTGACCGGGCGCGATCCGGTCCGCGCGGGCGAAGTGACGATGGCCGAGATCGAGAAGGGCCAGGCCAATCCGTCCTACCGGCTGGTGATGTCGAAGGGCCCCGAGCAGGTCCGCCGCACCAAAGGCCCGCGCTACACGCCGGTCTCCAAGCGTCAGGACAAGCCGGACGGCATCGCCTGGATCATCCGCTTCCATCCCGATGTTTCGGACGGGCAGATCTCCAATCTGATCGGCACCACCCGGTCGACGTTCGCGGCGATACGCGATCTGACGCAATGGAACATCGCCAACATCACCCCCAAGGATCCGGTGACGCTCGGCCTCTGCTCGCAGCGCGAGCTCGACGCGATCGTTGCCAAGGCGGCGAAGGCGGCTGGCATCGAGGCGCAGCCGGACACGACCTTCGAGGGCGACCGTCATGCCCTGATCGAGGAGC
>JAQGKS010000112.1 GCA_028289965.1 Sphingomonas bacterium
CGTGCCCACGCCGCTAAAGGGGGCCGCCCGGAGGGGTTGCGGGGCTGTAGCTCAGATGGGAGAGCGCTGCAATCGCACTGCAGAGGTCAAGGGTTCGATTCCCTTCAGCTCCACCAACTCCCCGGGCTTAACTACTGAAATCCCGCCCATAAGCCCGCGGGGAAGTTTCCAGCCCAACACGCGCCCCCACATCGCATGGCTAGCTGCCGGTTCAGCGCCACGCGCCGGATTTCGACCCGCGACCGGCGATTCCGGACCAAGTCACTCTGAATCTTGGCGCATTGGTGCTTGCTGGGATCGGAGTGATTGCCGAGAGCGGAACACTAGCTGCTGATCGCCCTCCCGAGCGCGGCCATCGACGAGCACCTGGTAACGCCATCAGCTGGAAAGTCGTTCCCCCGACCAGGCGGAAAGCGGTTGGATCGATCCACATAGTGCAGCCCCGGCCGGCCGCGACCGGCGTCGGCGATGTCTACCACGCGCGGAATACTCTCATGGATCGGTAACCTAGCATCCATCGCCGCCCACCACCGTTTTTCACCCGCCGGGCGCAAGGGGCATCACAGCCGGCGAATCCTCGGGATGGTCGGCGGCGGCGTACCGATCAGCACGCTAAGCGCGGCGTTGCTGGATGAGTAGAGCGGCCAAAAGCCGGTGTTGTTGGTGACGCTGCTCAGCTCCGACGCCAGAATTGCAATTACGCCGCGACCACCACCAGCTCCCCGAACACGGCGGCCGGGTGCAGAGAAGCGAGAGCGTTGGTCAGCATCATGCTGAGGAAGTCTTGCTCGCCGACGCTGACGGGACTGGCTGCGTTAGCGCGCGCAATGCCGACGTTAACGAAGAGCACCTCAAGCGAGCGGCCATGAAGACGGGGGCCAGTTCTCGAAACGCTTGCACGCTAGCGATATCCGCGCTCTCAATCTCCAGCGTGCCTGGAGTCTGGCAAACAACTCCCCAGTCCCGGCGAGCGGCCCCGGACAGCTTACGGCACCGCCATTCGCGTGAGTTGATAGGAGTTCGGGAGGGCTGTGCCGGCGCGTGGCGCTGCCGAATGGACACCCCGCGACCGGTCGCCGGCGTTCGGGGCCAGCGCCCGGTCGTGTCCCGGGTCGTGGTGTAGGTCGACGGGCAGTGAAGCTGACCGGGCGCGCGCCACCGACAGGCGCTGTAGCGGCGGGTCAGCTTCACAGGTGGCCATCGGAGATCTTCGGATAGGTTTGGGTTGCGACATCCAACCGACGGAGACCCCTGATGACCGACGATACGATGAACCTGCAGGCGCTGCTGGGAAAGAGCGCCGAGGCCGATTTCCCTGCGAGAGATGATCGGCTTTGCCGCGCAGCGGCTGATGGACCTTGAAGTCGGCAGCCTGGCGCCGGGTATGGCGAGAAGAGCAGCGACCGCCTTGCCCAGCGTAATGGCTACCGCGAGCGCGACTGGGAGACGCGGGCAGGCACCGTCGAGCTGCGCATCCCCAAGCTGAGGACGGGAAGCTATTTCCCCGGCTTCCTCGAGCCGCGGCGGCTCGCCGAAAAGGCGCTGACCGCGGTCGTCCAGGAGGCGTATATTCAGGGCATATCGACCCGCTCGGTGGACGATCTGGTGAAAGCCATGGGGATGTCCGGCATCTCCAAGAGCCACGTCAGCCGGCTCTGCGAGGAGATCGACGTCCGCGTGAAGGCGTTCCTCGATCGGCCTATCGAAGGCGACTGGCCGTACGTCTGGATCGACGCGACCTATCTGAAGGTGCGCCAAGCCGGCCGCATCGTCTCGGTGGCGGTCACCATCGCAGTGGGCGTGAACGGCGACGGCCGGCGCGAGGTGCTCGGCATGGCGATCGGCGTGTCGGAGGCTGAGACGTTCTGGAGCGACTTCCTGCGCAGCCTGGCGCGGCACGGTCTGCGGGGCGTGAAGCTCATCATTTCGGATGCACACGAGGGCATCAAGGCCGCCGTCTCGCGCGTGTTCAGCGCGACCTGGCAGCGGTGCCGCGTCCATTTATCGCGCAACGCAGATGGCCCATTCGGGCAGAAGCGGGCGCCGTGTCGTGTCGGCCTTCATCGCCACCGCCTTCGCGCAGGAAACCCCCGATGCTGCCAAGGGCCAATGGCGAAAGGTGGCCGATCAGCTCAGGCCAAGCGTCCCCAAACTCGCCAAGCTCATGGACACGGCCGAGGAGGACGTGCTCGCTTACATGTCCTTCCCGCCGCAGCATCGCACCAAGTTGCACAGCACGAATCCACTGGAACGCCTCAACGGTGAGATCAACCGGCGCACCGACGTGGTCGGCATCTTCCCGAACGAGGATGCCATCACCCGCCTCGTGGGTGCGATCCTGCTCGAACAAAACGACGAATGGGCAGTCCAGCGCGCACGTTACATCACGCTGGAAAGCGTGGCGCAATTGAGCGATGATCCCATGGTCACCTTGCCGTCCATGACGGCGTGACCAGCCCGGCCTTGCCGGAGATCAATGCGGCTACGCCGCCGAAGCTACACCACGCGCCGGGACACGATCGGTGCCTATCTGCGGTCGACCTGTGATCCGGTGACCGGCCCCAAGGTCGGGCCGAAATCCGATGCCGAGGCCAAGGCGCTCGCACGGATGCTCCGGGGCTAGATCCATTTCCGACGTGGAGCATCGTCATGCTCGGAACAGCCCCCGGTGAAAAACATCGTAGTGCTGCCTGGTCGCCTCGATCGGCACCTTGAGCCGGCCCGATCTCTGGTTGCACAACCCGAACGGCTTATGGAGCCGCCCTCGGCTGCTGGTTGACCGCTTCAAATGCACTTGGGCACTGGGCGGCGCCCATCGACTCCGGAGCGGGAGAGACGCGCGTCGTCGGGTGAAAGCGTTAACCGCGGCATAGCGAGCACAGTCGCCGCCGAAACGACCAAAAAACCGACTCGCTTATCACTATAAGCGTTTGAGATTGGGCAATACGGGGCTATCTAATGTTAAATAATGTGTCCGCGGAGTTGGTCGAATGCACGGCAGCGACGAACGGGTCCTCGATCATATCGCCCATCATCTGGCCGAGCTGGCTAATGGAATTACGTCGGCGACCAACCAGCTTGCGAAGCTCAGACCTTTCAATTCTCAAGACACCCAACAGAGGAAGCTGGTCTGGGCGACTGGCACCTACAAGCTCAGGAGAATACGCGAGGATATCTTCGGTGCGACCATGTTCGCGGACCCACGCTGGGATATCCTGCTCGACCTTTACCGGGCGCACCTTGAAGGTAGGCAGATCCAGGTGAGTAGCGCGTGCATTGGAAGCCACGTTCCCAGCACGACGGCGTTGAGGCATATTCATGAACTGGAAAAGGCGGGTCATCTCGTTCGGGAGGAGTCCTCTTCAGATACTCGCAAGGCATACATCTCCCTTTCGCCCCCTACGATCGAAAGGATGGACGCTCTTTTTCACAGGTCGGAGGAATGGCTCCGTAGGAATTCTTCAGTCGGTCAAGAGCAAGGCTGACGTGGGTCGCCGGATCGCTGAGGTGAAGCTGATCTAACAGATCGAGACACTCTTCAAGCTTGAGCGTCACTCGCGCGAATTCCTCCGCACTTAACCCAGGCAAGGTCGACATTGGAGTTGATAGAGCGTTCACCTGATACCTTCGCATGCACTTTGGGCACAAGAATGCGGGATAAGAGGGAGGCTTACTTTCAACGTCAAGCCATAATGAGACAATCCGCTGCTTAGCCGACGTCTGTGGCCGACGAAGGCAGCGGCAAAGGGCGCTCTGACTTCACGTTCGTTGTAGGCTCCTGCCACTTTCCGGCGCCTCCCTGGACCGGCGCGTGGACGGCGCAACCTTTCGCGTGGAGGGCCGGGGAAAGAACGTCGACGCGATCGATGATCGGCACGAGGCGGCCCGCCAAATTGCGCTTGCCGCCGATATAGCCCGCCGCCGGTGCGACGGGCTGAGTGATTCCCTGTAGTGACATTGCAGGCTTTCCGTTCTCTTTATGTTCCGCTCCGACGACGAGTCGGGGTGCGGGACGGCCGAGTGGCCGATCGTGTCGTGGCGAGAGGTGGTACGACGCGCGTTACATGCACTCGGCTTTCGATTTCGACTACATCGCGCCGACCTGCCCGGTCGACCGGACATCGTGCTACCGAAACACAAGACGGCCATCTTCGTTCACGGCTGCTTCTGGCACCGGCATCCCGATTGCCCGAAGGCCAGCACGCCACGAACGCGCGTCGACTTCTGGCGACACAAGTTCGTCACGAACGTCGCGCGCGATCGACGTAACGTCCAAGCGCTTGAGGATGCGGGATGGCGGGTGTTGACCGTATGGGAGT
>JAQGKS010000116.1 GCA_028289965.1 Sphingomonas bacterium
TCGGCACATGCACCAGCCCGGCGCGGGCGCAGCCGAGCGGCAACAGGCAGGCGAGCCGCGTCTTTGGCAGCCAGCAGGCGACCCGCTCGCCCGGCTTGAGCCCGCGCGCAAGGAGCGCGGCGGCGAGAGTGCCGACCGCCTCGTCGAGCGCGGCATAATCGAGCACGCCCTCGCCATCCTCGAGCGCGGAATCGCCCGCCACGCCGCACAGGGCAAGATGGTCGAGCGGGCGCGGTCTATCGTCGAAGGGCATTGCAGACTCTTGCAACACGGCTGGTGGCGCGTCCACAGCTTCTCCTTGGCGCTTGTGCCATTGGGGATAGCGCGATGGCGATCGACGTGGAACTGTTCGATGATCTGGACGCGGTCGCGCGCGATGCCGGCGGTGCGCTGAATCGGGAAACGACGCCGTCGCTGTTCGACCGGCTCGACTGGTATCGTACCACAATGGCGCATTGCCCCCCGCCCGGCACCCCCCTGGTCGCACGGGCGCGGGACGGAGCGCGTCTCGCCTGGCTGTTCCTGATGGTCGATCGCGGCAACGCGCGCGCGCTGGCGAACTGGTACACGCTCGATTTTGCCGCGGTGGTGCGCACGGACACCGATGATGCGGGGCACGATCTGCTGACGGCTATCGCAGCGCGGCTGCGACGTGCCCGCCCGTCGATCAGTACCCTCGCCCTCGCCCCGATCCTCGATCCGGCACCGCTCCTGTCGGCGCTCCGGGCGGCGGGATGGCGGGCGGACGCGCAGCCAGCCACGACCAACTGGCGGGTGCAAACCGCAGGGCTGGATTTTGCCGGCTACTGGGCGCGGCGGCCTGGACAGCTGCGCACCACGGCCAAGCGCAAGGGTGCATCCGCTCGGCTGGATATCCGCATTTACACGATGTTCGACGAGGATGCTTGGGCTGCCTACGAGCATGTCTATGCCCGAAGCTGGAAGCCCGCTGAAGGTTCGCCGGCCTTCCTGCGTGCGCTGGCCGAGCAGGAGTCCGCCGCCGGAACGCTCCGTCTGGGTGTCGCGACCAAGGATGGCGAGCCGATCGCCGCGCAGTTCTGGCTGGTCGAAAACGGCGTCGCGACGATCCACAAGCTGGCGCATCTGGAAAGCGCGCGCGCGCTTTCGCCCGGCACGTTGCTGAGCGCGGCGATGTTCCGCGAGGTCATCGAACAGGACCGCCCCGACGTGATCGACTTCGGCACCGGCGATGACGCGTACAAGGCCGACTGGATGGATCAGCGGCGCACGCTCTACCGGATCGAGGCGTTCGATACCGCCCGGCTCGGCGGGCTCGCACGTGTCGCCCGCAACCGACTGCGATCGCTTGTCCGGCGCCTCCGAAACGACTAGTCGATGCGACGTCCAAGCGTTGGGGGAACAAAGCGTGCAATCGGACGACGCAAGCGAAGTCGACGCAACGGTGCGCGCGGTGCTGGCCGACATATTGGCGATCGCGCCCGATCGGGTGGCGCGGTTCAACGAATCGACGCCCTTGTTCGGTTCGCTGCCAGAGCTTGATTCGATGGCGGTGGCCGGGCTGCTTACCGAACTCGAGGATCGGCTGGGCATACGCATCGAGGATGACGAGATCGGCGGCGACCTGCTCGCCACCTACGGCAGTCTGCTGCGCTTCACGAAAGCCAAGTCTCTCCTGTGACCGCCGAGGCGATCCGCTTCGAGCCCTATCAGTGGCGTGGCGGGCGCGAATGGATGGTTGAACGCGGTCCTTGGAACGGCCCGCTTGTCATTGTCCTGCAACCTCTTTTCGAAGAGATGAACTTTACCCGCGCGGTGCTGGCGGCAATGACCGTCGGTCTGGCCGCGCGCGGCATCCGCAGCTGGTTGCCCGATCTTCCCGGCACCGGCGAAAGCCTGTCGCCGCTCGGCGCGATCGGCTGGCAGGATTGGCGCGACGCGGTCGCGGCGATCGGCGCGGCCGCACAGGAACGCACCGGCACCCTGCCCCATAGCTGCGCGGTGCGCGGCGGCGCGCTGCTCGACGATGCGCTGGCGACCGCCGCGCGGTGGCGCTTCGCACCCTGCACCGGCGAGTCGCTGCTCCGCCAGCTGCGCCGAACCCAGATGGTTAGCGACCGCGAGAGCGGGACGGCGCGCGCGGAAGAGGGCGAACAGGTCGAACTGGCCGGCTATGCGCTCGGACAGGGAATGCGGCAGGGGCTGGAATCGGCCGTGCCCGCCGCGGGCGCGCATGAGCGCGCCGCAGAGCCGGGCGATGCGGTGTGGCGGCGGGCCGAGCCGGGCCGGAATGACCCGCTTGCGGAACGACTTGCACGGGATATCGCCGAGTGGATCGCAGCATGCGGCGGCCACTAGTCTTCGGCCTTGAGGGCGTGACGCTCGCCGGCTCTGTCGATTTTGCCGCGGGACGGACCGGGCTGCTGATCGTCACCGGGGGCACCCAGTTGCGCATCGGCGCGCACCGCGGTCAGGCGACGCTCGCCGCGCAGGTGGCGGATGCCGGCTATCCCACCTTCCGCTTCGATCGGCGCGGCGTCGGCGACAGCGATGGCGAGGATCCCGGTTTCCGGGAGAGCGGCGCGGACATTGCCGCCGCGGCCGCCACCTTCCGTGCCGAGTGCCCGGGCGTCGAGCGGATCATCGGCTATGGCCTGTGCGACGGGGCGGCGGCGCTCGCCCTCCACCACCGCTCCGCGGGCATCGACGGTCTGCTCCTCGCCAACCCCTGGTTGGTCGAGGCGGCCACCGACATGCCCCCGCCGGCGGCAATCCGGCGTCGCTATGCCCAGCGTCTGGGATCGCTCGCCGCCTGGAAGCGGCTGTTGCGCGGCGAGATCAACCTGACCAAGGCCGCGCGGGGCCTGCGCGCCGCCGCCGCGCCGGCGAACAGCTCCGGATTGGCGGGCGAGGTTGCCGCGGCGCTCGCCGCCGGCACGGTACCCGTGCGCTTCCTGCTGGCGAAGGAAGATGCAACGGCGCAGGCGTTTGCCGCCGAATATCGCGGGCGTGGCTTTGCCGGGGTGCGTGAACGCCGGGGCGTGGAGTGCCTGACGCTGGCGAGCGGATCGCACAGCTTCGCCGGCGCGGCGGAGTCGCAATGGCTCGCCGCGCGCGTGATCGAAGCGCTCGAGCGCTTCGATCGGGGGTAGCCCGCCGCGCTGGCCGCCGCGGGGCGCCTAGACGGTGGCGACCGCGCGCGCGGCGGTGCGATGCCCTTCCGAGGTCGATTCGAAATCCGCCTCGGCGAGGAAGCGCTCGGCATCGAGCGCGGCCATGCAGCCGGTTCCCGCCGCCGTCACCGCCTGGCGGTAGTGCTTGTCCATCACGTCGCCGCAGGCGAACACGCCCGCGACGTTGGTGTAGGTCGTGCCCGGCCTGACGTTGATATAGCCATCGGCATCGAGATCGAGGTGACCGCGGAAAAGCTCGGTCGCTGGCTCATGCCCGATCGCGACGAAGCCGCCGTCGACCGGGATGCGGCTGACCTCGCCGGTGCGGGTATCCCTCAGGTCGAGCGCGATCAGCCCCTGCGTGCCTTCCCCGCCGACGAAGCTGTCGACCGCCTTGTTCCACAAGATCTTGATGTTGGGATGCGCGAGCAGCCGCTCCTGCAGGATCTTCTCCGCGCGCAACGAATCGCGACGGTGGATCAGGGTCACGTCGTGGCTGTGGTTGGTGAGGTAGAGCGCCTCTTCGACCGCGGTATTGCCGCCGCCGATCACCGCGACCTTCTTGCCGCGAAAGAAGAAGCCGTCGCACGTCGCGCAGGCGGAGACGCCCTGCCCGCGCAGCCGCGTCTCGCTCTCCAGCCCGAGCCAGCGCGCCTGGGCGCCGGTGGCGACGACCAGCGTGTCCGCGGAATAGATCGTCCCGCTGTCGCCGACCAGCCGGAACGGCCGCTGCGACAGATCGACCGAGACGATCATGTCGTACATCATGCGCGTGCCGACATGCTCGGCCTGCGCCTGCATCTCCTCCATCAGCCAGGGGCCCTGGATGACGTCGCGGAAACCGGGATAATTTTCGACATCGGTGGTCGTCGTCAGCTGACCGCCGGGCTGGATGCCCTGGACGACGATCGGCGCGAGGCCCGCACGGGCGCCATAGATCGCTGCGGAGAGCCCGGCGGGGCCCGACCCGAGGATGAGCATGCGGGTGGAATGGGTGGCGGTCATGGAAATGGCGTTGCCTTGCTGGTTCGAGCTTTGGCCCGAGATAGGGTGTCCCCCCCGGCCCTGGCAACCACCGGTGGCGATGGCCTATCCGGCGGCGGCGGCGCTCGCGCGCGCCGGGGCCAGGGTAGCGCGTTCCGCTGCATCACTGAACGCCATCCCAAACCGGCCGCGATCGGCCCAGCGGACCTCGCCGCGATAGACCTTGTCGTCCGGCATATGCAGCTCGACCCTCGTACCGGGGCTGAAGCCACGATCGACCTCGACCATTGCGCCGGCAGCGGAAAGGTTGCGGATTCGTGCCGGCTGGCTTCGGCCGTCGCCGTGCACGACCGCGGAGCGCAGCACGGCGACCCGCGCCGCGCGGAGCGCCGGGGGCGCG
>JAQGKS010000121.1 GCA_028289965.1 Sphingomonas bacterium
TGATCAGCAGCGGCGCGGGGCGGAACTTGGGATCGCCGGTGCCCTGATGGAGCACCCGCGCTATTTCGAGGCAGGTGTCGAGCCCGATGAAGTCGGCCAGCATCAACGGCCCCATCGGGTGGTTGAGCCCGAGCTTTACCGCGGTATCGATGTCGCGGACGTTCGCCACGCCCTCGCCCAGCGCGAAGCAGGCTTCGTTGAGCATCGGCAGCAGGATGCGGTTGACGATGAAGCCCGGCGCATCGTTCGCGTGCACCACGTCCTTGCCGAGCGTGCGGGCATAGGCCTCGACCGTCTTCACCGTGGCGTCGGAGGTGGCGAGGCCGCGGATCAGTTCGATCAGCCCCATCACCGGCACCGGGTTGAAGAAGTGCACGCCGACGAACCGCGCCGGATCGGGCGATGCCTGCGCCAGCCGGGTAATCGGGATCGACGAGGTGTTCGACGCCAGGATCGCCGAGGCGCTCAGCACCTTGCCGACATTGGCGAAGATCGTCCGCTTGATCTCCTCGCGCTCGGTCGCGGCCTCGATCACGATCGCCGCCTCGCCCATCGCCTCGACCGAGCCGACCGGCTCGATCCGCGCGAGTGCCGCCTCGCGCTCCGCCGCGGTGATCTTTTCCTTCTCGACCAGCCGGGCGAGCGCCTTGGCAATTCCGTCGCGGCCCTTGCCGGCGACCTCGGCGGAGACATCGGCGAGCAGCACGCGGTAGCCCGCTTGTGCCGAGACCTGGGCGATGCCCGCCCCCATCTGGCCCGCGCCGATTACGCCGATCACTTCCATCCGAACGTCTCCCGTCACCCCGCCGACCGGCCGGGTCCATGCCTCTAGCAGCGCGAGGCGCACTTTGGGGAGGGACTTGGCGCCCCGCCGATCAGGGCGCTGTTCCCGCCGGGCGCGCCTCGGCCAGGATCAGCGCGAACATGCCGTCGGCGTCGGTCCACTCGCGCAGCGGGGTCCACGCCCCGGCGCGCAGCAGCAGCCGGGCATCGCGCGGGCCATATTTGTGGCTGTTCTCGGTATGGATCGTCTCGCCCGCCGCCATCGCGAAGCGTTCCCCGGCGACGGTGAAGCGCACGTCGCGGATCGCCTCGAGGTGCATCTCGATCCGCGCTTCATTGTCGTTCCAGATCGCGCGGTGGCCGAAGGCGTCGACCGGCACGTCGCCCTCCAGCTCGCGGTTGATCCGTTCCAGCAGATTGAGGTTGAACCGCGCCGTCACCCCAGCGGCATCGTCATAAGCGGGGACGAGCACGTCCTCCTGCTTGATCCGATCGATCCCGATCAGCAGCATCGCCCCCTCGCCCAGCGTTTCGACCATCGCGCGCAGCAGGTTGACGGCGGTGCGCGGCACCATGTTGCCGATCGTCGATCCGGGGAAGAAACCGAGCTTGGGCAGCCGTGCGATCCCTTCCGGCGGATCGATCGGGTGCATGAAATCCGCCTCCAGCGGCTGGATCGGCAGCTTGGGGAAGTCGGCGGCGAGCGCGGCGGCGGAGGCACGCAGGAACTCGCCCGAAATGTCGATCGGGACATAGGCGGCGGGCTCGACCGCGGCGAGGACATGCGGCGTCTTGGCCGACGATCCCGATCCAAACTCGACCACCGCCCGCCCGGCGCCGACCAGCCGGGCGACCTCCCCGCAATGCGCCGCCAGCAGCGCGGTTTCGACCCGCGTCGGATAATATTCGGGCAGGCCGGTGATCGCCTCGAACAGCTCGGACCCCTGCCGATCGTAGAACCAGCGCGCCGGGATCGCCCGCGGCCGCGTCGCCAGCCCGGCAAGCACGTCGGCGCGAAACGCAGGGTCCGCGGCCGCCGGACGATCGAGCGCCCCATCGAGCAGCATCGTCACAGGTCCTTTGCCAGCCGCACGCCGGTGAACTGCCAGCGCTGATGGGGGTAGAAGAAGTTGCGGTAGGAAGCACGGACATGGCCGCGGGGGGTGGCGCAGCTGCCGCCGCGCAGCACGAACTGCCCGGACATGAACTTGCCGTTATATTCGCCCACCGCGCCTTCCGCCGGGCGGAAGCCGGGATAGGGAAGGTAGGCGCTACCGGTCCATTCCCACACATCGCCGAACAATTGGTGGCGCGCGCTGCTGCGGATCGCCGCCTGCGGCCGGATTGGCCCGGCCTGTTCGAGCAGATTGCCGGCGTCGGGATCGGTCCCCTCGGCCGCCGCCTCCCACTCGGCCTCGGTCGGCAGCCGGGCGCCGGCCCAGCGGGCGAAGGCGTCCGCCTCATAATAGCTGATATGGGTCACCGGCGCGGCGGGGTGCACCGGGTGGCGGCCATCGAGGTCGAAGCTGGTCCAGCCGCCGTCCGCGTCCCGCTGCCAATAGAGCGGCGCCTCAATCCGGTTCGCCTGCACCCACGCCCAGCCATCCGACAGCCAGTGATCGGGCCGGGCATAGCCGCCATCGGCGATGAAGGCGCAATATTCGGCGTTGGTGATCGGCCGATCGGCGATCGCGTGGGGGTGGAGCAAGGTGGCATGGCGCGGCCCTTCGCAATCGAACGCAAAATCGCCCGCGTCCCGGCCGATCTCTACGATTCCACGACGCCCCTCGATCCAGCCGATCGGCCCCGGCGCGCTGGCGGGGCGCGGCCGATGCGCCGGCCACAGCGGCGGATCGAGCGGATTTTGGGCGAGCATGTGGAGGATGTCGGTAAGCAGCAGCTCCTGATGCTGTTGCTCGTGGTGGATGCCGAGCGTGACGAGATCGCGCACCCCGGCGGGCAGGCCGGGGATCGCGGCGACGATGGCGGCGTCGACATGCGCGCGCCACGCCAGGATCTCGGCCAGCGACGGACGGGTCAGCATGCCCCGGCGCGATCGGGCGTGCCGCGCGCCCTCCGCCTCATAATAGCTGTTGAACAGATAGGCGAAGCGCGGATCGTAGGGCCGGTGCCCGGCGACATGATCGCGCAGCACGAACGTCTCGAAGAACCAGGTGACGTGGGCCAGATGCCATTTGGCGGGCGAGGCATCGTCCATCGACTGGACGGTGGCATCGGCCTCCGACAGCGGCGCGGCGAGGGCGACCGTCAAATTGCGCGCGGCGCGAAAGGCGTCGGCCAGCGCAGCATCCGCCAACGCAGCATCCGCCAACGCGCCGTCCGGAACTGCAATCGGATATGTCGCCGCCATGTCGCCCTTCCCCGCCCGCCGATAACCGCCACCGCGCCGCAAAGGTTGCGACGCGCCCTCGAAGGTCAGCGCGTCGCGCCCGGCGTCCACAGGATGTCGCCCTGCGCCCGGTTGGCGACGCGCGCGAGCACGAACAGATGATCGGACAGCCGGTTGATATAAGCGAGCGCCAGCGGATTGAGCGCCACGATCCGCGCCGCCAACGTCGCGGACCGTTCCGCCCGGCGCACGATCGCGCGGGCAAGGTGGAGATGCGCCGCCGCCGGGTGCCCGCCCGGCAGGATGAAGCTGGTGAGCGGCGCGAGATAGGCGTTCATCCGGTCGATCTCGCGCTCAAGCCGCGCGACCTGGTCGGCGACGATCCGCAGCGCCATTTCGGACGGCGCGAAATCCTCGGCCGGGGTGGCGAGGTCGGCGCCCAGATCGAACATCTCGTTCTGGATCCGGCCGAGCATCGCGCGCTGATCGGCGTCGTCGATCGCCAGCAGGGCGACCCCGATCGCCGAATTAGCCTCGTCGACGTCGCCGATCGCGGCGATCCGCGGATCATGCTTGGCCACGCGGGAACCATCGACCAGCCCGGTCTCACCGGCGTCGCCGGTGCGGGTGTAAATACGGTTGAGCCTGACCAGCGACCGCGCCCCGCCTCAGCTGCCGGAGCGGCCGAGCATCAGGAACAGCACCACCAGCACCACGGCGAGCGCCTGGAACTGGATCCGTCGCCACATCATCTTGTTCTGGCGCAGCCCCGATACGCTGGGGCCGGTGCCGTGCGCGTCGGCCGCGGACGTGCGCAGGAAGATCACGATCCCGCGGATCAGCGAGACAAGCGCGCCGATCGCGGCGAGGATGATGAGGATCAACAGGAAGGTCTGCATTACGCTTATCTAAGCGCTCGGGCGCGCGAAGCCAATGGGCGCGCGCGCCCGAAGCGCCGCGACGATCCACCCCGGATCGAACCCCGACGCGCGCAGCTCCGCCAGGCTCTGCGCACCGTCGCGCTTGGCCAGCCGCCGACCGTCGGGACCGGTGAGCAGCGGATGATGGTGGTAGCGCGGCGTCGGCAGATCGAGCAGCGCCTGGAGCAGCCGGTGGACATGGGTCGCCGCGAACAGGTCTACGCCGCGGACGATGTCGGTCACGCCCTGCGCCGCATCGTCCACCGTCACCGCGAGATGGTAGGAGGTCGGCGCGTCCTTGCGCGCCAGCACGACGTCGCCGTGCGGCAGCGGATCGGCGACGACGACACCGGCGGTGGCATCGTGCCACGCCAGCGGCCCGGCGCGCGCGATCGCCGCGGTCATGTCCAGCCTGACGGCGTGGGGCTCCCCCGATCGGCGGGCGCGCACCGCTTGGGGCAGGCGACGGCAGGTGCCCGGATAGCGCGGTCCTTCCGGGCCATGCGGCGCACTCGCGCTCGCCGCGATCTCGGCGCGCGTGCAGAAACAGGGATAGGTCAGCCCGATCGCGCCGAGCCGCGCCAGCGCCGCGGCATAAAGCGGCAGCCGCGCCGACTGGCGGACGACGGGGCCATCCCACCCGATCCCGAGCCACGCCAGATCCTCGAATATGCCGGCAACATGCTCCTCGCGCGCGCGGCCGGGGTCGATATCCTCGATCCGCAGCAGGAACCGGCCGCCGCGCGACCGGGCAAAATCATGCGCGATCTGCGCCGAAAAGGCGTGCCCCTGGTGCAGGCGGCCGGTCGGGCTCGGCGCGAACCGCGTCGTCACCGGCGCGGCGGCGAGGGGCGGATTCGAAAAATCCGCAGCACGGCCTTGACGAGGGGAGACGGGCAATGCTGTCATGACCGCGTCACGCTCCTTGCGTTAGGAGCGCGGCGACGGAGGCGCGGCCGGTTCGGCATATGCGTCCCGAGTGCGACGGGAACGGCGAACAAGCCACGCTTCATTGGTGAAGCGGGAGGCCGTGCCGGTTCGATGTATCATCCCGACCTGATCAGACACCCCGACGGGTGCCCCGCACTGGTGCTGAATGCGGATTATACGCCGCTCAGCTATTATCCGCTCAGCCTGTGGTCGTGGCAGACCGCGGTGAAGGCGGTGTTCCTCGAACGGGTCGACATCGTCGATCATTATCAGCGCGAGGTGCGCAGCCCGAACTGGTCGATGCAGCTGCCGTCGGTGATCGCGCTGCGGCAATATGTGCGCCCGTCGCAGCATCCCGCCTTCACCCGCTTCAACCTGTTCCTGCGCGATCGCTTCGTCTGCCAATATTGCGGCCATGCCCACGACCTCACCTTCGATCATGTGATCCCCCGCGCCCAGGGCGGGCGGACGACGTGGGACAATGTCGCAACCGCCTGCTCGCCGTGCAACCTCAAGAAAGGTGGGCGCACGCCGCGCCAGGCCGGCATGGCGCTGGCCGAGGCGCCGATCCGGCCGACCAGCTGGCAGCTCCAGGAAAACGGCCGCAGCTTCCCGCCCAACTACCTCCACCAGAGCTGGCGCGACTGGCTGTACTGGGACATCGAACTCGAGCCGTAGCGGAAGGCTTCCCGTTGAGAAACGGACCGCCAGCCGGTCGATGGTGCTCGGGAAGTGACCCGCGCGCGAACATCGTTGCGGGCCACGTTGACGCGGGCGCCGCTGCAATGCAGCATCCCGCCATGTCGACCACCCCGATCACCCAGAATCCCGACATCCGTTTTCTCGGCCGGCTGCTCGGCGACGTCATTCGGGCGTATGGCGGGGAGACGCTGTTCCGGCGGATCGAATATATCCGCTCGACCTCGGTCGATCGCGCCCGCGGCATCGTCGATGCCCATGCGATCGATCCGGGGCTGGGCGCGCTCACGCTCGACGAGACGCTCGCCTTCGTCCGCGGCTTCATGCTCTTCTCGATGCTCGCCAACCTTGCCGAGGATCGCCAGGGCATCGCCGCCGAGCCGGGTGCGGACCTCGCCCAGGCACTCGCCCGGCTGCAGGCCGAGGGGATCGACCATGCCGCGGTGATGGCGATGCTCGACGATGCGCTGATCGTGCCCGTGCTCACCGCCCACCCCAGCGAGGTGCGCCGCAAGAGCATCATCGATCACCGCAACAAGATCGCCGACCTGATGCGGCTCAAGGATATCGGCCGCACCGAGACCGACACCGGCGATTTGATCGAGGAGGCGATCTCGCGCCAGATCGCCTTGCTGTGGCAGACCCGACCGCTACGCGGCGAAAGGCTCTACGTCGCCGACGAGGTCGAGACCGCGCTGGCCTATCTGCGCGATGTGTTCCTGCCGGTCCTGCCCGCGCTCTACGCCCGCTGGCAGCGCGCGTTGGGCGCGCGGCCGCCGAGCTTCGTCAAGCCGGGCAGCTGGATCGGTGGGGACCGCGACGGCAACCCGTTCGTCAACGCCGATTCGCTGCGCCTCGCACTGGCCCGCTCGGCCCAGGCGGTGATCGGCCACTATCTCGACGGGGTCCATGAACTGGGCGCCGAGCTGTCGATCTCGAGCAAGCTGGCCGAAGCGACGCCCGAACTCGAGGCGCTGGCCGAGGCGAGCGGCGATGCCAGCCCGGCGCGCGCGGACGAGCCCTATCGCCGGGCGCTGACCGGGATCTACGGCAGGCTCGCGGCGACCTACCGCGAGCTGACCGGCCATCCCGCGCCGCGGCCGGCGAGGCACGAGGGCAAGCCCTATTCCGCCCCCGCCGCCTTTCGCGCCGACCTGATGGCGATCGCCGATGCGCTCAGCAGGAGCGGCGGCAATGGTGGCCTCGGCGGCGACGGCGCGGTCGGCCGGCTGATCCGCGCGGTCGAGACGTTCGGCTTCCATCTCGCCACGCTCGACATGCGCCAGAATGCCGACGTCCATGAGCGGGTCATCGCCGAATTGCTCAAGGTGGCCGGGGTCGAGCCCGATTATCGCGCGCTCGACGAGCAGGCCCGGATCGACCTCCTCCGGCGCGAGCTTGCCTCGGCACGATTGCTGTCGATCCCCTACGCCGATTATTCGGAGGAGACCGCGTCCGAACTGGCGATCGTCCACGCCGCCGCCGCGGCGCACGCCCGCTACGGCCCCGAGTGCATCACGACCTACAACATCTCGAAGGCCGAGAGCGTGTCCGACATGCTCGAGGTGCACATGCTGCTGCGCGAGGCGGGGCTCTATCGCCCGGGCAATCCGCCGACGGCGGCGATCATGGCCGTGCCGCTGTTCGAGACGATCGGCGACCTCGCCAACGCGCCGAAGGTGATGACCGACTGGTTCGCCTTGCCCGAAATCGCCGCGATCGTTGCCGGGCGCGGCCACCAGGAGGTAATGGTCGGCTATTCCGACTCGAACAAGGATGGCGGTTACCTGACGTCGGTGTGGAGCCTGCATCAGGCGAGCCGCGCGCTCGCCCCGGTGTTCGAGCAGGCGGGCGCGGCGATGCAGCTGTTTCACGGTCGCGGCGGCGCGGTGGGGCGCGGCGGCGGATCCTCCTTCGCAGCGATCCGCGCGCAACCGCCGGGCACGGTCCGCGGCCGCATCCGCATCACCGAGCAAGGCGAGGTGATCGCCGCCAAATATGGCACGCCCGAAAGCGCGATCGCCAATCTGGAGGCGATGGCATCGGCCACCCTGCTCGCCTCGCTCGAGCCGCCGCAGATGAACGCGCGCGATTATGCCCGCTACGCATCGGCGATGGAGACGATTTCCGCCACCGCGTTCGAGACCTATCGCGCGCTCGTATACGGCACGGCGGGGTTCAAGAGCTTCTTCCGGCAGATCACGCCGATCGCCGAGATTGCCGGCCTCAAGATCGGGTCTCGCCCGTCCAGCCGCAGCAAATCGGACCGGATCGAGGATCTGCGCGCGATCCCCTGGGTGTTCAGCTGGAGCCAGGCGCGCGTGATGCTGCCCGGCTGGTACGGCGTCGGCCAGGCGCTGCGCGCGTTCGGCGATCAGGCGCTGCTCCGCGAGATGGCCGAGGTGTGGCCCTTCTTCCAGTCGACGCTGGCCAATCTGGAGATGGTGCTGGCCAAATCGGACATGGCGATCGCCGCGCATTATCTGACCCTGGTGGAGGATCAGGCGGCGGGTGCAGAGATCTTCGATCGGATCCGCGCGGGCTGGACGATGACGCGCGACTGCCTGCTGCAGGTTACCCGCCAGACCCGGCTGCTCGACAAGAACCCTGCGCTCGACGAGTCGATCCGGCTGCGGCTGCCTTATATCGAGCCGCTCAACTACCTCCAGATCGAGCTGCTCAAGCGGCACCGCGCCGGAGAGAAGGACGCCCGCATCCGCGAGGGGATCGAGCTGTCGATCAACGCCATCGCCACGGCGCTGCGCAACAGCGGCTGAGCCGCGCCGCTACCGCTTCAGCCAGTGGCTGCGAATGAAGTAGGCGCCGATCGCGCCGGCGATGAGCACGCACAGCAGCACCACGCCCGAAAAGGCCCATGGTGCGTGGGCGAAGGGAATGCCCTCCACGTTCATGCCGAGCAGCCCGGTGATGAAGGTCAGCGGCAGGAAGATCAGGGCGACGATCGACAGCAGAAGCGTGCGGCTGTCGATCTGTTCGGCGCGCAGATCGGTCAATTGTTCGTGCATCAGCGCCGCGCGTTCGCGCACCGCCTCCAGTTCCTCGCCCATCCGCGCGAAACGATCCGCCGCGTCGCGCAGGTGGGTTCGATCATCCTCCTCCAGCCACTCCGCATCGAGCGCGGCGAGCCGCTCCAGCGCGGTGCGCTGCGGCACGACGAACCGGCGGTAGGCGATCGCGTCGGCCCGCGCCTTCCCGATTAGCCGCCGCATGCCATAGGCATGCTGGTCCGGCTCGATCCGGACTTCGCAATCGTCCAGCAGGTCACCCAAAGCGGCGACCTCGTCGTCCAGCGACAGCGTGATCGTCACCGCCAGCACGGCGATCAGATCGCCCGGATCGCGGACCTTGCCCGCGGCCATCGTCCGGCACACCGCATCCATCGCCGCGAGCGAGCGATAGCCGACCGAAAACACGCGGCCACGCCCGGCCCACAGCCGCACCGAGACGAGCTTGTCCGGATCGTCCTCCGGGGTCGCGCCCAGCCCGCGCAGGTTGATGATCGCGCCGCCGCCCATCTCCTCGGTGCGCGGCCGCGTCTCGACCGCGGTGAGTGCGGCGACGATCGCCGGGGTCAATTCGGGGCGATCCGCGAGCCACGCCGCGGTCTCGCCGTCCCGCCCGTCGAGATGAACCCAGACGAAGCTGCCGCCGCCATTTCGCGGATGCACGTCGTCGAAGCCGATCTCGGCGACCTTTTCCTCCGGATCGGCGCGGAAAGCGAAGCCCTTCATCGGCCGGCCCACCCGATATCGATCGATGCGCCCTCGCCCGGCTCCCCCGGCGCGGCGTCGCAGCCGATCCGCGTGGCATCGGCGCGGGCGCGGGCGAGGATCGGGGCCGGCACGTCGGCGCGGTGGAAAATGCGATCCGCCCCGGCCAGCAGCCGCGCCTCGCGCAGCGTCAGGTCGTCCGGATCGGCCGACCGCAGCAACAGCCGGTGAAGCCCGAACGCCTCGGGCGCGGCGGCCTCGCCCTGCACCCAGCGGTCCACCGCCGAACGCTCCGTCTCCCGCAGCGGATCGAGCAACCCGCCAAGATCCAGCGCCGCATCGATCGCGCGCCGCCGTTCGCTCGCGCCCGGCCAGCGCGCCCGGATCGCGCCGCGGGCGACATAGAGCGCCGTCGCGAGTTGGCCGAGCGAGGCGGGCAGCAAGGATTCAAGCCGCTGGCGCAGCGCCTTGGCGAGCCCGGCGGAGGCGCCGCCGGTGCCGATCGCGATCAGCACCGGATCGCGATCGACGATCGCGGGAAGGGTGAAGTCGCAATATTCGGAGCGGTCGACCGCATTGACGAGGATGCCGCGCGCCTTGAGCCGGGCGATCGCCGCGATCGCCTCAACCGCATCGTCGATCGCGACGATGGCGAGCGCCGCCTGCGTCTCCTCGCCGCAGATCTGCGCACCGGCGCGTTCGGCGATACGCCGCTTCGCCGCTGCCGCCTCGCCATCGCCCAGCACGATCAGCGGGCGATCGCGCAGGCGGACGAAGATCGGCAGGCTATGCATCACCGCTGCTTACACCAGTCGCAGCGGAGAGGAACCCTTGGGTCAGAGACCCGAAAGGAAGCTGCGCACCGCCGGGCCGATATCGTCGCGGGCGAGCGCCAGCGCGATGTTGGCCTGGACGAACCCGGCCTTGTCACCGCAATCGTAGCGCTGGCCGTCGAAGGTGAAGCCGTGAAACGGCTGGGTGCCGATCAGCTGGGCCATCGCGTCGGTCAGCTGGATCTCGCCGCCCGCGCCCTTCTCCTGGCGCTCGAGGATGCGCAACACCTCGGGCTGGAGAATGTAGCGGCCGGGGATCATCAGGTTGGACGGCGCGCTACCCTGGGCCGGCTTTTCGACCAGGGCGGTGACCTCGGTCAGCCGGCCGTCGCGGCGCCCGGGCGAGATGATGCCATATTTGTCCGTTTCATCGGGCGCCACTTCCAGCGCGCCGATGACGTTGCCGCCGACCTGCTGATAGGCATCGACCATCTGCTTCATGAAGCCGGGCGTGCCGACCATCAGTTCGTCGGGCAGGAACACCGCGAACGGTTCGTCGCCGATGATGTCGCGCGCGCACCACACCGCATGGCCGAGGCCGAGCGGCTCCTGCTGGCGGACATAGACCGGCGAGCCCGGCTTCTGCCGGATATTCTCGATGAGGCTGAGCGACTTGCCACGGCTGCGCATGGTCGCTTCCAGCTCGTACGAAATGTCGAAATGATCCTCGAGCGCGGATTTGCCGCGGCCGGTGACGAAAATGATCTGCTCGATCCCTGCTTCCAGCGCCTCTTCGACCGCATATTGGATCAGCGGCTTGTCGACGATCGTCAGCATTTCCTTGGGCATCGCCTTGGTCGCCGGCAGGAAGCGCGTGCCGAGGCCGGCAACCGGAAAGACGGCCTTGCGAACAGGTTTCATGCGGTCTCCTCATCAAGCCATGGCGGCAGGCTGTCCGCCGCGATCAGCGCCTCCAGCGGCTGCCTCTCCCGCACCACCGCCCACTTGTCACCGCTCACCATCACTTCGGGGGTCAGCGCCCGTGAGTTATAGGTGCTCGCCATCGTCGCGCCATAGGCGCCCGCGGTCATGAAGCCGACAGTGTCACCGGAATGGACGCGATCCATCTCCCGGCCCTTGGCGAAGGTATCGCCGCTCTCGCAGATCGGCCCGACGATATGCGCCGTGAACCGCTCGCCGCTCGGCTCGACCGCGCGCACGTCGTGCCACGCATCGTACAGGCTCGGCCGCAGCAGATCGTTCATCGCCGCATCGACGATCACGAACGGATAGGTGACCCCCGGCTTGACCCGGATCACGCGCGTCAGCAGCACGCCGGCATTGCCGACGATCAGCCGGCCGGGTTCGAACACCAGCCGCACATCCCAGCCGGCAGTCACCTCGCGCACCATCTCACCGTAGGCGGCGGGGCTGGGCGGCACCGGCAGCGACGGATCGTAGGGCACGCCGAGGCCGCCGCCGAGGTCGGCGCTGACGATCGCGTGGCCCGCCGCGCGCAGCGACGCGATCAGCCCGCCGATCCGCAGGAACGCGGCGCGCGACGGCGCCAGATCGGTCAGCTGGCTGCCGATATGCACCGCGATGCCGCGCACGTTCAGCCCGGGGAGCGAGCGGGCGAGATCGTAGGCCGCCATCGCCCGGTCATAGGCGACGCCGAACTTGTCCTCCGAACCGCCGGTGGAAATCTTGGCGTGCGTTCCCGCCTCGACATTGGGGTTGATCCGGAACGCGACCGGCGCGGTCAGGCCGAGGCCGACCGCGACCTGCGACAGCATCTCGGCCTCGGGCTCCGATTCCAGGTTGAACTGGCCGATGCCCTCGCGCAGCGCGAGCGCCATCTCGGCCGCGGTCTTGCCGACGCCGGAAAAGACGATCCGATCGGCTGGGACGCCGGCGGCGCGCGCGCGCATCAGTTCGCCGGCCGAGACGACGTCGGCGCCGAGCCCGGCGCGCGCCAGCGTCGCCAGCACGGCGCGATTGGGGTTGGCCTTGACCGCAAAGGCGATCAGCGGATCGCCATTGCCGGCCCCCGCCACCGCCTCGCGGAACACACGCACGTGCCGCTCGATCGTGGCCGTCGAATAGACGTAGACCGGCGTGCCGACGGCGTCGGCGATCGCGTTCAGCGCCACATCCTCGGCGAACAGCGCGCCGTCACGATAATCGAAATGGTCCATGGGAAATCAGCCTGGCGGGGGAAGGTCGAAATGGTCGTCGGGCCGTTCCTCGGAACGGAGCAGCAATTCCTCGCTGCGCCCGGGGCGTTGCTGGGTCGTCGGGGTCAGCAGTTCGGCGACGGTCGGGATGGTCTTGGCCATTGCCGGCTTGGGCGGCATCGACGTGCCGGCGGCGGGCTGGAGCAGCTCGCGCGCGCCGCAGCCGGCGAGCAGCAGGGCCGCGCAAAGGATCAGCGATGCCCGCTTCACGCCTCGTCCTCCAGCGCGGCGCGGGCGTCCGCGATGCGGGCGCGCACCTGATCGGGCGCGGTGCCGCCATGGCTGCGGCGGCTGGCGACGGAGGCGTCGACCGACAGCGCATCGTACAGCCGCGCGTCGATCCGCGCGTCGATCGCCTGCAGCGCGTCGAGCGGCAGATCGACCAGCGCCGCGCCGCGCTCCTCCGCCAGCTTGACCACCCGGCCGGTGATGTGATGCGCCTCGCGAAACGGAATGTCGCCGATCCGCACCAGCCAGTCGGCCAGATCGGTCGCGGTCGAGAAGCCGGCCTCGGCCGCGGCGCGCATCCGATCGGTGCGGAACGTGATCGTCTCGACCATCCCCGTCATCGCCGCGATCGACAGGGCGAGCAGGTCGTGCGCCTCGAACACCGGCGGCTTATCGTCCTGCATGTCCTTCGAATAAGCGAGCGGCAGGCCCTTCATCGTCATCACCAGCGCGGTCATGCAGCCCGCGATCCGCCCCGAATGGCCGCGCACCAGCTCGGCCGCGTCGGGGTTGCGCTTCTGCGGCATGATCGACGAGCCGGTCGAATAAGCGTCGGGCAGCTTGACGAAGCCGTAGGGCTGGCTCGCCCAGATGATGATCTCCTCCGCCAGCCGCGACAAATGCAGCGCGCACTGGGTGGCGGCCATCAGATAATCGAGCGCGAAATCGCGGTCGGATACCGAATCGAGCGAGTTGGCGGTCGGCCGGTCGAACCCCAACGCCGCCGCCGTGGCGTGGCGATCGATCGGGAAACCGGTTCCGGCCAGCGCGGCGGCGCCGAGCGGGCATTCGTTCAGCCGCACGCGGGCATCGCCGAAGCGCGAGCGATCGCGCCGGATCATCTCGTGATAGGCCATCAGGTGGTGACCGAGCGTCACCGGCTGGGCGACCTGCAAATGGGTGAAGCCGGGCATCACGCTGGCGGCGTGTTCGTCGGCGCGGGCGACGAGCGCCTGGAGCAGCGCCTTAAGCCCGCGATCGACCGAATCGATCGCATCGCGCACCCACAGCCGGAAATCGGTCGCGACCTGATCGTTGCGCGACCGCGCGGTATGGAGGCGGCCGGCGGCGGGGCCGATCAGCTCGGCCAGCCGGCTCTCCGTCGCCATATGGATGTCCTCGAGGGCGAGATCCTCGGGCACGCCCTGCGCTTCATATTCGGCGGCGACCTGCGCCAGCCCTTCGCCGATGCGCGCGGCATCGGCGGCGGAAACCACGCCCTGCGCGGCGAGCATCTCGACATGGGCGCGCGAACCGGCAATATCCTGCCGCCAGAGCCTTTTGTCGAAGGGGATCGAGGCGTTGATCTCACGCATCACCGCGGCGGGCCCTTCGGCGAAGCGCCCCCCCCACATCTGATTGGAATCTTCCGTGCGGCCGCTGATCGTCCTGCTCCTCGCGTTCACCATCCTGGCGGGCTGCGATAAGCCCAAGCCCCCGCAGCCGCAAGAAGCGGCCGGGCCAAAGGAGCCGATCGGCCGCGTCGACATTTCCACGCGCGGCCAGCAGGCGCCGGCGATCCCCTTCCTCGGCCCGGAAGGTGGCCCGGCGACGCTCGCCGCGTTCCGGGGCAAGCCGTTGATGGTCAATCTGTGGGCGACCTGGTGCGCGCCGTGCGTCGCGGAAATGCCCACCCTCGATGCGCTCGCTGGGCGCGAGGCGGATCGCTTCCAGCTGATCGTCGTCAGCCAGGACATTGCCGGCAAGCGCGAGGTCGATCCCTTCTTCGCCAAGGCCAAGTTCACCAACCTCCAGCCCTATCTCGACAAGCAGAACGTGCTGATGGAGGCGCTGAAGATCGATACGCTGCCGACGACGCTCTTCTACGACGCCGCCGGCAAGGAGCAGTGGCGCGTCGTCGGCGCGATGGACTGGCAGGGCGAGCGCGCCAAGACGCTGATCGACGGTGCACTCAATCCGCCCGGCAAGGGCTGATCCCGCGGCGAAGCGTGGATCGTCGGGCGACCACATAATCTTGATCGCCGCGCAGGCGCCGGCGCACTAGATCGTTTGGCGATGCCGCCGCCGCCGGAGTTGCCTAGATGAACGCCAATATTCCGATCGCTTTGGCGCTGGCCGCCGCGCTGCTCGCCGTTCCCGCCGCGGCGGTGCCCGCGCCGAAGGTGCGGATCGCCAGCATCGACCAGCTGCCCCGGCCGTTGCCGCTGCCTTATGTCGAAACGGCCGATGCCGATGCGCAGATTGCCGCCGCGCGGGCGCGGGCGCGCAAGGCGGGCAAGAAATTGCTGATCGATCTGGGTGGCAATTGGTGCCCCGATTGCCGCGTGCTCGCCGGCATCCTGCACCTGCCCGAGGTGCGCGCGTTCGTCGCTCGCCACTATGAAGTGGTGATGGTCGATGTCGGGCGGTTCGATCGCAACGGGCAGGTCGCCGCGCATTATGGGGTCAAGGGCCGGTTGCCGGGCGTGCCTGCGGTGCTGATCGTCGATCCGCGCACCGATCGCCTGCTCAACGCCGGGCGGATCACCGCGCTGGCCGACGCGCGGGGCATGACGCCGCAGGCACTGGCCGACTGGCTCGCCGAGTGGGTCTGATCGCCGCCTAGCGCGACGCGGTACGGACGCGGACCTCGCGCGCATCCCACTG
Source organism: Sphingomonas bacterium (assembly GCA_028289965.1). Taxonomy (GTDB): domain Bacteria; phylum Pseudomonadota; class Alphaproteobacteria; order Sphingomonadales; family Sphingomonadaceae; genus JAQGLK01. The sequence continues at coordinate 15,259 of JAQGKS010000121.1, forward strand.
GAGCAGCGCGTCGAGCCCCGCATAAGCCAGCTGCGGCGCGGGCGCGCCGGCCGGGGCGACGATGCCATCCCCGAAGCGCGCCTGCCACGCGGCGAGATCGCGGCGATAGCCGTCATAACTGCGATAGACGGCGGTGAACGGCGCCTCCAGCCGGGGCAGCGCGGTCTGGGCGAACTGCGTCAACTCCGCCGGCGGCACCATCGCCGACTCGGCCGCGACCGCCGATGCGACGTGGCAGAACCCGGCCTGCGCGGCGGGCTGGGCGAAGAAATTGTACAGCCGCGTCATGTGGATATCATATTGGGTCTGCCAGTCCTTGCCGCGCTCGGCCTTCCAGCGCGTCTCCATCGCCCGCAGCGCGGTGGCGAGCGGCGCCTTCTGCGTCCGCAGCAGGCCGTTATAGGCGGCGATCAGATCCGCCTCGCTCTGCCCGCGACAGGCCAGAGCGGCGACGTTGAGCGCGGAGCGGACGTGCCACAGCGTCTGGGCGGCATCGATCCCATGATTGATCGTGAGGTAGGCGCCGTCCGGCCCGACCGGCGGCACGACCAGCCCGGCGGAGATGCCCGGCGGCGGTGCGGGCGGGGGCGGCACCACTGCGGCCGCGATCGGGGCCGGCGCCTGGAGCCGCTGCGTGGCGCAGCCGGAAAGGGCGAGCGTGGCGACCGCCGCGAGCGCGGACATCCTGCCGTGGAGCCTGGTGATCATCGTCGCGCCTCCTGCCCTGGAAGCGCGACGATGGGTCGAAATGGTTAACGGGCGCCTACCGGTGCGCCGAGCCGATCAATCGCGCAGCAGATCGTTGATCGCGGTCTTGGCGCGGGTCTGCGCATCGACCCGCTTGACGATCACCGCGCACGACAGCGACGGCCCCGGGCTGCCATCGGGCAGCGGCTTGCCCGGCAGGCTGCCCGGCACCACCACCGAATAAGCCGGCACGCGCCCGACGAACGTCTCGCCGGTCGCCCGGTCGATGATCTTGCTGGTCGACGACAGGAACACCCCCATCGACAGCACCGCGCCGCGCTCGACGATCACGCCCTCGACCACTTCGGAACGCGCGCCGATGAAGCAATCATCCTCGATCACCACCGGATTGGCCTGGAGCGGCTCGAGCACGCCGCCGATGCCGACGCCGCCCGACAGATGGACGTTGGCGCCGATCTGCGCGCAGCTGCCCACCGTCGCCCAGGTATCGACCATCGTATTGTCGCCGACATAGGCGCCGATGTTGACGAAGCTCGGCATCAGCACGACGTTCCGGCCGATGAAGGCGCCCTGGCGGACGACCGACCCCGGCACGGAGCGGAAGCCCGCCGCGCGGTAGCGTTGCGCATCCCAGCCGGTGAACTTGGACGGAACCTTGTCCCACCAGTTCGCGCCGCCCGGCCCGCCGGAAACGAGCTGGTTATCATTGAGGCGGAACGACAGCAGCACCGCCTTCTTGAGCCATTGATTGACGTGCCAGCCGCCGTCGCGCGGCTCGGCGACGCGCGCCTCGCCCGAATCGATCAAAGCGAGCGCGGCGGCGACGGCATCGCGAACCTCGCCGGTCGTGCCGGTTCCGATCTCCGCCCGCTGCTCCCACGCCGCGTCGATGGTCGCTTCGATGCCTTGCGTCATTTCCCTGTCTCTCCCCTGATTTCGTCCAGCCATGCGCCGATTTCGGCGATCTCGTAATCGATCGCGGCGGGATCGACATCCCGCCCGCCATCCTCGGATCCGTTGTTCACCCACACCGTGGTCATCCCCAGCGCCTTGGCCGGCACCAGGTTGCGCGCCATGTCCTCGACGAACAGCGCCGTGCGCGGATCGACCTTGAGCGCGGCGCACATCGCGGCATAGCTGCGCGGGTCGGGCTTGGGCTGATAGGCGCAGGCGTGGATGTCGTGGATCGCCTCGAAACTTTCGCTCAAGCCGAGCTTGCCGAGCACGCGGCGGGCATAAGGCTCGTCGCCGTTGGTGAAGATCAGCTTGCGCCCGGGCAGCGCCGCCACCGCCGCCACCAGCCGCCGATCCTCCTGCAACGCATCCAGCTCGACATCGTGGACGAACGACAGGAAGGCGTGCGGATCGACGGCGTGGGCGCGCATCAGCCCCGACAGCGTCGTGCCATGCTCGCGGAAATAGCCCTTCTGGATGCGTCGCGCCTCGGCTGCGTCGATCCCCAGCAGATCCTGGATGAACGCGCCCATGCGCACGTCGATCAGCCCGAACAGGTCGGCCGACGCCGGATAAAGCGTGTTGTCGAGATCGAAGATCCAGGTGTCGACATGGGCAAGTGCGGGGATCATCGGCTGACCGAGTAAACCCGGCGCCGGATATCGGCAACGCGAAAGGCGCAACGGAAACGCGACTCCCGCACAATCCGTCGTCTATAATGCGCGGGTTCGCGCGATGGGCGTCGGGATCGGTCGGAGGTCAGATGAGGCGGAACGTTCGGCTATGGTCGCTGCGGAGCACGGCCGCGGCATGCCTGATGCTCGGCGGCTGCGGTGGCGGCGGCGGCGTCAGTTCGACGCCCACGCCCACGCCCACGCCGGCTCCGGCTCCCGCCCCCGCGCCCTCTCCGCCGGCCTCGGAGCCGCCGCCGCCGGTCACCCCCACCCCCGCTGCCCCGGCGCCGCCGACGATCCCGACGACCAATTTCGACGATGCCGAATATCGCCGCTCCAACGCCGCGACGGCGGCCAACGCGATTACCGCCTATCGCAGCGGCGCGACCGGCGCGGGGGTCAAGATCGCGGTGCTGGACAGCGGCCTGGCCGACACGGGGGGCGAATTTGCCGGGCGGGTCGATCCGGCCAGCCGCGATGTCGCCAGCAATCGGGGGATCGTCGACACCGATGGCCACGGCACCTCGGTCGCAGCGGTCGCGGCGGCGGGGCGCACCGGCAACGACATACTCGGCGTGGCGTTCGATGCGTTGCTGATCGTGCTGCGTACCGACGATCCCGGCAGCTGCGCCAACGAGGGCAAGTGCAACCATAATACCGGCATTCTCGCCCAGGCGGTCGACATCGCGACGCAGAATGGCGCACGGGTCATCAACATGTCGCTGGGCGGCGCGGCGGCGAGCACGTCCCTGCGCCAGGCGGTGTCGCGCGCCACCGCGGCAGGGGTGATCGTCATCATTTCCGCGGGCAATGATGGCAATTCCGAGCCGGACGAGCTTCCCCAGGTGGCCAGCGACGGCGGCGCCAAGGGGCTGGTGATCATCGCCGGATCGCACGAAGCGGATGGCACGATCTCAAGCTTCTCGGACCAGGCGGGAAGCTTCGCGCAATATTATCTGACCGCGCTCGGCGGGCAAGTGCGCGCTTTCGATCATACCGGCGGGGCGTTCCTGTTTTCCGGCACCTCTTATTCGGCACCGGCGATCGCGGGCGCGGTCGCGCTGCTCGCCAGCGCATTTCCCAACCTCAGCGGGCCGCAGATCGTCAATCTGCTCTTCTCGACCGCGACGGATGCCGGCGATGCCGGGGTCGACCGGGTCTTCGGCCGCGGCATCCTCAATCTCACCCGCGCCTTCCAGCCGCAAGGCGCGACGAGCCTCGCCGGCAGCGCCGTGCCGGTCTCGCTCGATCAGAATGCCGCGCTTGGCACGGCGATGGGGGATGCGGGCGGCGCGGGCAGCGCGTCGCTCGGCGCGGTGATCCTCGATTCCTATGCGCGTGCCTACACGCTGGATCTTGCCGCGACCGTTCGCACGGCGCCAGCCGCCCGCCCGCTATTCGGCGCGATCGGCGGCGATTTCCGGACCGCGGCGCTCGCCGCCGGCACGATGGCGGTGTCGGTGACGATTTCGCGCAACGATCGCGGCGAGCCCTGGGCCGGGCTGGCGCAACTCGGCCTCACCCGCAACGACAGCCGCGCGGCGCACGCCGTGGCCGGCGCGGCGCTTGCCCGGATCGACGCCAAGACCGCCGCGGCGTTCGGGTTCGGCGAGACCGGCAAGTCCCTCGTCGCGCGACTTGCGCAATCTGCGGACACGCCGTTCCTCGTCGCCCGCGGACCGGCCGACCGGCCCGGTTTCGACGCGCGGCGCGGCACCGCTCTCGCCCTGCGCCGGACGGTCGGCGCCGTCGGGGTGACCGTGGCGGCCGAGCAGGGGCGCGTCGCCGCCGTACAGCCGCGCGGGGCGGAGCCGAATTATGCGGTGGTCACGCTCTCGGCGGATCGGCGCTTCGGACCACTGCGCCTCAGCGTCGGCGGCGGCCTGCTCCGCGAGCAGGGAACCGTGCTGGGCGCGCGGTTCGGCCCCGCATTGGGGCTGGGTTCGCAGACGAGGCTGGTCGATCTGGGCGGCGCGGTCGAGGCCGGCGGCGGGTGGCGGCTGGCGGCGCAGTGGCGGCGCGGCTGGACGCGCGCCGAGGG
>JAQGKS010000125.1 GCA_028289965.1 Sphingomonas bacterium
CATCAGCACGCTGCCGCCGGGCTGCCACTGCGTCGCCGGGCGACGACCACCGCGAGGGCGCAGGAGGCGATCCGGGTTCGCTGGCTGTCCGCGCGGCTCGTCAGGATGATCGGCACGCGCGCGCCAAGCACGATGCCCGCGCCGTCCGCGCCGGCAAGGAAGCTGAGCTGCTTCGCAATCATGTTGCCGGCCTCCAGCTCCGGCGCGACGAGAATGTCGGCGATTCCCGCCACTGGTGAGACGATGCCTTTCTCTCGCGCCGCTTCGGGGCTGATGGCATTGTCGAACGCCAGCGGGCCATCGAGAAGCCCCCCGACTATCTGTCCGCGATCCGCCATCTTGCACAGCGCGGCAGCGTCCAGCGTCGATCGCATCTTCGGGTTCACGGTTTCGACTGCCGCGAGGATGGCGACGCGCGGGGTGGCGATGCCGATCGCGTGGGCGAGATCGATCGCGTTGCGGATGATGTCCGCTTTATCTTCCAGGCTGGGCGCTACGTTGATCGCTGCATCGGTGATCAGCAGCGGCCGGGGGTAGGATGGCACATCCATCACGTAGACATGGCTGATCCGCCGGTCGGTGCGCAGCCCGCTGTCGGCGGCGATCACGGCCGAGATTAGCTCGTCCGTGTGGAGCGAACCCTTCATCAGCAGTTGCGCCTCGCCGGCGCGAACCAGCTCCACCGCTCGCGCAGCGGCGGCGTGGCTGTGCGGCACATCGACCAATCCGAACGTCGAGATATCGCCGCCCGCAGCGGCCGCCGCCGCCTCCACCTTTCCCCGCGGGCCGACCAGGATCGGACTGATCAGGCCGAGCGCAGCCGCTTCGATCACCGCTTCGATCGACGCTTCGTCGCAGGGGTGGACGATCACGGTACGGATCGGCGGGCCGCCCTGCGCTGCCGCGAGGAGGGCGTGATGGCGATCGTGGTTCGCGATCTGGACGTCCGGCAGCGCGATCCGCGGCCGCCGGACCTTTTCGGTCGGCGCCTTCACCTCGGCCTTTCCGACGATCACGTCTTCGCCGTGCTGATTGACGCAACGGCAATCGAGCAGGACGATATGATGATCCGGCCGCTTTTCCGTGACCGTCACCGATGCGGTGATGACGTCGCCCAGGCCCACCGGGCGGAGGAAGCGCAGGCTCTGGCTGAGGTAGATCGCCCCGGGCCCCGGCAGTTCGGTCCCCAGCACGCTGGAGATCATGCCCCCGCCCCACAGGCCGTGGGCGATGACTTTGTGGAAGATGTCGTCCTCGGCGAAGGCGCGGTCCATGTGGGCCGGATTGACGTCGCCGGAGACGAGCGCGAACAGTTGGATGTCCCGTTCGGTGAGCGTGCGCGTCACGCTGGCGCTCTCACCCACCCGGATTTCATCGAACGTCCGGTTCTCGATCAGCATGGGCGGAATGACTTTCATCGTTCCATCACGTAGCTGCCGGGTGTTGCTTCCATCGAGTCCGGAGTCCCGGCCCCGCCCATTCTCGGCGGCGGCGTCAACGTCTGACCGGACCGCGCGCTGAGCCATGCGGTCCAGGCGGGCCACCATGAGCCATCGCAAAGCTCGGCACCATCGAGCCACTCGTCCGGGCCGACCGCCGCGACTGCTTCTGCGCGCCGTCCTGTCTGGAAGTGGCGGTGGGGATGGCCGGGCTCGCTGACGATCCCGGCATTATGGCCGCCCGAGGTCAGCACGAAGGTGAACTCGGCCGGGGCGAGATGGCTGAGCTTGTAGACGGAGCGCCAGGGCGCGACATGGTCCGTCTCGGTGGAGACGACGAACAGCGGCGCATGGATGTCGCCGAGCCGGACGAGAACCCCGTCCACGGCGTACCGACCCTCGGCCAGATCGTTCCGCAGGAACATGGAACGGAGATATTCGGAGTGCATCCTGGGATAGGCGTCGAACGGCAGATCCCGCATTTCAAAGACCTGCGGATTGGTCCAAGGAGCGTTGGTCGGCGAGAAGAGATCGATCCACTGGTGCGCCCAGAAGGGCCCGCCGGGCGTGCTTGCGGGCGTGAGCCACGGCGCCGCCGGTGCGGCCGCCTCGCCCCACGCCTCCATCACCGGATAGCCGTGTCGATAGAGACTGAACGGCGGCGTGCGCCAGGCGGGATGCTGGAAGCGTTTATCGTCCGCGGCCTGAGTGACCATCATGCCGCGGATCGTGCGAAGGGCGCAGCCTCCATGTCGGCCAGCGACTTTTCAGGAATGGTCAGGTTGACGTCCCGGGGATAGGCGCGCGAGGTGAAACCCATCGCTCGCTCGAGGCGGACTGCGGATCGATTGTCGTGGCTTTCCATCGCCCGCAGGCGATGATCGACCTGGGTGAGGAGCGCCAACTGCGTATCACCAACCTTATCAGTGGCGCTCAGGAACCGGAACCGCAGGTCGTCCTCGGTGAGGTGCGTGAAGAACTCGGCGAGCAAGGCTTCATCGCTTGGCTGCGCACTTCGGGCGTGAACGCTGAACCCTGGATGGGTGGTCAGTTCGCCCTCAGCGCCCGGCGCAGGCCGTGGCTCGCCGCCCTCGGAGGCCGAGCCGAGTTTGTGACCAAGCGCCATGGCTTCTACCCATTCCAGCAAGCGGGAGCGCTAGGTCTCTCTGTCACGGACGCTTGCGGAAAGGGGTCAAGTGATGACGCATATATGGGGCGTTCGCGTCGCATTGCGAGGAACGTCCGTTTCCTGCACCGGGCGCAGGGGGGGGGACGGTCCACTGACGGGCAGCTTCAGCCGTTGGCTCAATCCCCGAAGAACTCATCCGGCGGTCGGCCCTCGAACTCCCATGGCTTGGCAGGGCCGAGGAGTTCGTCGTCCGCGCGGGGCCGAGCATGTGCCGGAGGTCCACGATCGCTGCGTCGGGCCGGTCACCGACCAGGTCGCGCCTCCGCGCAAGCGCGGCGCCGCACAGGACGCACTGCTCACCCTTCTCCGCCGGCCCGAGGGCGCCACCATTGCCGAGATGCAGGCCGCGATCGGCTGGCCGCCGCATAGCGTCCGTGGCGCCCTGTCCGGGCTGATCGGCAAGAAGCTGGGGCACAAGGTGGCGGGCACCAAGGAGGAGCGCGGTCGCGTCTACCGCATCGCGAACTAGGCTGAGCATGAGGCGAGCCTCGCGGCGGAGATGTCAGCGAAGCTCGCTTTCTCCGCCTTCCAGTGTCGCAGTCTCTCCGGTCAGCTGCTG
>JAQGKS010000164.1 GCA_028289965.1 Sphingomonas bacterium
AACGCAACAGCACGCTCGATCATGTCATCGAGCTGGACGTCGATGAGGAAGCTTTGGTCGAGCGCGTCACCGGCCGTTTCACCTGCGCGAGCTGCGGCACCGGCTATCATGACCGGTTCAAGTTGCCGGCGGTAATCGACACCTGCGACGTCTGCGGCTCAACCGAGTTCAAGCGGCGCCCGGACGACAATGCCGAGACGGTGCGCACGCGGATGAGCGAGTATCGCGCGAAGACGGCGCCGATCCTGCCATATTATGAAGCGCGCGGGCTGGTGAAGCGGATCGACGGCATGGCGCCGATCGATCAGGTCAGCGCGGGTATCGAGGCGATCCTGAAGGGCTGATCGCTACCCTGCGACTGCGGCTGGGTGGCAGCCGCGCCCCCGGTCGAAGGACCGGGGGGCTGGTTGGAAGTCGGTCGGCGAAATCAGCCGACCAGGATCAGACCGATGACGAGGGTCTGGGCGGCGATGCCGAAAAACAGGCTCGCGGCGGTTTCGAACGTCTTCATTTTCAGTCCCTGCTCAAATGCAACGGAGGAGATACTCCGCTTGCCGCAACTCATTGTGCGGTGCAGCAGAGATAGGCTCCGCGCATTCTATCGCAAGTTACAAACATTCCGCCGCGGTTGCGCTAAACGCAATCGCTCGTTCACGGGGCGCCGGCGGTTCGTGGCGCAGAGCAAGCGCTCGAGGCGTCTCGACCGCTGGTGCGGTCCGGCGCGGCGGGTTCATCGCCGCACAGAGCCGGCCCGCCGCTGCCCCGCAGGGCAGGGCGGGCGCGGGTTCACTTCGGGAAGACCCGATCGAAGATCGTGTCGACGTGCTTCAGATGATAACCGAGGTCGAACCGATCCTCGAGCTCGGCATTCGACAGCCGGGCGGTGACTTCCGGGTCGGCCTTGAGCAATTCCAGCAGCGACAGCGCGCCATCGGAATCCCACACCCTCATCGCGTTGCGCTGGACAAGCCGATAGGCATCCTCGCGGCTGACCCCAGCCTGGGTGAGCGCCAGCAGCACCCGCTGGGAATGGACCAGCCCGCCCATGCGATCGAGATTCTTCTGCATCCGCTCCGGGTAGACGACCAGCTTGTCCATCACGCCGGCGAGGCGGGCGAGTGCGAAATCGAGCGTGATCGTGGCATCGGGGCCGATGAACCGCTCGACCGACGAGTGGCTGATATCGCGTTCATGCCACAGCGCGACATTCTCCAGCGCCGGGGTGACATAGCCACGCACCATCCGGGCGAGCCCGGTCAGATTCTCGGTCAGCACCGGGTTGCGCTTGTGCGGCATCGCCGACGAGCCCTTCTGGCCGGGGGAGAAATATTCCTCCACCTCGAGCACCTCGGTGCGCTGGAGATGGCGGATCTCCGTCGCCAGCCGCTCGACCGACGAGGCGATCACGCCAAGCGTCGCGAAATACATCGCGTGGCGATCGCGCGGGATCACCTGGGTCGAGACCGGCTCGATCGTCAGCCCGAGCTTGGCGGCGACATGCGCTTCGACTCGCGGATCGATGTTGGCGAAGGTGCCGACCGCGCCGGAGATCGCGCAGGTCGCCACCTCCGCGCGCGCCGCGACGAGCCGGTCGCGGCAGCGGGCGAACTCGGCATAAGCGAAAGCCAGCTTCAACCCGAAGGTGACCGGCTCGGCATGGATGCCGTGGCTCCGCCCGATCGTCGGGGTCAGCTTATGCTCGCGGGCGCGGCGCTCGAGAATCTCGAGCAGCCGATCGAGATCGGCGAGGAGGATGTCGCTCGCCCGCGCCAGTTGCACGGCCAGGCAGGTGTCGAGCACGTCCGAACTGGTCATGCCCTGGTGCATGAACCGCGCGGGCTCACCGACATGCTCGGCGACGTTGGTCAGGAAGGCGATGACGTCATGCTTGACCTCGGCCTCGATCGCATCGATCCGATCGACCTCGAACGCGCCCTTTTCCCAGATCGCGGCCGCAGCCTCCTTGGGAACGACACCGAGCTCGGCCAGCGCGTCGGTCGCGTGCGCCTCGATCTCGAACCAGATTCGGAACTTGGTTTCGGGGGCCCAGATGGAGACCATCTCCGGCCGCGAATAGCGGGAAATCATGAAGCGTCCTGACCTGATTAGGAGGATCGGGGCGGTAGCAGAGGGGCGGCACGGCATCAATCGAGCTGCACCGTCGGCATCGCGCCGGTCCCGTCACGCGCCGCCGATTAGAGCAGCCCCAGCGCGCGCATGCTGCTGTGCCCGTCCATGCCGATGATGATATGATCGTGGACGGTGATGCCGAGATGCCGGCCCGCCTCGACCATCTCGCGGGTCAAGGCGATGTCCTGCCGGCTCGGGCTGGGGTCGCCGCTCGGATGGTTGTGGACCAGGATCAGTGCGGCCGACCCGAAATCGATCGCCCGGCGGATCACCTCGCGGACATAGACCGGCGCCTGATCGGTCGATCCCTCGGACATCAGCTCATCGCGAATCAGCCGGTTGCCGCTGTTGAGATGGAGCACGCGGACGCGTTCGATCGTGCGATGCGCCATGTCCGCGCGCAGATAATCGAGCAGCGCCTGCCAACTCGACAGGATCGGCGCCTCGACGACCTTGCTGCGCAGCAGGCGGAGCGCGGTCGCCTCGGCGATCTTGATCGCCGCGACCGCGCCTTCGCTGAGCCCGCCGCTGCGCGCCAGCGCTTCCGGGTTGGCCGAGAGCAGCCCGCCGAAACTGCCGAACTCGGCCAGCAAGCGGCGGGCGAGCGGTTTGGTATCCCGCCGCGGGATCGCCAGCGCGAGCAGATATTCGACTAGTTCGTGATCGAGCAACGCCTCCGGCCCACCCTCCGCGAGGCGCTTGCGGAGGCGGGCGCGGTGGCCGCTGGCGTCGGTAACGGGTTCGTTCATCCCATGAGGCGTAGAGGCTAATTCGGCGAAAATGAACCGGACGCGTTCGAATGCTCTCGCATCGCACGGATGAGGCTCTAGGCTGGGGATGATGAGCGTAGCAGACGGAGCGCGGCCACGCAGAGGGCGGATCGTGGCGGCGGGGATCGTTGCGGCGCTGCTGCTCGCCATCGCATTGCTGTGGAGCGCCCGCGAGCCGATCGCGCGCGACTTCGTCGATCGTGCGCTGCGTGAGCGCAACGTGCGCGCCAGCTACAATATCACGAGCTTCGGGATCCGCAGCCAGCGGCTCGAAAAGATCGTCATCGGCAATCCCGCCGCGCCCGACCTGACCGCCGACTTCGCCGAGATCGGCATCGCCGTGGGGCTAAGCGGACCGCGGCTGCGGACGATAGCGGCGCGCGGGGTCCGCCTGCGCGGCCGCCTGGTGGGTGGCAAGCTCTCGCTCGGCGCGATCGATCGGCTCCTGCCGCCGCCCTCGGGCGGCCCGCTGACGCTGCCAGACCTCATCGTCGATGTGGACGACGCCCGGATGCGGCTGGACACGCCTTATGGCGCGGTCGGGCTGGCGCTCGACGGGCGCGGCAATCTGGCGGACGGTTTTGTCGGCAAGTTGGCGGCGGTCGCCCGCCGGGTGACGGTGGCGGGGTGCCAGGTCGAGGACGCCACCGCCTTCGTCACGGTCGCCATCCACGATCGCCGCCCGACGCTCAATGGGCCGATTCGCGCCGAGCTAATTGCGTGCCCGCCTGCGCAAATCCGCCTGACCCGCACGAGCATTGCCGTCGAGGCGACGCTGCGCGAGGCATTCGATGGCTGGCGGGGGCGGGCGCGCGTCGGGATGAGTGCGCTCGAGCGCGACGGCAACCGGCTCGCGCTCCTCTCGGGCAGCATCGATTTCTCCGGCACGGCCGCGCAGACCGGCGGCAACATCGCGCTGGCGGCCGAATCGCTGCGCGCTGCGCGGATCGGCGCCGGACGGGCATCGCTGGAGGGGACGTGGCAAGTCGGGCCGCTGTCCCGCCTCGCGGGCGCGATCCGGCTGGAGGATCTCGGCCTCCAGCCTGCATCCGCCGCGGCGATCGCCCGTTCGGGCACGCTGGCCGATGGCACGCCCGCCGGTCCGCTGCTCCGCGCGCTGGCCCCCGCGGTCGCGGCGGCCACCCGGCGTAGCGACTTCCGGGCGGACATCCTGGTCGAGCAGCAGGCGGGGGCGGGCAGGCTGCGCATCGCCAGCGCGGAGGCGGTTAGCGCCAGCGGAGCGTCGCTGCGCTTCGGCGGCGGGGCGGCGACCTATCAGTGGCCGGCCGGCGGGCTGCGCATCGAAGGCGATCTCGCTCTCGCCGGGGGCGGGCTCCCCGCTGCCCGGGTGAGCGTGCGGCAAAGCGGGCCGGGGCTGCCGATGCAGGGCCAAGCGGTGATCGCCCCGTTCGCGGCGGGGAGCGCGCGGCTGGCGCTCGCCCCGGTACGCTTCGATCTCGCCCCCGACGGCTCCGCCCGGTTTGGTACGGTGATGACGCTCGACGGCCCGCTCGCGGACGGCCGGATCGACGGCTTGCGCGTGCCGCTCGCCGGGCGCTTCTCGCCTGCCGGACTGGTCATCGGCGAACGCTGCGCGGCGATGGATTTCGGCCGCCTCTCGATCGCGGGGCTCGTCATCGGTGCCGCCCGCCTGCCGCTCTGCCCGGCCGGCGGCGCGTTGTTCGCGGTGGACGCGGCCGGCGCGGTGCGGGGAGGGGCGACGATCGCCGGGCCGCGCCTGAGTGGTCGCATCGGCCGATCCCCCGCGACGATCGCCGCTGCCCGGCTGGGCGTGACCCTCGGCACGCCCGGCTTCGTCGCCGACGCCGTCGCGATCCAAATCGGCGGCGCCGACAGCATCACCCGGCTCGATGTCGCCCAGTTGCGCGGTGAGGCGGGGGCGGGGGGCATCGCCGGTCGCTTCGCCGGGGCCGGCGGCAATATCGGCAACGTGCCACTGGCGCTGTCCGACGGCGCGGGCGGCTGGCGACTCGCGAGCGGGGTGCTGACGCTGGGGGGGCAAATGCGGGTGGCCGACCGTGCCGCGGCGGCGCGCTTCCGGCCGCTCGAATCGAGCGATGTCCGGCTGCGCATGGCCGGTGGCCGGATCGAGGCGTCGGGACGGCTGGTCGAGCCGGCGACGCGCAGCACGGTGACCGACGTGACGCTGTCGCACGATCTGTCGAGCGGGACTGGCCGCGCCCTGCTCGACGTTCCGGGGATACTGTTCACCGAGACGTTCCAGCCGGAAATGCTGACGCCGCTGACGCTGGGTGTCGTGGCCAATGTGCGGGGGACCATCGCCGGGCGCGGCGAGATCAAATGGACGCCCGCCGGCGCGACGAGCGAGGGTGATTTCCGCACCGACGGCCTCGCGCTCGCCGCCGCATTCGGCCCCGTGACCGGGCTGAAGGGCGGGATCCACTTTTCCGACCTGCTGGCGCTGGCGACCCCGCCGGGCCAGGTGGTGACGGTGGCGGAGATCAATTCGGGCGTCGCGGTGACCGACGGGGTGGTGCGCTATCAACTCCTGCCCGGCCAACGGATGCAGGTGGAAAGCGGCCGCTGGCCGTTCGCGGGCGGCGAATTGCTGCTCGAGCCGACCAGTCTCGATTTCGGTCGGCCGAGCGAGCGGCGGCTGACGTTCCGGATCGTCGGCATGGACGCGGCGGTGTTCGTCCAGCGGTTCGAGCTCAAGAATCTGGCGCTTACCGGGATCTTCGACGGCGTCTTGCCGATGGTGTTCGATGCCAAGGGCGGCCGGATCGTCGGCGGGCGGCTGGCGGTGCGGCGCGGCGGCGGCACGCTCGCTTATGTCGGCGAGGTGAGCAACGCCGATCTCGGCATGTTCGCCAAGCTTGCGTTCGATGCGCTCAAATCGATGCGGTACGATGCGCTGGCGGTGGAGCTGGATGGCTCGCTCGACGGCGAACTGATCAGCAAGGTGCTGTTCAACGGCACCAACGAAACCCCCAAGGAAGCGCGCCGCGGTTTGCTCGCCCAGCTGACCGGGCTACCGTTCCGCTTCAACATCACCATTCGCGCGCCGTTCCGCGGGCTGCTCAATTCGGCCCAGGCGATCAACGATCCCCGTGCGCTGATCGGTCAGGCACTGCCCTCGGGCGTTACCGCAACCCCCGTTCAGCCCCAGGAAAGCGAGACCGCGCCATGATCCCGACCATGTTGATCGAGCGCCTTGGGCATGCAAGGCAATGCGCCATGGGAAAGACGTTGAGTAGCGCCGCGGCCGCAATGCTGTTGGCGGGGTGCATCCAGGTCACCGCGCCTGACAAGCCGATCGAGATCAACCTGAACGTGAATATCCGACAGGAAGTCGTCGTGTCGCTGCGCGATGACGTGAAGAATTTGGATCAGCAGTATCCGGGAGTGTTCTGACATGAACCGTCGCGCAAAGATCATGATCGGGCTGGCACTGGGCATCGCCACGCTTGGCGCCGGTGTCGCCATGGCCCAGGCCGGCGAGGATGCGGTCGTCGCCAGTGCGCGTGCGGCCGGCATCGTCGGCGAGCAGGCGGACGGCTATCTCGGCTTCGCCAAGACCCCGCCCGCCGATGTGAAGGCCGCCGTCGACGCGACCAACATCAAGCGCCGCGCCATCTATACCGAGATTGCCGGCAAGCCGGGATCGGTCGCCACGGTGCAGGAGGTGGCGGCGGCGCGCGGCTGTGAGCAGCTCGCCAGGCGGGTCGCACCGGGGCAGCCCTACCGCCTGACCCCGAGCGGCGCGTGGCAGGTCCGCGGTGACGGCCCGATCGCGCTGCCGGCGGTGTGCGGTTGATCCGCCGCTGACCCGCAGGACCCCACGCCCGCGGGGCGCTTGCCGTTGCCATCGCCGGAGTCGATAGCTACCCCAGGGCATCGGCAGGCGGAGAGGGCGCGATGGATATCGACAAGCTGGTTGCGATCGACGTGCACGTGCATGCGGAGGTTTCGTGCTGCCAGCCTGAAGACCCGATCATGGGCAAATATCTCGACGCCGCGAGCACCTACTTCAAGGCGAATCGCACCCGCCCGACGATCCCCGAGACGATCGCGCTGTACCGCGAGCTGAACATGGCCTTCATCATGTTCACCGTCGACATGGAGGCCGGCACCGGGATCAAGCGCATCTCCAACGAGGAGATCGCCGACTTCGCCCGCGACAATGCTGACGTGATGATCCCCTTCGCCTCGATCGATCCGCACAAGGGCAAGCTGGGTGCGCTGGAGGCACGGCGGCTGATCGAGGATCATGGCGTCCGCGGCTTCAAGTTTCATCCGCCGATGCAGAATTTCGATCCCGGGGACCGGATGTGCTGGCCGCTATACGACGTGATCGCCGAATATAAGTCGATCGCGCTGTTCCACACCGGGCATAGCGGGATGGGGACGGGGATGAAGGGCGGCGGCGGCATCCGCCTCAAATATGGCCAGCCGATCCTGGTCGACGACGTCGCGGTCGATTTTCCCGACATGCGCATCATCCTGGCCCATCCAAGCTGGCCGTGGACCGACGAATCGCTGTCGATGGCGCTTCACAAGGAGAATGTGTTCATCGACCTGTCGGGCTGGTCGCCGAAATATTTTCCCAAGCAGGTGATCCAATATGCGAACACCCAGCTGCGCCATAAGATGCTGTTTGGATCCGATTACCCGCTGCTCCGCCCCGACAAATGGATCGAGGCGGCGCGCGAGGTCGGCTTCCGCGAGGAGGTGTTGCCGTTGATCCTCAAGGACAACGCCGCCAAGCTGCTGGGACTGACCGGATAAAACAATGCGTTGCCATGCTGCGGCGCAGCATGGTTGACTTGGGCGAACCCCCTTTCTAAAGGGGGCGCGCCTTGGCGGGATCGCTCGTCGGCATGGCTGCGCACTCTCAGGAGGAACGAACGCCATGGCGAAGGACGAACCCGGGCAGGATCCCATCGGCGCGGAAGATGCCCGGTTGCAGTCGCTCGACGAGCGGTTGCGGTCGGCGCACCAAGCCGAGTCGATCAGGACCGGAACGGCGCAGCGCAAGCCCGACAAGGGATATTCCCAGGGTAACCGCGTGCTGGCGGAACTGATCGCGGGTACTGCCGGCGGCGCGTTGATCGGCTGGTTGCTTGACCGCTGGCTGGGAACGTCGCCCTGGCTCCTGTTGGTGCTGCTGTTCGGTGGAATGGCGGTGGCATTCAGGAACATCATTCGGATTTCGAATGAGCGCCCGGAATGAGTTCCGGACGCTTTTTCGTATGAAATGGGGTTAGGCAACGTGGCGGCCGAAGCGGGCAAGATCGATCCGATGCACCAGTTCCTGGTCGAACCTCTGTTCGGCCGGCACCTGGTGCTTGGCGGTTACGATATTTCGTTCACCAACTCGGCGCTGTTCATGGCGCTGACGCTCGGCGCGCTGTGGCTGTTCATGCTCGGCGGGATGAAGCGGGAGCTCGTCCCCGGCCGCTGGCAGGTCGCGGTCGAGGGTTTCACCGGCTTCATCTCGAACATGATGGACGCGAACATCGGGCCGGAGGGGCGCAAGTTCACGCCCTATGTCTTCTCGCTGTTCATGTTCATCCTCATGGCCAACCTGATCGGGATGCTGCCGATCGGCATCTTCCCCGGGCTCCATGCCTTCACCGTGACCAGCCACATCACCGTCACCGGCGTGCTGGCGCTGCTCAGCTTCTCGATCGTGCTGGTGGTCGGCTTCTGGCGCCACGGGCTGCACTTCTTCTCGCTGTTCGTGCCGCACGGCACGCCGCTGGTGATGGTGCCGCTGATGTTCGTGATCGAGCTGCTGTCGTTCCTCGTTCGCCCGTTCAGCCTCGGTCTGCGACTGTTCGTGGCGATGACGGCGGGGCACATCCTGCTCAAGGTTCTCGCCGGGTTCGTCGTCAACGGCATCAATGCCGGTCCCGGCATCGCCGCGATCGTCAGCGTGCCGAGCTTCCTGCTGATGATCGGCATCACCATGCTCGAGCTGCTGGTGTGCGCGATCCAGGCCTATGTCTTCGCATTGCTGACCTCGCTGTATTTGAACGACGCGGTCAATCTGCACTGATCTTTCCAACCATCTGATTTAAGCAAGGGAGTTATTTACATGGACGCAGAAGCCGCAAAGCTGTTCGGCGCCGGCCTGGCCGCGATCGGTCTCGGTCTCGCCGCTCTGGGTGTGGGCAACGTGTTCGGCCAGTTCCTCTCGGCCGCACTGCGCAACCCGTCCGCTGCCGACAGCCAGCAGGGCCGTTTGTTCATCGGCTTCGCTGCCGCCGAGCTTCTCGGTCTGCTCGCCTTCGTCATCGCGATGATCCTGCTGTTCGTCGCCTAACATTCCGGCTCGGCCGCCCCGGATAGGGGGCGGCCGGACGGTTCAGGAATTTTCGGTCCATGCCTCAGATCTCGCAGCTCGCCGCGACCTACGCGTCCCAGTTCTTCTGGCTCGCGATCATTTTCGGCCTGATCTATTTCGGGATCGGCCGGGCGATGCTGCCCAAGATCGAGGCTACGGTCGATTCGCGCGATCGCAAGATCGCCGATGACCTCGCCGCCGCGGAGCGCGCCCGTGCCTCCGCCGACGCCAGCGAGGAGGCCTATCGCAGCCGTCTGGGTGAGGTGCGTGCCGCATCGCTCAAGGCGACGCAGGAAGCCAAGACCGCGTCGGCACGTGATGCCGAAATGCGCGTCAAGGCCGCCGACGACGTGCTCGCGCAGCGGGCGGCGGAGGCCGAGGCGCGTCTGCGGGTTCAGCAGGCCGCCGCGCTTGCTGGTCTCGAGGAGGTCGCCGCCGAGGCGGCCCAGGATATCGTAGCCCGGATTTCCGGCGCGAACGTGGATCGGGCGGACGCATCGGGCGCGGTGAAGGCCGTGCTCGCGCGCGCCTGACAGGAGTAATCGAATGTCCGTGCACGGCTCCGAGCTTGTCGCATCCAACCTTGCCAACGCCGACAAGCTGGAAGGGATGAACTCCACCCAGGGCGTCGTCGCCCATGGTGATCCGGTCCATGTCGATCCCACCGCGCTCGGGCTGAACGGCACGGCGTGGGTTTCGCTGGCGATGATCGCCGTGATCCTGCTGATGCTGTGGAAGAAGGTACCGGCGCTGATCGCCGCGATGCTCGACAAGCGGATCGCCGCGATTCGGGAGCAGCTCGATGCCGCCAGCCGGCTGCGGGCCGAGGCGGAAGCGCTCAAGGCCGAATATGAGGCGCGGGCATCCGCGTCGGTCGGTGAGGCCGAGGCCATTCGCGTCGCCGCCGAGGAAGAGGCTGCGGCCATCCTTGCCAAGGCGCAGGTCGACGCTGCTGCGTTGATCGACCGTCGCGGCCGGATGGCCGAAGACCGGATCGGTGCGGCCGAGCGCGCCGCGATCGCCGAGGTTCGCGCCAAGGCCGCCAGCGTCGCCGCTGCCGCTGCAGCGCAGCTGATTGCCGACCGTCACGACGCCGCGACGGACAAGGCACTGGTCGACCGCACGATCTCCGGAATCGGCTCCGCCCGCCTCAACTAGCTTTAAACGCTTGCCCCGCACCGCGCGGGCGCAAGCGGGGTGGCGCTCGGCACCGGCGACTCCTAAATCCCGAGCGTGAACGACACCCCGACTCCCGACCGCTTCAACGAGGAGCGCGCCGCCTATACGGTGCGCGGTTCCGACGTGCCGGACATCGAAGCCGGCATAGCGGCGATCCGCAACGTATTGAAAACGCTCCCGGCGCGGCCGGGGGTGTACCGCATGCAGGATGCCCGCGGCGACGTCCTCTACGTCGGCAAGGCCAAGGCGCTGAAGGCGCGCGTCACCAACTATACCCAGGTCGCGCGGATGCCGCGGCGGCTGTCGCGGATGGTGGCGCAGACTCGGTCGATGACGATCGTCACGACCAACACCGAGGCCGAGGCGCTGCTGCTCGAGGCGCAGCTGATCAAGCGCTATCGGCCGCCTTACAATGTGCTGCTGCGCGACGATAAAAGCTTCCCTTTCATCCTGCTGCGTTCGGACCATGCCTTTGCGCGGGTCCAGCTCCACCGCGGCGCGCGGCGTTCGAAGGGGGATTATTTCGGGCCGTTCGCGGGCGCCGGCCAGGTCCGCAAGACGCTCAACGCGCTGCAGAAGCTGTTCCTGCTGCGCAGTTGTACCGACAGTTTCTTCGCCAACCGGACGCGGCCGTGCCTGCTCCATCAGATCCGCCGCTGCTCCGCGCCGTGCGTCGGCAAGATCGGCGAGGAGGAATATGCCGACCTGGTCGGCGACGCGAAGGCGTTCCTCCAGGGCAAGTCGACCCAGGTGCAGCAGAAGCTGGGCGGGCTGATGACCGTCGCCGCCGAGTCGATGGATTTCGAGCTGGCCGCGATCTACCGCGACCGCCTCAAGGCGCTGACCTATATTCAGGGCGCGCAGGCGATCAACGCGGAGGGCGTGGCCGACGCCGACGTGTTCGCGCTCGCGTGCAAGGGCGGCACCGTCGGCATCCAGGCCTTCTTCATCCGCGGCGGCGCCAATTGGGGGCATCGCAGCTTCTTCCCCGCGCACACCGCCGACGTGCCGGAGGATGAGGTTCTGGCGAGCTTCCTGATGCAATTTTACGAGGATGTGCCGCCGGCCCGGCTGGTGCTGGTCGATCGTGCGCTGCCGGAGGCCGACCTGCTGTGCGAGGCGCTCAGCGCGCGCGCCGAACGCAAGGTTTCGATCAAGCAGCCGCAGCGCGGCGAACAGCGCAAGCTGCTCGACCAGGCGACGCGCAACGCCGAGGAAGCGCTCGACCGGCGACTCGCCGAATCGACCACGCAGAGCAAGATACTCGCCGAGATTGCCGAACTGTTCGAGCTGCCCGGGCCACCCAACCGCATCGAATGCTATGACAATAGCCACATCATGGGGACGAACATGGTCGGTGCGATGATCGTCGCCGGGCCCGAGGGGTTCCGTAAGAACGGCTATCGCAAGTTCAACATCAAGCGGACGGAAACCGCACCCGGCGACGATTTCGCGATGATGCGCGAGGTGCTCGAACGGCGTTTCGCGCGGCTGGAGAAAGAGGATCCGGACCGCAAGAGCGGCGAGTGGCCGGACCTGCTGCTGATCGACGGCGGCAAGGGGCAGGTCTCCGCCGTGTTCGCGACGATGGAGGAGATGGGGGTGCACGATATTCCCGTGGTCGGCATCTCGAAGGGGCCGGATCGCAACGCCGGGCGGGAGCATTTCCACATGCCCGACGGGCGCGAATCGATGTTGCCGCTCAACTCGCCGGTGCTGTTCTACCTCCAGCGCGTCCGCGACGAGGCGCATCGCTTCGCGATCGGCACGCACCGCGCCAAGCGGGCCAAGGCGTTCACCGCCAACCCGCTCGACGAGGTGCCGGGTATCGGGCCGGCGCGGAAGCGCGCGCTGCTGATGCATTTCGGCACGGCCAAGGCGGTCCGCGGTGCGGGCCTGGAGGATCTGCAACGGGCGCCGGGCGTGTCGGCCGCGGTGGCGCAGGCGGTGTATGATTATTTCCATCCGAGCGGATGAGCCGGGTGGCGGACCTGCCTTCTCACGATCGCACAGCATGAACGGGGCGCGGCACAGGCGGAGTGCGCCGCGATGCTGATCGAGGCCGAGGCGATCGTCTGCGGGATGCTGGCGCATGGCGAGCATGGCGCGATCGTGCGGCTGCTCACTGCCGCCGACGGGTTGCAACCGGGCTATGTCCGCGGCGGGCGATCGCGGCGGCTGCGCCCGGTGCTGCTGGCCGGCAATGTCGTCCAGGCGCAGCTGCGCGCCCGGACGTCGGATCAACTCGCGCAGCTTTCGGTCGAGCTCGTCCACAGCCGCGCCGCGCTCCACGGCGAGCCGCTCGCGGCGGCGGCGATCGACTGGACCACGGCGCTGACCGCGGTCAGCCTGCCCGAGGGGCAGCCTTATCCGCAGGTCCATGCCGCGCTGGAGGGCGTGCTCGCCGCGATCGAGGCGGCGCCGGCGGCGCGGGGCTGGGCGGTCGCGCTGGTTCGGTACGAACTGCTGGTGCTGGCCGAGCTCGGCTTCGGGCTGGACCTCGCCGCGTGCGCCGCCAGCGGCGCGACCGACGATCTGGCATTCGTCAGCCCGCGCAGCGGGGCGGCGGTCAGCCGGGGGGCGGGGGACCCGTATGCGCCCCGGCTGTTCCGTCTGCCCCGCTTCCTAGTCGAGGGCGGCGCGGCGGAGTGGGCCGACATTTTCGACGGGCTGCGGCTGACCGGCCACTTCCTTGCGCGCGACCTTTTGACCGAACGGCGGGGGGCCGTGCTTGCCGCGCGCGAACGGCTGGTCGACCGGCTGAAGCGCGTCGGCGGTTAGCGCGCGGTTGCACGCTCCCGCATCGCCGGGCATGAGCGCCGTCGCAACCGGAAGATAGGGGACATCCGAGACATGCTGATCGCGCTTCTGCCCGGCGACGGGATCGGACCGGAAGTCACCGCGCAGGCGGTGCGCGTGCTGGAGCAGGTCTCCACCGGGCTGACGTTCGAGGAAGCGCCCGTCGGCGGCGCAGCCTACAAGGCCGCCGGCCACCCGCTGCCGCCGGACACGCTGGAGCTTGCGCGGCGCGCCGATGCGATCCTGTTCGGCGCGGTGGGCGATCCCGCCTGCGACGCGCTGGAGCGGTCGCTGCGCCCCGAGCAGGCGATCCTTGGCCTGCGCAAGGAACTCGGCCTGTTCGCCAATTTGCGGCCGGCCAAGCTGTTTCCCGAACTCGCCGACGCCTCGGCATTGCGGCCCGAAGTCGCGCGCGCGATCGACATGGTGATCGTCCGCGAGCTGACCGGCGACGTCTATTTCGGCCAGCCGCGCGGGCTGCGCATGAACGCGGCCGGTCTGCGCGAAGGCTTCGATACGATGCGCTACGACGAATCGGAGGTCGCGCGGATCGCGCGCGTCGGGTTCGAGACGGCGCGGACGCGGCGCGGCCGGCTCTGTTCGGTCGACAAGGCCAACGTGCTGGAAACCTCGCAGCTGTGGCGCGACGTGGTGATCGAGGTCGCGGCGGACTATCCCGACATCACGCTGGAGCACATGTATGTCGACAATGCCGCAATGCAGCTGGTGCGCAATCCGGGCCAGTTCGACGTGATCGTCACCGGCAATTTGTTCGGCGACATCCTGTCCGATCAGGCATCGATGTGCGTCGGATCGATCGGCATGCTGCCGTCCGCCTCGCTCGATGCCGCCGGCAAGGGGCTGTACGAACCGATCCACGGCTCCGCGCCGGACATTGCCGGGCAGGGCAAGGCCAACCCGCTGGCGACGATCCTGTCGGCGGCGATGATGCTGCGCTATTCGCTCGGCCAGCCGGCGGCGGCGGACCGCATCGAGGCGGCGGTCGCCTCCGCGCTGGCGGGCGGCGCACGCTCGCCCGACCTGGGCGGTGGCATGACCACCGCGCAGATGGGCGAGGCGGTACTGGCGGCGCTCCGCTGACCGGCTGATCGGCTGCCGGCCTAGTCGAGCTGGTGCTCGATCGCGGCGACCAGCGCGGCGTCGTCGGGCGCGGTCGTCGGGGCGAAGCGGGCGACGACCCGGCCGTCGCGCCCGATCAGGAACTTCTCGAAATTCCACAGGATCTCGGGCTCGGGATTAGGCGTCATGC
>JAQGKS010000186.1 GCA_028289965.1 Sphingomonas bacterium
GGCGATGGGGGAATTGCCGGATGATTGACCCGATGATCGCGATGTTATTCGTGATGGAATTCATCAGCCTGATGTTGGCGGTGATCCTGGTCACGGCGTGGCACAGCTTTGGCCGGCCCCGGCACGCCCTGACCTGGGGTGCGGCCTTCGGGATCGCATCCTTCGCCTGGGCGGGGCAGATCGCCTTGACCGGCGGGCAGGCGGGGAACGGGCTGCTCGATTATGGCGTCCGGCTCCTCTCGATGATGATGTGGTCGACGATGCTGATCGGGTTCCGCCAGCGTCGCGGCCTGCCCTCGCTGGGTGGCTTGCCGCTGGTGGTGGGGGCGGGCGCGCTGGCGGCGCTCACCATCGCCGCCGTTCAGGGCAGTGCCAACGTCACCAGTGCGATAGCGTTGCTGTTCGCGGCGGCGATGATGGCCATGTCCGCCAGCACGATGATGTTCCGGGCGGATCGCGGGCCCGCGGAGTGCGCCGTGATCACCATGCTGCTCGCCTTCGCGATGCTCCATTTCACCGCCGGTACGCTGGCGTTCGCGCCGCCCGCGGCCGGCGACGGGGGGCTGGCACTGTTTCGCGGGCTGATGATGCTGACGCTTCCGTCTGCCTTTACCGGCACGGGGCTGTTCGTGATGTTCCTGCTCGCCGCCGACCTGGCGGAGCGGATGGGGCGCCTCGCCGCGCTCGACCCGCTGACCGGCGTGCTCAACCGCCGTGGGTTCGAGCAGGCGGCGGCGCGCGCCATCGCCAATGCCCGGCGGCAGGGACAGCCGCTGACCGTCGTCGTCGCCGACATCGACCGGTTCAAGGACATCAACGACCGCTTCGGCCACGCCTTTGGCGACCGCGCCTTGTGTCGCTTCACCGATCATATCGCCGGCGCGATCCGCTCTGGCGACCTGCTCGGCAGGATCGGCGGAGAGGAGTTCGGCCTCGTCCTGGTCGATGCCGACGCATCGATCGCGGTCGAGGCGATCGATCGCATCCGGATGGCGCTCGGCCAGGTCGAGATCGACGGCGCCTCGATGCCGGTCCGGATCACCGCCAGCTTCGGCGTGACGGGCACGTGCGGTGGCGACGACACGCTGCCGGAGATGCTCGCGCGCGCCGATCAGGCGCTCTACCGTTCCAAGATCTCGGGGCGGAACCGGGTCACCTTGTCTGCACCCGCCGCGCCGCAGGAGGAGCGGCGCGAATGGCGCGACAGCCATCGGGTCGAATCGAGCCCGGTCGCTTCCTGGTAGACCGCGCCCCCCGCCTTAGCGAAACGGCGGCTCGTTGAAGGCGCGCAGCTTGCGGCTGTGCAGCCGCCCGCCGGTGCGGCGCAGTTCGTCGATCGCGGCGAGGCCGATGCGCAAATGCTCCGATATCGCGCGTTCGTAGAAGCGGTTGGCCTGACCGGGCAGCTTGATTTCGCCGTGGATCGGCTTGTCGGATACGCACAGCAGGGTGCCGTAGGGCACGCGGAAGCGATAGCCCTGCGCGGCCAGCGTGGCGGATTCCATGTCGATCGCGACCGCCCGGCTCTGGCTGAAGCGGAGCGCCGACTGGGTATAGCGCAGCTCCCAATTGCGATCGTCGCTGGTCACGACCGTGCCGGTGCGCATCCGCAGCTTGAGTTCGTCGGCGCTCTCGCCCGACACGATCTCGGCCGCGCGGCTCAGCGCGACCTGAACCTCGGCGATCGCGGGAATGGGGATTTCGGGCGGGAGCACGTCGTCCAGCACATGATCGTCGCGCAGATAGGCGTGGGCCAGAACATAGTCGCCGATCCGCTGCGATGGCCGCAGCCCGCCGCAATGTCCGATCATCAGCCACGCCTCCGGCCGCATCACCGCGAGATGATCGGTGATCGTCTTGGCGTTGCTCGGGCCGACGCCGATATTGACCAAAGTCACGCCGGCGCGATCGGGGCCGACGAGGTGGTAGGCCGGCATCTGGTGCCGTCGCCATGCGCTGTCCGCAATCGCGGCGGCAGGGTCCGGATTGGCGGCGCTGATCTCCAGCCCGCCGGCGCAGCTGAGCATCCGCCACGGCCCGTCTTCAGACAGCTGGCCGCACGCCCAGCGGACGAATTCGTCGACGTAGCGATGATAATTGGTGAACAGCACATAGTTCTGCACATGCGCCGGCGGCGTACCGGTATAATGGCGCAGCCGGGCCAGGCTGAAGTCGACCCGCTGGGCATCGAACAAGGCGAGCGGGCGCGGCTCGCCATCTGCTGCCGTCCACAGCCCGTCGGCCACCTCGTCGCCGATGTGGGCGAGTTCGTTCGACGGAAAGACCCGCGCCAGCGCGTCCGCGCCGACATCGGTCAGCACGACGTTTCCCGCCTCGAGCACATAAGGGTAGGGGATCTCCTGCTGGCCGACCCCGGCGGTGATCGTCGCGCCATAGGCTTCGACGAGCAGGTCGATCTGTTCGGCCAGATAGTCGCGGAACAGCGCCGGCTGGGTCACGCTGATCGCATAATTGC
The DNA here is from genome assembly GCA_028289965.1 of Sphingomonas bacterium. Taxonomy (GTDB): domain Bacteria; phylum Pseudomonadota; class Alphaproteobacteria; order Sphingomonadales; family Sphingomonadaceae; genus JAQGLK01. Next base: position 2,477 of record JAQGKS010000186.1, read on the forward strand.
CCGGGCCGGTCAGGCGGCCATAGGCCCGCGTGTGGCGGCGTGTCGGCGGCGTTCCGTCATAGTGCAGCCGAAGCTCGGGATAGGCGAAGGCGCCGGCGGCGCGCGCCGCCTCGTCGGGGCGTTCGCCCGATTCGATGAAGCGGGTCAGGGCATGCCGCAGCGCCGCCACCGATCCTCGATACAGCGCATCGAGTTCATCGACGATGGCGAGGCTGCGGTCGCTCGCCATCAGGCTTGAAGCTGGCCCAGCATATGTTCGGCGGAGCTGACCTTAAATTCGCCCGGTCCCTCGACGTTGAGCTGCTCGACCACGCCGTCGTTGACGACCATCGAGTAACGCTGCGCCCGGGTGCCCATGCCGAAGCGCGATCCGTCCATCTCGAGCCCGAGCGCCTTGGCGAATTCGGCATTGCCGTCGGCCAGCATCGTCACCTTGCCATCGACCCCGGCGCTCTTGCCCCAGGCGCCCATTACGAACGCATCGTTGACCGCGGTGCAGGCGATCTCGTCGACACCCGCAGCGGTCAGCTGGCCGGCCTTGTCGACGAACCCGGGCAGATGCTTGGCCGAACAGGTCGGCGTGAACGCGCCCGGCACCGAGAAGAGGGCGACGCGGCGCCCCGCGAAATAGTCCGTCGAGCTGACCTTTTCCGGTCCGCCCTCGGTGACCTTGACGAGCGTCGTTTCGGGGATCCGATCACCGCTTTTGATAGTCATGTCGTCATCCTTTCCGGGAGGTGCCTGCGTGTCCGCTTTGGCCTGCAGTTTCGTCGCCGATAGTGCCGCAGGTGGTGGACCTTGCATCGCTGCTCTCTATAAAACACGTCCATGGAAGCGCCAGCATATCTGACCGGGCAGTTGCTCCTCGCCATGCCGGGCATCGGCGATGCCCGGTTCCAGCGCGCGGTGATCGCGCTGTGCGCGCATGACCAGGACGGCGCGCTGGGCATCGGCATCGGCCGGATTGTCCCGCGGCTGCGCCTCCACGACCTGCTCGGCCAGCTGGAGATAGATCCGGGCGTGGCGCCAGACGTGCCAGTCCATTTTGGTGGGCCGGTCGAGCCGCAGCGCGGCTTCGTGCTCCACGCGCAGGATTGGAGCGGGGAGGACACCTTGCTCGTCGGCAGCCGCTGGGCCTTGTCGGGCACGCTCGACGTGTTGCGCGCGATCGCCGCCGGCGAGGGGCCGTCCCGCTGGCTGATCGCGCTCGGCTATGCCGGTTGGGGCGAGGGCCAGCTCGATACCGAGATGAAGCTGAACGGCTGGTTTGCCACGCCCGGCGACGACCGGCTGGTGTTCGAGGGCGCGACCGAGACGCGCTGGGCCGAGGCATTCGCCGCCGCGGGGATCGATACCCGGCTGCTGACGACCGAGACCGGGCACGCCTGATCCGGCGCTCGCACTTCTGGGTAGCGCATATAAAGAGATCTTGATATTTGCCTTTTGGCGTTCCTGCGGGTAACTGCGCCTTCAGCCAGCCGCCGCCCCCTGCGCGGCCGCCCGACCCC
>JAQGKS010000188.1 GCA_028289965.1 Sphingomonas bacterium
CTTCCATCACCTCGGCGAAGATCGCGCCCGAACCCGGGGTCTGCTCGGAAGGCTTGAGGATCACGCAGTTGCCGGCGGCGATCGCCGGGGCGACCTTGGCCACGGTCTGGTTCATCGGCCAGTTCCACGGCGTGATCAAAGCGACGACCCCGATCGGCTCGCGGATGATCTTGTTCTTGCCGGTCGATTCCTCGAACTCGAATTCCTTCAGAGCCTGGAGCGCGGCGGCGAGGTGGCCCATGCCGGAGCCCGACTGGGCGGTGCTGGCGGTCGAGATCGGGCAGCCCATCTCCTCGGAAATCGCCTGGGCAATGTCGCCCATCCGCGCCTGATAGGCGGCGATGATCTTGCCGAGCAGGGCGATCCGCTCTTCCTTGCTGGTCTGGGAGAAGCTCTCAAACGCCTGGCGCGCGGCGATGACGGCCTTGTCGACGTCGGCTGCGGTGCCGAGCGTGACCTCCGAGACAGCCTGCTCGGTGGCCGGGTTGATCACCTCGTGGCGCTTGCCGCCCTCGCTCTCGACCCACTGACCGCCGATATAATGTTTGAGATAGCTCTTCATGCGATGCTCCATCGAATTCGCTGTCGCGGCGTTAAATGGGACCGCGACGGCGTCAACACAATGACGGTACGTGCCCGACAGCGAAGCCGAACTGCACTCGACGGCGATCAGGCGGTGGCGGGGTTCTGCGGACGGAACAGGCGCCCGCGCTCGGTCACCAGCACCGCGGCCAGCGCAAGCACGCCGAGGATGAGGAAGCCGAGCGTGACCGGCACGGTGGTGCCGTCGAAGCCCTGGCCAATGATGATGCCGATCGCGGCGCCGCCGACGGTGGAGATGAATCCCTGGATCGACGAACCGGTGCCGGCGATGCGGCCGAGCGGCTCCATGCTCATCGAACCGAAGTTCGATCCGGCGAGGCCGAAACAGCCCATCATCGCCGCCTGGAAGATCGCGAAGGTCCAGATCGTCTCATAGCCGCTCGCCGCCACGGCGAGGTGGACCGCGGCGATGGCGATGAAACCGAGCAGCGCGCTGTGCGAGACGAGCCGGGTGCCCAGCCGGCCGACGACGCGGGCGTTGGTGAAGGATGCCACCGCCATCATGCTGGCGACGCAGGCGAACACGAACGGGAACAGCTTGGGCGCGTGGAAGATGTCCGCGAAGATCTGCTGTACCGAGTTGATGAAGCCGAGCAGGCTGCCGAACAGCATCGTCGAGGCGATCGTATAGCCGAGCGAATAGCGGTTGCCGAGCACCAGCTTGGCCGCCGCCAGCAGCGCCGCTGGCGACACCGGCTGGCGATCCTCGGGCTTGAGCGTCTCGGGCAGGCGCAGCAGCGCCCACAGCCCGACCGCCCCGCCGAACGCGGCAAGGAAGAAGAATATCGCCGGCCACGGCGCGACCAGCATGATGATCTGCCCCAGGCTGGGCGCGACGATCGGCACGGCGAGGAAGACGATGAACGACAGCGACATGACGCGCGCCATCTGCCGCCCGGAATAGCAATCCCGGACGATCGAGATGGCCAGCACGCGGGACGAGGCGGCGGCGGCGCCCTGGGCGACGCGGGCGGCGATCATCGAGGCGAAGCTGTCGGCGAAGCCGGCCAGCACGCTCATCACCGCGAACATCGCCATGCTCGCGATCAGGATCGGCTTGCGGCCGTAGCGATCCGCCAGCGGACCGTAGATCAGCTGCGCGCCGCCAAATCCGAAGACGTAGGAGGCGATGATCCACTGGCGCTTATTTTCTTCGTCGATGCCGATCGCCTGGCCGATCTCGGGCAGCGCCGGCAGCATCGAATCGATGCCGAGCGCATTGACCGCCATCAAGGCGGCGACGATGCCGACGAATTCGCGAAAGCCGATGCCGGGATGGACGGGCGGGGCGGCCGCGCGGGCGCTGGTGGAACTCATCTGGGCGGCCTTCTTCAATTCGGGGCGCGTGGGCGGATCGACCCTGCCGCGCGATCACGCGACGCCGACCGACCGGGGCCGGGTCGTTGCTGCATCGCAGCATTGCATAGGCCGCCACGTTCGGAAATGCCAGTGCGTCGGGCCCGCGTTGATCGGCGCGACGCACGAAGCCGCCGGTCCGCTGCTCGCCCGCAACACGGAACGGCCAATTAGGGAACACGCCGCGCGGTAAGGATCTTGACCGGTTCGACCATGATCTGGCCCTTGGTTTCGGGCCAGCCGCCGGGATAGGTCCGCGCGGCAAGGATCTTGCTGATCAGCGGCATTCCGCTCACCACCTTGCCGAACGCGGCATAGCCGACATAGCCGGGGCGGGCGTCGAGATAGCTGGCCGGCCCGACGGTGATGAAGAAATCGCCCATCGCGGTGCCCGGGGCGTTGCGCGCCATCGATACCGTGCCGTTGACGTGCTTGATCCCGGTCAGGCTGGTCGGCTCGTGGGCGATCACGCCGAAGGTCAGCCGGGCGTTGCGATCGATCCCGCCCTGGACGAGCCCGAACTTGGGCGCGTGGCGGTTGCGCGCGGCCCGGTAGAAGCTGGTATTGTCGAACCGCCGTTCATCGACATAGCGCAGGAAATTGCGGGTGGTGATCGGCGCGCGCTTCGTTTCGAGCGCGATCACGATCGGGCCGATGCTGGTCTGGAGCCGGACGCGGACCGGCGCGGCGGGCGGCTTGGCCGCCGGCCTGGCGACAGCGGGCCCGGCCAGGGACAGCGCCACCGCCAGCCTGATCAGCACCGAACCGGATCGCGAAATCGCCGTCTCCATCAACGGACCGCGCTGTTCAGGCATGCCTGTGCCACGGCGGCATGCGTGAAGAGCGAGGATGTGTGGAGGCCCGAGCCGGAATCGAACCGGCGTGCAAGGATTTGCAGTCCTCTGCGTAACCACTCCGCCATCGGGCCGGAGCACGCGCCAATGCGGATCGGCAACAGGTCTGTCAACATCGTTGATTGCTCGCGCCTTGCGGAGGGAACATGCTTGGCGGCTGCCGGGTCGTCCGATACAAGCGCGATGCGCACAGTGGTGTGTTGCGTGTCTAAGACAGTTGTGCAACGAGGCGGACGTGACCGGACAGAGCTTCGAAACGATGCGCCGCGCAATGGTCGCGAGCCAGCTTCGCACCAACGCGGTCAACGATCCGCGGGTGGTGGCGGCGATGGCGGCCGTGCCGCGCGAGGAGTTCGTTCCCGCGGACAAGGCGGCGATCGCCTATACCGACATCGCTGTGCCGCTGGGCGGCGGCCGCGCGCTCAACCCGCCGATGGTGCTGGGCCGCCTGCTGACCGAACTCCACCCGCAGCCGGGCGAGCGCGCGCTCGTGATCGGCGCGGCGACGGGCTATGCGGCGGCGGTGCTGGCGCGGCTCGCCGGTCGGGTGGTGGCGCTCGAGGAGGATGCGAGCCTGTCGATGCCGGCAACGGCCGCCGCGGGCGTGGCGGTGGTCGTCGGGCCGCTGGTCCAAGGCTGGGAAGCGGCGGCCCCCTATGACCTGATTTTGATCGACGGCGCGGTCGAGGCGGTCCCCCCCGCGATCATCGATCAATTGGTCGAAGGCGGGCGGCTGGCGACGGCGATCGTGGAAGACGGCGTGACGCGGCTTGCGGTCGGCCGGCGGGCGGGCCACGGCTTCGGCCTGGCGGCGTTCGCCGATGCCGATGCGGTGCGCTTGCCTGGATTTGCGGCGCCGCCCGCATTCAAATTCTGAGCCGGGGGGCTTTCCAGTGATGCGTCCGGGGCGAGGGATTGGTGCGGCATTGATCGCGCTCAGCGTCGCGGGCACCGCGCGGGCGGATACGCTGGTCGAGGCGCTGGCGACGGCGTATCGCAGCAACCCCACGCTGACCGGATCGCGCGCCGGCCAGCGCGCCACGGACGAGGGCGTGGCGATCGCCAAGGCAGGCGCGCGGCCGACGCTGGGTTCCAACGCCGCCTTCACCGAGAATGTCGTCCAGCCGGCGAACGCGTTCATCGCACCGCGCCGATCGGTCAGCGCCGGGCTCAGCGCGGAAATGCCGATCTTCCAGGGCGGGCGGGTGCGCAACGGGATCCGCTCGGCCGAAGCACGGGTCGAGGCCGGACGCGCCGATCTGCGCTCCGACGAGAGTTCGATCTTTTCCTCGGTCGTCACCGCCTACATGGACGTGATCCGCGACGAGGCGATCGTCCAGCTCAACGGCAATAATATCAAGGTGCTGGAAACCAACGTCCAGGCGACGCGCGACCGGTTCGAGGTCGGCGACCTGACGCGGACCGACGTCGCCCAGTCCGAAGCGCGGCTGGCGATCGCGCGCAGCCAGCTGGAAAGCGCGCAGGCGCAATTGGTCACCAGCCGCGAATTCTACCTTCGGGTGGTCGGCAAGGTGGCCGGCCGGCTCGATCCGCCGCCGCCGCTGCCGCCCTTCCCGGCGACCGCCGACGACGCGGTGGACATGGCGATCGAGAACAACCCGACGCTGATCGCCGCCAAGCGGACGGGCGAGGCGGCGGGCTATGACGTGCGCATCGCCAAGGCGGCCCGGCTGCCGCGCGTGTCGGCCGTGGCCGACGGCAGCTACGTCAATTATCTCGGCTCGATCAACGGCGTCAGCGGCGCGCGCTTCGCCCAGTCGCAGCGATCCGCCTCGGCCGGCGCGCAATTGACGCTGCCGCTCTATCAGGGCGGGCTGCCGGCCGCGCAGGTGCGGCAGGCGCAGGCGCGCGAAAGCCAGCAGCTCGAATTCGTCGTCGAGGTGGAGCGCGCGGTGATCGCGCAGACCCGCGCCGCAATGTCCAACTATGCCGCGTCGCAGGCGGTGATCCGCTCGTCCCAGACGGCGGTGTCGGCAAACGAGCTGGCGCTGGAGGGCGTGCGCGCCGAACAGAGCGTCGGCACGCGCAACGTGCTCGACGTGCTCAACGCCGAACAGGAATTGCTGCAAAGCCGGGTACAGCTGGTGACCGCGCGGCACGATGCCTATGTCGCCGGTTTCGCCGTGCTCGCCGCGCTCGGCCGGGCCGAGGCGCGCGATCTGGCGCTGGATGGATCGGCGCTCTACGATCCGGTCGCCAATTACCGCCGGGTCCGCAACAAGGCGTCCGACTTTGGCGACGATGCGGCACCGACGACACAGGCGACGCGGACGGTGGACGAAGTCGTCGGCCCGCTCGGCCCGGTGGTCGAACCCCCCGTGACTCCGTCCGGCAACTAGGCGATAAGGATGCGTATGGGGGACGTCCGCAACGAGCCGTCGATGGAAGACATTCTCGCTTCCATCAAACGCATCATCGCCGAGGACGGCGCCGTTGCGCTCAATCCCGCCCGCTTCCG
>JAQGKS010000216.1 GCA_028289965.1 Sphingomonas bacterium
GCATCGTTGCCATCGATGCGCAGTCCGGCAATGCCATAGCCGATCGCCCGCGCCGCGAACGTCGTCGCCTCGGCTCCCGCAAAGCCGGAGAAGGACGAGATAGCCCATTGATTGTTGATGACATTCAGGATCACCGGCACCCGGTATACCGCGGCAAAGGTCAGCGCCGAGTGGAAGTCGCCCTCCGCGGTCGATCCTTCGCCGCACCACGCCGCGGCGATCCGCGTGTCGCCCTTGGCGGCCGATGCCATCGCCCAGCCCACCGCCTGGGGATATTGCGTGGCGAGATTGCCCGAGACCGAGAAGAAGCCCGCCTCCCGCGCCGAATAGAGGATCGGCATCTGCCGCCCCTTGAGCCGATCGCCGCGGTTCGAGAAGATCTGGCAGATCATGTCGACCAACGGCCAGCCGCGCGCGATCAGCAGCCCCTGCTGGCGATAGCTGGGAAAGCACATGTCACCGCGATCGAGCGCGAAGGCGGCGGCGACCGCGGTTGCCTCCTCCCCGGTGCATTTGAGGTAGAAGCTGGTCTTGCCCTGGCGCTGGGCGCGGTACATGCGTTCGTCGAAGGCGCGCGTCAGCGCCATGGCGCGGAGCATCTCGATCAGCCGGCCCGGCGTCAGCCGCGGATCCCACGGGCCGGTCGCGCGGCCGGCATCGTCCAGCACGCGGACCATCGTGTAGGCCAAATCGCGCATGTCGCCCGGCGCGGCATCGATCGGCGGACGCGGCGCGGCGCCCGCCGGCACCCGTTCGACATCACTGAAGTCGACCGGATCGCCGGGCCGAAAGCGCGGCTCCGGCACGTACAGGCTGAGCGGGGGAAGGTTGCGCCGATCGCTCTCGCTGCTCATCGCGCGCCGGCTCGTCGTGCGCCTGTCATCGCGCGCCTCTCGGCCAGGTTCGGCCGAACGTCCGTTGCGGGGACGGCATCCTCATCGCGTGAGGCTAGGCCGTTTCGGTGAGGTTGGCGAGATGCCTTTTGGAGCGGCCGGCTCCGCTGCCCCACGCCTTGCCGAACGTGCCTAAATGTCCTGGCACCCGGCGGGATCGCCCTCGATCGCGGCCTGCCCGGCAAATTGCGCGATCAGCCACGATGCGGCCGGCCCGGGAGGCGTATCGCGCCGCCAGATCGCCCCCATCCGGTAGAGGCCGCCGGGATGATCGGGCATGGCCAGCCGCACCAGGGTGCCGGCGGCGAGATCCGCCTCGATCATCGGCAGCGGCATGTTGCCCCAGCCGATCCCCTCGCGCAGCAAGGCGTGCTTGGCCGAGAGGTCCGCCAGCCGCCACGTCCGCGTACTCGCGACGGAGAAGTCGCGCCCTGCGGTGAGCGGCGAGCGATCCGTCAGCACCAGCTGGATATGATCGCGCGCGGCGCCCGGCGGCAGCGGATCGATCCGCGCCAGCGGATGATCGGGCGCGGCGACCGGCACCAGCGGCACCGAACCGACCGAGACGCAGTCGATCCCATCGGCTTCCATCGCCAGCGGACCGGAGATGCCGATCACGGCGCGGCGATCGAGCACCAGCGCGGTCACCGCCCCCAACGTCTCGGCGTGGAGGCGCAGCGAGACCGTCGGGAACGCGCTCTGGAAGCTGCGCAGTACCGCCCCGAGCCGCGCCGAGGGAAGCATCACATCGACGGCGAAATTCACTTCCGCCTCAAGCCCGTCGAGCAGCCCCTTCACCTTGGCCCGCAGCGTATCCATGCCGTGCGACACGCTGCGCGCTTCGGCCAGCACCGCCTGCCCCGCGTCCGTCAGCCTCGGCCGGCGCGTGCCCTCCCGCTCGAACAATGTCAGCCCGAGTTGCGCCTCGAGATTGCCGATCCCGTAGCTGATCACCGACACGGCGCGGTTGAGTTTGCGCGCGGCGGCGGCGAAGCTGCCGGTCTCGACCACGGCCAGAAAGACGCGAAGCTGGTCGAAGGTCGGCGTGCCGGGGCTGTTCACCGGCCGGAGCCCCCGTCGGTCACTCGACGGTGACCGACTTGGCCAGGTTGCGCGGCTGATCGACGTCCGTGCCCTTCACCACCGCGACGTGATAAGCGAGCAATTGCACCGGGATGGCATAGACCAGCGGAGCGATCAGCGGGTGGACCTTGGGCATCTCGATCGTCGCCATCGCGTCCTCGCCGGCCTTGGCCAGCCCCTCGGCATCCGAGATCAGCACCACCTGGGCGCCGCGCGCCTGCGCCTCCTGCATGTTCGACACGGTCTTGTCGAACAACGGGCCCGAAGGCGCGATCACGATCAGCGGGACATGTTCGTCGATCAGCGCGATCGGGCCATGCTACATCTCGCCCGAGGCATAGCCTTCGGCGTGGATGTAGCTGATTTCCTTGAGCTTCAACGCGCCCTCCAGCGCCATCGGATAGTCCGGCCCGCGCCCGAGATAGAGCACGTCGCGCGCCGGCGCGATGGTGTGCGCCATCGCCTGGATCGCCTCGTCATGGGCAAGCGCCGCGTTCATCGCCGCGGGCGCCTCGCGCAGATGGGTGACGATCTCGCGCTCTTCCTCGGCGGAGAGCTTGCCCTTGTCGCGGGCGATGTTCGCGGCAAGCGCCGCCATCACCGCCAGCTGGCAGGTGAACGCCTTGGTCGAGGCGACGCCGATCTCGGGGCCGGCATGGGTCGGCAGCAGCAGATCGACCTCGCGCGCCATCGAGCTGGTCGGCACGTTGATGATCCCGGCGGTCGTCACCCCGGCCGCCTTCATGTGGCGCAATGCCGCCAGCGTGTCCGCGGTCTCGCCCGACTGGGAGATGACGATGCCCAGCGTATTCGGCGGCAGCACCGGATCACGATAGCGAAACTCGGACGCGAAATCGACTTCCACCGGAACGCGCGAGAAGCGCTCGATCCAATATTTGCCGATCATCGCGACATAATAAGCCGTGCCGCAGGCAACGATCGACACCCGCTCGATGCTGGACAGATCGAAATCCATCTGCGGCAACGCCACCCTTTCCTCCAGCGGGCGGAGATAGGATTGCAGCGTCTGCGCGACGACGATCGGCTGCTCGTATATCTCCTTGAGCATGAAGTGGCGGTAATTGCCCTTGTCGATCAGCGCCCCGGTGACGCCGGACACGGTGACCGGCCGCTCGACCGGGCGATCCTGCGCATCGTAGATCTGGGTGCCATCGCGCGTGATGACGACCCAGTCGCCCTCCTCGAGATAGGCGATACGCTGGGTCAGCGGGGCGAGCGCCAGCGCATCGGAGCCGAGATAGGTCTCGCCATCGCCATAACCGACGACCAGCGGCGAGCCTAGCCGCGCGCCGATCAGCAGGTCGGGATGCTGGCGAAACAGGATCGCCAGGGCGAACGCGCCGTGGAGCCGCTTGAGGCTCGCCGCCACCGCCGCGACCGGCGCCACCCCGGCCTCGACCTGCTCGGAGATCAGATGGGCGACGACCTCACTGTCGGTCTGGCTTTCGAAGACCCGGCCGCGCGTGGCAAGTTCCTCGCGCAAGCTCTTGAAGTTTTCGATAATTCCGTTGTGAACGAGCGCCACTTCACGGGTTGCGTGGGGATGGGCGTTGTCCTCGGTCGGCGCGCCGTGGGTGGCCCAGCGGGTATGGGCGATCCCGATCGTGCCGGGCAGCGGATCGGCGTCGAGCCGGCGGCTCAGATTGTCGAGCTTGCCCGGCGCGCGGCGGCGATCGAGGCGGTCGTCGTGGATCGTGCAGATACCCGCTGAATCATAGCCGCGATATTCGAGCCGACGGAGCCCCTCCAGCAGCCTGGGGGTGACTTCCTGCTGACCCACGATGCCGATGATCCCGCACATGCACGTTTCGCCTTCGGAAATGATTTAGACGCTGCCCGCATAGCGCCGGCGGTGGAGGATCGCCACGGCCGGCCTAACCCGCTTTCTTGCGCGCCGCCATGACCGCGCGGAACCGGCCCGCCCAGCCCGGCTTCACCTCTAGGCGCGCGCGCGCCACGCCGAGCGCCTCGTCCGCCACGTCCTGCGTGACGACCGAACCGGCGGCGACGATCGCCCGCGCACCGACCGACACCGGCGCGACCAGCGCGCTGTTCGATCCGATGAACGCCCCCTCGCCGATGGTGGTGCGATATTTGAAGAAGCCATCATAATTGCAGGTGATCGTGCCCGCGCCGATGTTGGCGCCGGCGCCGATATCGGCATCGCCGAGATAGGTCAGGTGGTTGGCCTTGGCCCCGGCGCCGAGCCGCGCCTTCTTGATCTCGACGAAATTGCCGACCTTCGCGTGCTCACCGATCTCGGCGCCGGGGCGGAGCCGGGCATAGGGGCCGATTTCCGCGCCGCTGGCCACCGACGCGCCCTCGATATGGCTGAAGCCGTGGATCGTCACGCGGTCGGCAATCGCCACCCCGGGGCCGAAGAAGACGTGGGGCTCGATCGTCACGTCGCGGCCGATCTTGGTATCGTGCGCGAACCACACCGTGTCGGGGGCGATCAACGTCGCGCCTTCCACCATCGCTTGTGCCCGCCGCCGCGACTGCCACGTTGCCTCGACATCGGCGAGTTCGGCGCGGCTGTTGATCCCGGCCACCTCCCACGGCTCCGCCTCGATCACCGCCGAGCGGCGGCCGTCGGCTGCTGCGAGCATCACCACGTCGGGCAGATAATATTCGCCCGCGGCATTAGCGTTGCCGATGCGCGCGAGGAAGCCCCACAGATCGGCAGCGCGCATCGCGAGAAGCCCCGAGTTACAGAGCCTTACCTCGCGTTCCTCGTCGCTTGCATCCTTGTGCTCGACCATCTTGGCGATGATCCCGTCCGGACCCGCGAGAACCCGGCCATATGCCAGCGGATCTTCCGGCCGGAACGCGAGCACGACCGCCGCCGGCGCATCTGCCGCGTTCAGTCGCTCGAGCATCCGCGCCATCGTCGCGGCCTGCACCAGCGGGACATCGCCGTAGAGCACCAGCACGTCGCCATCGAACCCGTCGAGCAGCGGCTGGGCCTGCTGCACCGCATGGCCGGTGCCGAGCTGCGGATCCTGCACCGCGATCCGCGCCTGGTGCCGCGTCGCGAGCGGTGCGACCTGGTCCCGCCCCGAGCCGACGACGACGATCCGCGCCGCGGGCGACAGGCTGTCGATGCTGTCGAGCAGATGGCCGAGCATCGGCCGACCTGCGATCGGGTGGAGCACCTTGTGCAGGTCCGATCGCATCCGCGTGCCCTTGCCGGCGGCCAGGATCACGGCGGCGAACGGGGCGGGCGAGGCGATGTGCGGCGAGCTTTCCATTGCCGAGCGCCTGCCACGGATTGCTTGCCATTTCCATATCATGCGGGGCACAGGCCGGGGGATGAACAGCTTTCCATTCGAGGTCGTCGCGTTCGACCTAGACGGCACCCTCGCCGATACCGCGCCCGACCTCACCGCCGCGCTGAACCATGCGCTGGGGCAACTCGGCCGGCCTGCGGTTTCCCAGGAGTCGGTGCGCCACATGGTCGGCCACGGCGCGCGTGCGCTGCTCCAGAAGGGTCTTGCCGCGACGGGCGCGATGACGCCCGCTCTGGTCGATGAGGGATTTCCGATCTTCCTCGAACATTATGAACGCCACATCGCCGATGCCAGCACGCCCTATCCCGGGCTGGTCGCCGCCCTCGACGCGCTGGCCGCGCGCGGCGTCCGACTGGCGGTATGCACCAACAAGCTCGAATCGCTGGCGCATGGGTTGATCGACGCGTTCGGCTGGCGCGATCGCTTTGTCGCGGTGATCGGCGGCGATACGCTGGCAGTACGCAAACCCGATCCGGCGCCCTTGTTCGAGGCGATCGCGCGCGCTGGTGGCGGCCGCGCCGCCTTTATCGGCGACTCGATCACCGATACCGACACCGCGCGTGCCGCGGGCATTCCGTGCGTCGCGGTCAGCTTCGGCTTTTCCGATCGTCCACCGGCCGAGCTTGGTGCCGACATGTTGATCGACCATTTCGACGCGCTGATCCCGGCGCTGGAGGAGCTCGGCCGCTGATCGATCAGCCTTGCTTGCGCGCCTTGGCCCAGAGGTGGCGGGCGAGCATTGCCGGGGGCATGCGCAGCCAGTGCGAGCGGACGTAGAAGCCGAGCCGGAGCAGCGGCGCACGCGGGCGCCCCCAACCGTCGCGCGCGATCAGGCGGCGATGAAATAGCCCGTCGCTGGCGCGCGGGTGCCCGGCGATCAGGCGATCGATCGGCGTGCCGTACAGCCTCTCCGCCAGCCGCAGCGCACGGGCGACGGGGGCGGAGAGCCCGTGATGCGCCGCGCTCGCCGCCAAGGCCGGCCAGAAACCCGGCTGGGCCGCGAACCCGCGCACCAGCCGATCCACATCCCACAGGTTTCGAAGTCCCCCGGCCAAGTCGCCGTCCGCAAACAAGTGCGTTGCCGCATGGACGATCATGTCGGCGGGGGCGAGGATGCGCAGGCCGTTCGGTAGGCGCACGCTGTTGGCGATCAGAGCGGCGGCATCGGGGCTTGGCCGGGCGGTCAGCGGCAGGATGGTGTGGTGGACATCGATCATCCGATCGCGCGCGCGGTGGATCAGCGGCGGCAGTTCGTGCATCCATCGGCGATAATAGAGGTCGTCATAGGCGTCCTCCTTGACCCATTCCCACCCCGCCGCGAGCAAGGCGCGCTCGGCCGCATCGATACGCTCGCGCGGCACGAGGATGTCGAGATCGCCGATCTGCCGCCCCGCCGCTGGGGCAAGATCGGCCGCGGCATACGCGGTGCCCTTGAGCAGCACGACCGGCATATCGAGCGGGAGCAGCACCCGCCGCGCCATCTCCGCCTCCCACAAAGCATGGACGCGCGCCTGCGCGGCGGAGCGGCGGGCATCGGCGAGGATTCGCTCGGCCGCCACAGGCTTGGCAACATGCTCCAGCCGATGCGCGAGGGTGCCGATCAACGTCTCGGCCCGCGCCGCCGTGATCAGGCCGGTCCACGCCGCAGCATCGAGCCCGCGTGCAGCATCGGGGTCCGCCAGCACGCGGGCGAGCAGGCGTGCGTCGTTCATCGCCCGATTTCCGCCCAGAGCCGCTCGACCAGATCGATCGCGGCTTCGGTGTCGGGATAGTCGATGGCGCAGCACGGAATGGTCGCCACAAGGTTGTTCAAGGCGTTGAACCCCGCCTCTCCCATCGCGACATAATTGGTCGAGGCTTGCGTCAGGCGGACGAACAGCTCTGCGCGGCCGACACCCCGGATCGCCTCGTCGAAGCCGAAGCGTGGAAAGAGCAGCAAAGCGGGCGTGGCCGGCTCGGTCATGCGCGCGACGGCGTCGGCGGCCGGACGGAGGTGGCGAATATCGCCCTTCGGCGTGCCGGCGAGCAGCGGCCCGAAGCGATCGCCGGGGAGCGCCGCGGCCATGATCGCGATCGCATCATTCTTGAGGCTGATCGCGCGCGGAAAGGCGTGCAGCTCGCCCCGCACCGGATCGAGCAAGGCGAACTCGTCCCCCATCAGCCGCCAGCCGCGCTCGCCGAGCAGCGCGGCCAGCGTCGACTTTCCCGCCCCCGACTCGCCCGTCATGATCAATGCGCGGCCGTCCCGCTCGACGGTCGAGGCGTGGAGCAGCACATAGCGCCGCTGCCCGAGGGCCATCTGCAGGTTCATGCCGAGTTCGGCGGCAAGCAGCCCCTGCCGCAGCGGCAAGGGCACTGCCTCCGGCAGGGTGAAGTCGCCGCGGATGGCGACGGCGGGGCGCAGCCAGCGGCGCCACGGTCGCTCGGGCTCCAGCCGGACGGTGAAGTCGGCGATGCCATCCTCGGGTTCGGGATAGCCGGCGTAGAGTGCGGCAAGCGCGGCGATCGGCTCGGGCCAGGCCGATCCGATGCTGAAACCGACCGGCCCGACGCGGAGCCCGAGACTATGCCTCATACCCGCCAGACGAGCCCGGCCGCCTCAAGCTCGGTCAGACGCGCAGCGGCTATGTCTTCCAGCGCGTCCTCCCCGGTGATGTCATGGTCCGCCGCCAGCCGCGCGACGATCTCCGCCGCCGTCGCCGGCCCCGCCCGCAGCGCGTCGAGCAGCTCGGGTACGGGGGACGCGACGATATGGGTTGCCCCCGATGGGCGATGGAACAGGATCGTCATGCCTTCGGCCTCGACCGTCGTGCGATCCGCCGGTGGATCGGCGGCGAAGCGATCGGCAGGCACGGCGGCGCTTAGCCGCGCGGCATCTGCAGCGAGGCGAAGCAGGTGAAGCCGCTATTCCCGTGCTGGAGGCGGCGGATATAGTTGGTGTAGGCGCGGCTCGCCTCGTGATCGACGCCGCGATAGGGCGATCCGGTGGCGAGCGCGTTGCGCACCTCCTCACCGGTCAGCGGCCGGCGCGCGGGCGGAAAGGCGCCCTGCGTGGCCGGTGGCACAAGCTTGCCGTCGGCCGCGATCCAGTTGCCCGCGCGGACAGGATCGGGAACCGGGATTTCGCAATTGAGCACCGAGCCTGCGGCCTGCGCCAGCGCCGGACGAATGGTCACAACGGCGGATGCCGAGATGGCGCCGAGCATCAGCAGCCGTCGGCGCGCACTGGCGGGGGCTTCCGATTGGCCGTTCTCGTCGCCTTCCTCGTTCATTCAACTTCCATATACGTCTGCCACTTACATAATCGTAAAGGCAGACAGGATTGCACGCGGCGAGATAGTCGCACAGACAAGATAGTCGCAAAGACGAGCCGAGGCGAGCCTGACCGGGGCACGCCCGGGACGCTGGGATGATCCGCACGATGCACTGGTCCATTCTGGCACGGCCACTCCTTGCCTGCGCGCTTGCGGCGGGGCTGGCGGTGCTGACGCTCCTGCTCGGCGCGCCCGCCGCGCTTGCGGCGGTGATCGGCGCGATCGGCGGGGTTCTGGTGGTGCTGCCCGCGCCCGGCTCGTCGCCCCCGCCACCCGCCGCTGCCGTAGAGAGCGAAGCAGACGCGCCTGGCCCAGGCATCGACGAACTGATCGAGGCGATCACCGATCCGGTGTTGCTGATCGAACGGCAAAGCGTGACGCGGGCCAATGCGGCGGCGCGGCTGCTGCTGGGCGATCATATCGTCGGCGGCGACGTGCGGCTGGCGATCCGCCACCCGGCCGCGGCCGAGCGGCTGATCGGCCCGCTCCCGGCGATCGGGCCGCCGCAACCGGTGGAGTTGATCGGGCTGGGCGAGCGGGCGCGGCGCTGGGAAATGCTGGTCCACCCGCTCGTCGGCGGCGCCCGCCTCGTCCGCCTCGGCGACCGCACCGGCGCCCATGCGATCGAGCGGATGCGGGTCGATTTCGTCGCCAATGCCAGCCACGAATTGCGCACGCCCCTCGCCACCCTGCTCGGCTTCATCGAGACGCTCGAAGATGCCGGGGAGGATCCGGCGACGCGCGCCCGCTTCCTCCAGATCATGTTCCGCGAGGCCAAGCGGATGCAGCGGCTGGTCGAGGATCTGATGTCGCTCTCGCGCATCGAAGCGGACAAATATAGCGCGCCGCAGCAGGCGGTCGCGCTGCCGGCGCTGATCGACGAGGTCCGCGATGCGCTGCGCACCGGGCTGGTGCCCGATGCCGATCGTATCGTCGTCGCGCTGGCCGACGATCTGCCGCCCGTGGCAGGCGACCCGGCGCAGCTGTCGCAGCTGCTGTACAATGTGATCGGCAATGCGGCGAAATATGGTCGGGCGGGCGGGCCTATCCAGGTGTCGCTGGATTGCGTCGCCGGCGGAATGGTGCGGCTTACCGTGGAGGATGAGGGCGAGGGGATCCCGCCGGAGCATCTTCCGCGGCTGACCGAACGATTCTACCGGGTCGATCCCGGCCGCAGCCGGGCGCTGGGCGGGACTGGGCTCGGCCTGTCGATCGTCAAGCACATCGTCGAGCGGCATCGCGGGCGGCTGGATATTTCCAGCATTGTCGGGCGGGGGACGACCGTGACCATACACCTGCCCGCCGCGCCAAGGCCGCTGTCATCAAACTGTCATCTAGACGTCACACAGGACGGTGCGAACGCGACGATACGCGGTATGACGCGCACCTGATCGCCCGCGCCAACGGAGATTCGCTTGACCAGAACGATCTTGATGACCGGCATTGCAGCGCTCGCGCTCGCCGGCTGCCAGAATGAGGACGGCGCGGGTGGCGCCTCGCGTGACCAGATCCGCGTAGTCGGCTCGTCGACGGTCTATCCGTTCACCACCGCGGTGGCCGAGCAGTTCGCCCGTGCCAACGCCAACTTCAAGGCACCGATCGTCGAATCGACCGGCACCGGCGCGGGCATGAAGCTGTTCTGTTCCGGCGTCGGCGCCCAGTTCCCGGACATCGAGAACGCCTCGCGCCGGATCAAGAAATCCGAGGTCGCCGATTGCGCCAAGAATGGCGTGAAGGAGATCGTCGAGATCCAGATCGGGATCGACGGCATCGCGGTGGCCGAGAGCGCCGCCGGTGCGTCGATGCAGCTGACGCAGCAGGACATTTACGAGGCGCTGGCTGCGGCCCCTTATGGCAAGCCGCAGACGGCCAAGACGTGGAAGGACGTCAACCCCGCCCTTCCCGCCATCGCGATCAAGGTGTTCGGCCCGCCTCCGACGAGCGGCACCCGCGACGCCTTCGTTGAGCTGATCCTCGACAAGGGCTGCGACTCCAGCCCCGAGATGCAGGCGCTCAAGAAGAGCGACAGCGACAAGCATAAGGACATCTGCTCGAAGGTCCGCGAGGACGGGGTCTATGTCGAATCCGGCGAGAACGACAATCTGATCGCGCAGAAGCTGGTGGCGAACCCCGATGCGGTCGGCGTGTTCGGCTACAGCTTCCTGGAAGAGAATGCCGACAAGCTGCGCGGCATCGCGATCAAGGGCGTCGTGCCGAGCTATGAAACGATCGCCAGCTATCAGTATCCAGGCGCCCGTCCGCTCTACATCTACGTCAAGGGCGCCCATCTGAACGCGATTCCCGGCCTCAAACAGTTCGTCGCCGAATTTGCCAGCGCCTGGGGGCCGGACGGCTATCTCAAGCGCCGCGGCCTGATCGCCGCGCCCGACGATGTCCGCGCGAAGAACGCCGAGATCGCTTCGAAGCTGACGCCGTTCGATCCGGCCGAGGCGGAATAACCAGACGATGTCGGGCGCTGCGCTCCTTTTCCTGATCCTCGGTCTTGGCGGCGTTGCCTGGGCGACGGCGCGCGCCAAGGCGAGCAGTTTCGCCGTGGCCGGCGGCGGGCGCCCGCATTCGCGGCCCAATTATCATGGCTGGTACGTCGCCTTGTGGGCGATCGTGCCCGCCCTGATCTTCCTCGCCGCGTGGAGCAGCCTGGCCCCCGGCCTGGTAATGGGCGCGGCGCTGGAAAGCCCCGCCGCCAGCGCCCTGCCCGCCTTCGGCATGGAGCGCAGCGCGATCCTTGCCGAGGTCCGCGGGCTGGCCGAGGGCAGCGTCACGACGCCGTTCAATCCGCTGTCGAACACCCTGCTTGCGGCCTATCAGGCGGCCGACACCCGCTATGCCATCATCGGCACGGTCGCCGCGATCCTGCTCGCCTTTGCCGGGGGCGCCTGGGCGTTCACCCGGCTCAACCCGGAGTTCCGGGCGCGCACGCGGGTCGAGCGGGTGGTGATGGGCAGTCTGTTGATCGCCTCGCTGATCGCGATCCTCACCACCGTCGGCATCGTCGCGTCGCTGCTGTTCGAATCGCTGCGCTTCTTTTCCAAGGTCTCGCCGCTCGAATTCCTGTTCGGCCTCACCTGGAGCCCGCAGACCGCGATCCGTGTCGATCAGGTCGGCTCGTCCGGCGCATTCGGTGCGGTTCCCTTGTTCTGGGGGACGATCTTCATCGGCGCGATCATTGCCATGATCGTGGCGATCCCGCTCGGCCTGATGAGCGCGATCTACCTGACCCAATATGCCCGCCCCGCGGTGCGCCGCTGGATGAAGCCGCTGCTGGAGATGCTCGCTGGCGTGCCGACCGTCGTCTACGGCTATTTCGCCGCGTTGACGGTCGCGCCGGCGATCCGCGACTTCGCCGCTGCGATCGGCATTCCCAACGCCTCGTCCGAATCCGCGCTCGCCGCCGGGCTGGTGATGGGGGTCATGATCATCCCCTTCGTCTCCTCGATGGCGGACGATTCGATTGCCGCGGTGCCACAGTCGATGCGCGACGGTTCGCTCGCGCTCGGCGCGACCACGTCGGAGACGATCCGCCGCGTGCTCGTCCCCGCCGCGCTGCCGGGCGTGGTCGGCGGCGTGCTCCTGGCGGTCAGCCGGGCGGTCGGCGAGACGATGATCGTCGTCATGGCCGCCGGCCTGTCCGCCAACCTCACCGCCAATCCCTTCGCCAGCGTCACCACCGTCACCACCCAGATCGTGCAGCTGCTGACCGGCGATCAGGAGTTCGACAGCCCCAAGACGCTCGCCGCCTTCGCGCTCGGGCTGGTGCTGTTCATGGTCACGCTGGCGCTCAACATCATCGCTCTGCGCGTCGTCAAACGCTATCGGGAAGCATATGAGTAGCACCGTCGTAGCCCAGCTGCCGGTCGGGCCGGCCGAGCCCGCCGCGCGCGTGCCGACCGACTGGACGACCAAGGCGATGTCGACGCGGGTGCGCCGCCGCTATGCGAGCGAGCGGGCGTTCCACCTGCTCGGCCTCGGCGCGGTGCTGCTGGCGGCGTCGTTCCTCGCCTTCCTGCTGATCACGATGGTCGGCAACGGCGCGCGCGGCTTCACCCGCGCCGAGATCAAGGTGCCGATCGACTTTCCCCGATCGTCGATGGTTCTCGATCCGAATGCCTTGCGCGGCTTCGGCGCGCAGGCTGCCCTGCAGGGCAGCGACATCGAAGGCGTCACCGCGGCCGCCGCCGAGGCTGCGTTCGGCAGCCAGGGACCGCGCATGCTGTCCGACGCCGGATGGCTGAGCGTCCGCAAGGCGATCACCGAGGACCCGACCATCATCCAGCGGCGGGCCGACATCTGGGTGCCGGCGTCCACCGGGATCGATATCGCCGCCAAGGGCGATGGAGCGCCGGCCGATCGCGAGACCTATGCCCGGTTGAAGCAGGCCGGGGCGGTGCGCACCGCCTTCAACCTCGATTTCCTCACCGGCGCGGACGCGACCGACCCGACCGTCGCCGGCATCTGGGGAGCGTTCAAGGGCTCGCTGCTGACGATGGTGGTCACGCTCGCGCTGGCCTTCCCGATCGGCGTGCTCTCCGCGCTCTATCTCGAGGAATATGCCCCGCGGAACCGCTGGACGGATCTGATCGAGGTGTCGATCAACAATCTGGCGGCGGTGCCCTCGATCATCTTCGGGCTGCTTGGGCTCGCGGTATTCCTCAACATGATGCACCTGCCGCGATCGGCGCCTCTCGTGGGCGGGCTGACGCTGGCGCTGATGACGATGCCGGTGATCGTCATTTCGGGGCGCAACGCGATCAAGTCGGTGCCCCCATCGATCCGCGACGCGGCGCTCGGCATCGGCGCGAGCCGTATCCAGGTCGTGTTCCACCACGTCCTCCCGCTCGCTTTGCCCGGCATCCTCACCGGCACGATCATCGGCATGGCCCGCGCGCTCGGTGAAACCGCGCCGCTGCTGATGATCGGCATGCGCGCCTTCATCGCCAGCCCGCCCGGCGGACTGACCGAGCCGGCGACGGTGTTGCCGGTGCAGATCTTCCTGTGGTCCGACGAAGTCAGCCGCGGCTTCATCGAAAAGACCAGCGCGGCGATCATCGTGCTGCTGGTATTCCTGCTCGCGATGAACGGCTTCGCTATCTATCTTCGCAACAAATTCGAACGGCGCTGGTAAACCGCATGACCAATACGAGCTTCCACCAGATCGCCGCGCAGCAGCAGGCGGCAGCGGCGGAACCGCCCAAGATGACGGCGCGCAACGTCAACGTCTTCTATGGCACCAAGCAGGCGATCCACGACGTCTCGATCGATGTCGGCCGCGACAATGTGACCGCGTTCATCGGGCCGTCGGGCTGCGGCAAATCGACCTTCCTGCGTACCTTGAACCGGATGAACGACACCGTCGCCTCCGCCCGCGTCGAAGGCCAGATCACGCTCGACGGCGAGGACATCTACGCCTCGGGGATGGATGTGGTGCAGCTGCGCGCCCGCGTCGGGATGGTCTTTCAGAAGCCGAACCCCTTCCCGAAATCGATCTACGAAAATGTCGCTTACGGCCCGCGCATTCACGGCCTCGCCGCGGGCAAGGCCGATCTCGACCAGATCGTCGAGATGTCGCTGCGCCGCGCCGGATTGTGGGAGGAGGTCAAGGATCGCCTGCCCGAGAGCGGCACGGCGCTGTCGGGGGGCCAACAGCAGCGGCTGTGCATCGCCCGCGCTATCGCGGTCGATCCGGAAGTGATCCTGATGGACGAGCCGGCCTCGGCCCTCGATCCGATCGCCACCGCCAAGATAGAGGAACTGATCCACGAACTGCGCGGCCGCTACGCGATCGTGATCGTCACCCACAACATGCAGCAGGCCGCGCGCGTGTCGCAGCGTACCGCCTTCTTCCACCTCGGCACGCTCGTCGAATATGGCGACACGTCGGAGATCTTCACCAATCCCCGCGAGACGCGGACGAAAGACTATATCACCGGCCGATACGGCTGAGGAGCAACATCATGGCCAGCACCACCGGGCATACCGTCAAAGCCTTCGACGCCGATCTCGGCGAAATACGCGCCCTCGTTTCGGAAATGGGCGGCCGCGCCGAGGCGGCAGTGCATGACGCGATGGAGGCACTCGTCCGCCGCGACCTCGATCTCGCGGCGCGCGTCGTCGAGGACGACAAGCGCATCGACGAGATCGAGACCGAGATCGAGCGGCAGGTGATCCGCCTGCTGGCGCTCCGCGCGCCGATGGCCGACGATCTGCGTGAGGCGGTCGCCGCGCTCAAGATTTCCGGCGTGGTCGAGCGGATGGGCGATTATGCCAAGAACATCGCCAAGCGCGTCCCGCTTCTCGCCAACGTCCAGGGGCTCGAGCCGGTCTCGATTCTTCCGGCGATGGGCCGGGCGGTGTCGGACATGGTCCACGCCACGTTCGACGCCTTCGTCGCGCGCGATGCGCAGGCCGCGGTCGCGGTGTGCGAAAGCGACCGGACGGTGGACGATTTCTACAACAGCCTGTTTCGCACGCTGCTCACCTACATGATGGAAAATCCCCATAATATAACGCCTTCGACGCATCTCCTGTTCATCGGCAAGAATTTGGAGCGGATCGGCGATCACGCCACCAACGTCGCCGAGATGGTCTATTTCGCCTCCACCGGCCACCAGATGGCGGAGCGGCCCAAGGGCGAGGACGTGCTGATGCAGCGCGACGATCAGCAATGAGCCGGGCCCGCTTGCTCCTCGTCGAGGACGATCCCGCGCTCGCCGAACTGCTGATCTGGCATTTCCGCCGCGAGGAATTCACCGTCGAGCATACCGCCGACGGCGAGGAGGCACTGTTGCTGGCGCAGGAGGCGCCGCCGGATCTGGTGCTGCTCGACTGGATGATCGAGGGGCTGTCCGGGCTGGAAGTGTGCCGCCGGCTGCGGCGCCGCGCCGATACCGCCAACGTGCCGATCATCATGCTCACCGCCCGCGGCGAGGAGGAAGACCGCGTCCGCGGATTGGAAACGGGCGCGGACGACTATGTCACCAAGCCCTTCTCGCCGCGCGAACTGGTCGCGCGGGTCGGCGCGGTGCTGCGCCGGGTGCGCCCTGCGCTGGCCGGCGAGCGGCTGGTCTATTCCGGGCTCGACATGGATACGGTCAGCCACAAGGTGCGCCGCGACGGCACCAACGTGCCGCTGGGGCCGACCGAGTTCCGCCTGCTGCGCCACTTTCTCGAGCATCCCGGCCGGGTCTTTTCGCGTGAGCGGCTGCTCGATTCGGTGTGGGGGCGCGATTCCGATATCGAGCCGCGGACCGTCGACGTGCATATTCGCCGCCTTCGCAAGGCGATCAACGAGGGCGGCCGGCCGGACATCATCCGGACCGTGCGTTCCGCCGGCTACGCGCTTGACGCGGAGCCCACTACTTAGCGGTTCCGCCTGCCCAGAAGGATTTCGTCACCAAACGGAAACCCGCGGGACGAGACTTCGACCCAAATGGGAGAGCGACCGGCATATAGCCGGCGCACGCAGGAGAATGAACCATGAACCCAGTCCTACTGGTCTTGCTTGCGGGATCTGCATTCGGCACCCCGCCGCCGTCAACGGACGCGCGCCACAGCATCCAGCTCGATTATCGCGGGACCCCGGTGGAGGTCGTCTACGAGGCTGTTTCGAAGGTCCGCCACAAGCAGATCGGCGCGGCACCGCCCACCCGTAGCGGCACCGTCCGCTGCACCTGGACAGCGACGATCGACGTGACGCGCCGTTTGGCAGGCAGCCCCGCCGGTTCGGCGCGTACGATCTCATCCGAACAGCCGCTCCGCGGCAGCCGCCACGGCGACTGCATGACCAACCGCAGAGCGATCGCCAAAGAACTCGCCGCCCAGAGCCCCGCGGTGCGTAGCCACCTGCTTGCCGTTGCCGAGCGCGATCGCCCACAGCTGCACGCCGAACTGGACGCGGCGCGCAACCTCGTCGCGGCAAACTGACATGCTACGGTGGACGGCGACAGCTCTCACCCTTGTTGCGATATCGGCCGGAACGCCGGCGATCGCCGCGCCCGATCTGTCGCTGTCTGCCGAGGTGTCGAGCGATCTGCGTCGCCGCGGCCTCAGCTGGAGCGCCGGCCGCGTGGCGGCCGAGGTAGCCGTCGGGGCGACGCTGCCGGCGGGGCTCCGTGTTGATGCGTCGGCCGCTACGCTGCGCGGTAGCGCGCGCCACGGCGGTGCCGAGGCGGCGATCGATGGGTCGATCGGCTATCGGCTCGATGCCGGCGCGCTGCGAATCGACGTGGCGGCAATCGGCCATGGCTTTGCCGGTGCGACCCGCAGGATGGATTATGTCGAGCTAGGCGCCGGCGCGGGAACGATCCTCGGGCCGGTGGCGCTCGATCTGTTCGTCCGCTACGCACCCGAGCAGGCCGCGATCGGCGGGGACAATCTCTACATCGGCGCATCGGCCGCGGCCGCGGTGATCGGCACCCCCTTCACCCTATCCGCAGCAGTTGGCCATTCGAGTGGCACGGCCGATGATCCGCTGCGCGCTGCGCGCCTGCGGCCGGGTGGCAGCTATGCCGACTGGCGGATCGGGATCGACCATGTCAGCGGCCCGCTCAGCATCGGGTTGGCCTATGTCGGAACCGATGTCAGCCGGGGTGCGCCCTCGCCTTTCGCGGATTATGCACACGCGGGCGACCGGATCGTCGCGCGGATCGGGCTATCGCTGTAACGGCCGGCAAGCCGGATCAGTCCTCGACCAGCTTGAGCAGCTTCCGCTCGACCGGGGCGAGCACGGGCCCGAGTTCGTGGCCGCGGCGCAGGACCGCGCCGACCTCGTTGACCAGCGCCCACATGCCCTGCCGATTGCGCAGCGCCGGGCGCTTTTCGACGCGATATTCCGGCCGCTCGGCAGTTCGCCGAAAGGCGGAGAAGGTCGCCGCCTCGCGGCCGAGGTCGATCGCATAATCGCGCCAATGCCCGGCGGAGACCATGCGGCCGTAGAGATCGAGAATGCGCGCGAGTTCGGCACGATCGAACGCGATCTGGAGTGTCGCGCCGCGCACCGGAAATGGCGTGACGATCCCCATCAGGCGCGGTGACGCTCGCTATGGTCCTCGCTTGCGCCGGGGGTATCGCGCTGCTCGATCAGCGTCGCGAGCTTGGCGCGGAGCTGCTCGACCTCGCAGCGGAGCATCTCCAGCTGCTGGGTCTGCGGATCGAACCGCTCGGAACAGAGCGTACCATAGGGCAGAAAGCTGCGCTGATAATCCTGCGCGTCGACCAGCGTCGGCCGCGCCGGGATCCCGACCATCACCGCCCCCGCCGCGACATCGCGCGTCACCACGGCATTGGCGCCGATCTTTGCCCGCTCCGATACCGTAATCGGCCCGAGCACCTGGGCGCCGGACCCGATCACGACATTGTCGCAGATCGTCGGGTGGCGCTTGCCGGGCACGCCGTCGGTCGGGTTGGTCCCGCCCAGCGTGACGTTCTGATAAATGGTGACGTTGTCGCCGATCAGCGCGGTCTCCCCGATCACCGTGAAA
>JAQGKS010000255.1 GCA_028289965.1 Sphingomonas bacterium
AGGAAGACCTCGGGCGGAAGCGGCTCGGCCGTGCCGGCGATCATCCCGGCGCGATCCTCGGTCACCACCTCGCCCGTCACGGTAAGGCAGATCCGGTCGATCGGTCCGTTGATGTAGAGCATCTGCGTCTCGTTGCCGAAGCCATCCCGCCCCGGCTTCAACCGCGCATCGCAGTCGACGTCGATCCGCCAGTCGACCACATTCTGCCCGGCATGCGATGCCGGCGTCATCCGCAGCAACTGGATCAGACGTGCCTGTGGCTCGCTGAAGCGGTAATCGGTGCGATGTTCGATGAACAGGCGCATCAGGCGAAGCGGAACTGGGTGCCGATCGCCCGGTCGATCAGCCCATTCTCCGCGATGAACGCGGTCAGATATTCGTGCAGGCCGCGCGCGAAGATCGCGTCGGTGGAGGTGCGTGTCAGCGTCGACTGGCGCTGGCGGGCGAGGCGGTCGGCTTCGCCCTGGAGGCCGGTGCGCTTGCCGATCGCATTGAGCAGTGTCACCACCTCGTCGATCGAGGCGGCGAGCGAACGCGGCAATTCGCGCCGCTTGATCAGCAGCTCGGCCACCAGCCACGGCTTCAGCCCCTCGCGGTACAGCCAGCGATAGGAGGTTACCGCGGATACCGTGTGGAGGATCGTCGTCCATTGGTCGCGATCGATCGCGCCGCCGACCTTCTCGCCCTCGGGCAGGAGCAGGTGATATTTCACGTCGATCAGCCGGGCGGTATTGTCCGCCCGCTCGATCGCCGCGCCCAGCCCGAGGAACCAGCTGCTCTCGTTGCGCAGCATCCGGTGGAGCGCGCCTTCGAAGCCGCGTGCTTCGGCCTTGACCGTCTCGATCAGCGCCATGGTTGCCTGCCGATCGCTCAACGACGCGCCGCGCAGCGACAGCCAGGCGCGGTTGATCGCCGCCCAGGCATCGCGCGACAGCGCCGTCCGTACCGCGCGGGCATTGCCGCGGGCGGCATCGAGGCAGGCGCGGACCGAACTGGTGTTGGCGGCGGACAGCGTCAAATAGCTGCTGACCGCCTGCGGGCTGATCGCTTCCCCGGTCTTGGCGAACCCCGTATCGGCAGCGGCGACGATCAGCGCGCTTGCCCATGCGGCGTCGCCGGCCGGGCGGGGCGACAGCGCGTCGAGCCGGATCGTCGCCTCGATTAGGCGCGCGGTGAATTCGGCGCGCTCCATGTAGCGGCCGACCCAGTAGAGGCTGGCGGCGGTACGCGACAGCATCAGTAATCGCCCGAGCGGAGCGGGCGGGTGCCCTGCGAGTGCCCTTGCGACTGCGACTGCGACTGACTTTGGGCGCCACCACCCGACTGGGATTGCGACTGGCTCTGCCCCTGCCGACGACGCGACAATATCATGCTGTCCTTGGTGCCCCCGCCCTGGCTGGAATTGACGACGAGCGACCCCTCGCGCAGCGCGACGCGGGTCAGCCCGCCGGGCACGATGTTGACGCCGTTGGTGCCCGACAGCACGAACGGGCGGAAATCGACGTGGCGCGGCGCCACGCCCGCCTTGGTCAGCGTCGGCACGGTCGACAGCGCCAGCGTCGGTTGGGCGATGTAACGCTCCGGCTGGGCGATCAGCGCGGCGCGGAAATCGGCGATCTGCTGGCGCGTCGCGGTCGGCCCGACCAGCATACCATATCCGCCCGATCCATCGACCAGCTTCACGACGAGCTTTTCCAGATTGTCGAGCGTGTAGCGCAGCGCCCCCGGCTCCCGGCAGCGATAGGTCTCGACGTTGGGCAATTTGGCCTCGCCGCCCGAATAATATTTCACGATCTCCGGCATGTAGCTGTAGATCGCCTTGTCGTCGGCAATGCCGGTGCCCGGCGCGTTCACCAGCGCGACGTTACCCGCCATGTAGGCGGCGATCAGCCCCGGCACGCCGAGCAGCGAATCCGGGCGGAAGATCAGCGGATCGATATAGTCGTCGTCGATCCGCCGGTAGACGACGTCGACCCGCACGCGCCCCTCGATCGTCCGCATCCAGACGATGTCGTCGTCGACTTCCAGATCGGCCGCCTCGACCAGTTCGATGCCCATCGAATCGGCGAGGAAGCTATGTTCATAAAATGCCGAGTTGAAGTGCCCGGGGGTCAGCAGCACGCACACGGGGCCGCCGCCATGACGCCGCGGCGCCACCGAACGGAGCGTTTCATGGAGCGCATCGGGATAGCTGTCGACGGGCGCGATATCGTAGAGTTCGAACAATTCGGGGCAGAGCCGCAGCATCGCCTCGCGATTTTCGAGCATGTACGAGACGCCGGAAGGGGTGCGGGCATTGTCCTCGAGCACGAAGAAGTCGCTCGGCCCGGTTCGCACCAGATCGATCCCGCAGATATGGGCATAGATATTGTGGGGCGGTCGCACCCCCGACAGCATCGGGCGAAACTGGGCGTTGCCGAGGACGAGCTCGCTCGGCACGATGCCGTCGGCCAGGATCCGCCGCTCGCCATAGACGTCGGCGAGAAAGGCGTTGAGCGCCTCGACCCGCTGCACCAGTCCGTCGGAGAGGTTGCTCCATTCGTCGGCGGTGAAGATGCGCGGCACGATATCGAAGGGGATGATCCGCTCGGCCGACTCTTCCTCGCCATAGACGGCGAAGGTTATGCCGAGCTGGCGGAACGCCGCTTCCGCCGCTTCCTGCCGCCGGTCGAGTTCCTCGCGCGGCGTGTTGTCGATCCACCCGGCAAGGTCCGCAAATTCCGGACGATGGGCGCTGGGGCCGCCGGCTCCTCTGATCTCATCGAACGCAGCGATGTCCATGGCCCCTTTTCTGTGCTTGCAGCCGATCCTCAGTCAATCGAAGACTGCATCGCTTTGCTGCGCCGCACAAGCGGGGGTAACCAGCTAGGCGACGCGAGCCTCGAGCAGCTCCTCAGGGTCACGCAGGACATAGCCGCGGCCCCATACGGTCTCGATATAATTCTCCCCGCCGCACGCCAAGCTCAGTTTCTTGCGCAGCTTGCAGATGAACACGTCGATGATCTTGAGTTCGGGCTCGTCCATCCCGCCGTAAAGATGGTTGAGGAACATTTCCTTGGTCAGGGTCGTGCCCTTGCGGAGCGAGAGCAGCTCCAGCATCGCATATTCCTTGCCGGTCAGGTGGACCCGGCTGCCATCGACTTCGACGGTCTTGGCATCGAGGTTGACCGACAGCTTGCCGGTGCGGATGACCGACTGGCTATGGCCCTTCGACCGCCGCACCACGGCATGGATGCGGGCAACGAGTTCCTCGCGGTGGAACGGCTTGGTGACATAATCGTCGGCGCCGGAGCCGAGCGCGCGAACCTTCGAATCCATTTCGGAAATGCCGGACAGGATCAAGACGGGGGTCTGCACCTTGGCGACCCGCAGCTTCTTGAGCACGTCATAACCGTGCATGTCGGGCAGGTTCAGATCGAGGCAGATGATGTCGTAATCATAGAGCTTGCCGAGGTCCAAACCCTCCTCGCCAAGATCCGTGGTATAGACGTTGAAGCCCTCGGCCGACAGCATCAGATCGATGCTCTTGGATGTCGTCGGTTCGTCTTCGATCAGCAGCACGCGCATCACATCACCCCCTGCTTCGCGCGTGACGACCTGTCGCAGTGCGCGGAGACTTCATTAACCATTGGAGTGATGAAGGCAAAAGGTAAAAAGCGGGTTAACCCGGGTGGGATCAGCGTAAGCGATCGATAAGGCTGGCCAATTCGGGCGGCAGCACGGCGGCGGGATCCGCATAGGCGAGCCGCAGCGACTGGCCGATTCCCTCATGCGGCGCAGGTGCCCGCACTTCGCGCGCACCGCCCTTGAAATGACTGCTTGTCGTCACGCCGTGTACCTTACGGTGATCCATGCCCTTACAACGCTTAACATGGATGAAGTGTCCGCCCGTTTGCCACGATCGGCATCCGCTGTAAGGTGCCCGCGATGGGCAACACCGCTTTGCTGGCAATCGAACGAGCCGGGCGCCACGCGCCTTTCCTGCGCCAACTGATCCTCCGTCATCCCGACATCGTCGCGTGCGTCGAAGCAGGCGATGCGGCGGGCGCGCTCGCCCGCGCCGGGGTGGCCGACCCGGACGCCGCCGCGACCGGTGCGACGGGCGCTACCGCGGTGGGCGCTGCTTTGCGCTGGGAGCGGCAGCGTCTCGCGCTGGCGGTGGCCCTGTCGGACCTCGCCGGATTGCTCCCGCTCGAAGGGGTGGTGCGCGCACTCTCCGACTTCGCTGATCGGGCGCTCGATGCCGCGATCACCGCGGCGATCAGCGAGCGCTATCCCGGCGAGCCGGTGCGGGGATTCGCCGCTCTGGCACTCGGCAAGCATGGCAGCCGCGAACTCAATTATTCCTCGGACATCGATCCGATCCTGCTGTTCGATCCCGAAACGCTGCCCCACCGGGCGCGCGAGGAACCGGTCGAGGCGGCGGTGCGGATCGCCCGGCGGGTGGTCGAGCTGCTGCAGAACCGGGAGGCGAACGGCTATGTCTTCCGGGTCGACCTGCGGCTGCGCCCGTCGCCCGAGGCGACCCCGCTGGCGCTGCCGATCGAGGCGGCGATTTCCTATTATGAATCGAGCGCGCTGCCGTGGGAACGGGCCGCCTTCATCCGGGCGCGCGCCGCTGCCGGGGATATCGCGCTTGGCGAAAGCTTCCTCTCGGCAATCCGTCCGTTCGTCTGGCGCCGCGGCATCGATTATGGCGCGGTCCGGGAAATTCGCGAAATCTCGCGCCGGATCCGGGGCCACCATGCGCAAGGCCAGCGGCTCGGCCCGGGCTATGACCTGAAGCGCGGGCGGGGCGGCATCCGCGAGGTCGAGTTCTTCGCCCAGATCCACCAGATGATCCATGGCGGCCGCGAACCGGCCCTGCGCATTCCAGCGACGATGGATGCGCTCGCCGCGCTGGCCGCGGCCGGCCGGATCGGCGCCGATGAGGCCGCTGCGCTCGAGCAGGCCTATCGCCTTTATCGCACGATCGAGCACCGGCTGCAGATGGTCGACGACCAGCAGACCCACCGTCTGCCGCGCCAGATCGAGGCGCTCGACAATGTCGCGCATCTGGAGGGCCTCGCGGATGGCGAGGCGCTGGTCGCGTTGCTGGCGCCGCATGTCGAACGCGTCGGGGCGATCTACGATCTCCTCGGCGGCGGGCAGTCCGATGGCTTGCCCCGCGATGCCGAGATATTGGAGCAGCGGCTGGCGGCGGCCGGCTTTCTCGATCCGGCGGCGGCATGCGCCCGGATCGACGCCTGGCGCTCCGGTGGCCTGCGGGCGCTGCGCACCCCGGCGGCGCTCGACGCGCTCGAAGCGGTGTTGCCAAGCCTGATCGAGCAGCTCGGCCGGGCGCGCGATCCCAATTCGGCGCTGATGCGGCTCGACGAGCTGGTCGCCCGCCTGCCGACGGCGATCAACCTGTTTCGCCTGCTGGAGGCGCAGCCCATGCTCGGGCGACTGATCGGCGATGTGCTGGTTCACGCACCGACGCTTGCCGAGGCACTCGCCCGCCGGGCCGAGCTGATCGACGGGCTGATCGATGCGAGCGCGTTCGAATGCCCGCCCGACCTTGCCACGCTCGCCGCCGAGTTTCGCAAAAGCGAGGCGGGCGACGATTATCAGATGCTGCTCGATCGGGTGCGCGCCCGCGTCAGCGAGCGGCGGTTCGCGCTGGGCGTTCAGCTGATCGAGGGGGCGTCCGATCCGATCGCGGTCGCCGCCGGTTACGCCCGCGTGGCCGAGGCGGCCCTCGCCACGCTGGCGCGGGCGGCGGTGACCGAGTTCGAGGCGGCGCATGGCCGCGTTCCGGGCGGGGAGCTGTTGATCCTCGCGCTCGGCCGGCTCGGCGGTGGCGCGCTCACCCATGCGTCCGATCTCGATCTCGTCTTCCTCTTCACCGGGCATTTCATGACCGAGTCGGACGGGCGGCGACCGCTCGGCGCGACGCAATATTTCAACCGCCTTGCCCAGCGGGTGACCGCCGCGCTCAGCGTCGCGACCGCCGCCGGCCCGCTCTACGAAGTCGATACGCGGCTGCGGCCGTCGGGGGTGCAGGGGCTGCTCGCGGTATCGGTCGAAAGCTTCGCCGAATATCAGCGGAGCAGCGCCTGGACGTGGGAGCATATGGCGCTGACCCGGGGGCGGGTGGTCTTCGGCTCGGCAGCGGCGCGGGCGGAGGTCGAGGCGATCATCGACGAGACGCTGCGTCGTCCGCGCGATCCGGCGATCCTCGCGGCCGACGCGGTCAAGATGCGCAGCGACATTGCCAAGCACAAGCCGCCGTCCGGGCCGCTCGATGTCAAGCTGATCCCCGGCGGGCTGGTCGATTGCGAGTTCTGCGTCCACTTCGTCCAGCTGCGCCACGGGATCGGCCTCGATCCCCGGCTCGACGTCGCGATCGCGGCCTGTGTCGAGGCAGGATTGCTGGAGCCCGGCTTTGCCACCGCGCACAGGCTGCTCACGCGGATGCTGGTCACGCTCCGGCTGGTCGCGCCGAACAATGGCGAACCGGCCGAGGTGTCGCGGCCGCTCGTCGCGCGGGCGTGCGATGCGGCCGACTGGGACGAGCTGCTCGGGGCGTATGAACAGGCCCGCGCGATCGTCGCGGCGGAGTGGCGCAGGATCGTCGAGCTGGTCTAGAGGGGCGCTTCAAGAAGCGAACTGGAGACGACCATGCTCGAACAAGGCGATGCGGCACCCGATGTAAGCGTGCAGGCCGCAGACGGCAGCATGGTCCCGCTTGCCGACCTGCTCGGCCGCACGCTGGTGCTCTATTTCTACCCCAAGGATGATACGTCCGGCTGCACCAGCGAGGCGAAGGACTTCTCCGCGCTCAAGCCCGAGTTCGACGCGGCGGGCGCCGATGTCGTCGGCATTTCCAAGAACAGCCCGGCCGACCATGCCAAGTTCATCGCCAAATATGACCTCAAGGTCAGGCTCGTCACCGATCCCGACGGATTGGTCTGCGAAGCCTTCGACACATGGGTCCAGAAGAGCATGTACGGACGCAAATATATGGGGATCGATCGGGCGACCTTCCTGATCGATACGTCGGGCAAGATCGTGCGCATCTGGCGCAAGGTGAAGGTGCCGGGCCATGCCGAGGAAGTGCTCGCCGCGGTGCGCGCGATCGGCTCTGCGGGCAGCGACGGCGCGGCGGCGACCGCTTGAGCGAAAGCGAGCAGCGCTCGGTCGCGCGGGCGGTGCGCGACGTGCTGCTCGCCGCCGATCCCGTCACCAAGGTCATGACGGCGCGGGCGGCGGCGCGGGATTGGCGGCTCGGCCGGCTGGTGCATGCGTTCGATGTCGCCATGCCGGACCGGCCCGGCCGGCCCGAGCGTCCCGAACTGCGCCCGCCCGCCGAGATGCCCAGGCGGGGCAAGGCGGGAAGCGCGCGCGGGCGGATCGCCTTGCTCCACGCTCTGGCGCATATCGAGTTCGTCGCGATCGATCTCGCTTGCGATCTGATCGGCCGTTTTGGCGAGGGTCTGCCCGCGGCGTTCGTGGACGATTGGATGCGGGTCGCTTCCGAGGAGGCGATGCATTTCGCGATCCTCGATCGTCGGCTGCGTGCGCTCGGCTCGGGCTATGGCGCGCTGCCCGCGCATGACGGCCTGTGGCAGGCGGCGGAGGCCACCGCGGGCGATCTGCTGGCGCGCCTTGCGGTCGTGCCGATGGTGCTCGAGGCGCGCGCCCTGGATGTCACGCCGGTTACGGTGGAGCGGTTCGAGCAGGCCGGCGATCCGGCGTCAGCCCGGCTGCTGCTGCGCATCATGCACGATGAAATCCGCCACGTTGCTTTCGGCGTGCGCTGGTTCGAACAGCTTTGCGCAGTGCAGGGATTCTCGCCGCATTCGCACTGGAAGTATCTCGTCGGGAACCATTTTCGCGGAGCAGTTAAACCGCCGTTCAACGACTCAGCCCGTGCTGCGGCCGGTCTGACGAAAGAATACTACCTTAGCCTTGCCGCTTCCTGATCGGCCAAGCACAAGGCCGCTCATCGGGCTGCGGGGGCAATCACGCACGATGAAATCGATAGGGCATAACAACGCAGGCGATCGCTTGCGGAATTTGCGCAACTGGTCGCCGGGGATACGAATGAATCATCCGTCTCACGATACCAACCGTTCCGCTCCTATCTGGTTCCACCAGCTTGGCGCTTTTCTTCAGGGTTCGCGCCGCTCGGCGGTCCTCGGAGCGATGCTGCTGACCGCCGGGTTCCAGGCGGCGCCGGCGGTGGCCGGGACGGAGGCCGCGATCAGCGCGCCTTACGCCGCGTTCGACCAGAAGGATGCCGTGGCGACCAAGGCCGATCCGCAGTTCCGCGCGCTGTTCGCCTCGTGGAAGCGCCTCGATCAGTTCCAGCAGGGCAGCATCTCGGTCCCGTCGCAGCGGCCGATCGCCCAGCCGATGTTCACCAGCGGGTTCGGCGTCCGTTCCGATCCGTTCCGCGGCAGCGCCGCGATGCACGCCGGCGTCGATATGGCCGGCCCGATCGGCACCCCGATCTATGCCACCGCCGATGGCTATGTCGGTCGCGCCGGCTGGGCCAACGGCTATGGCAACCTCGTCCAGCTCGCCCACGGCAAGGGTCTCGAGACCCGCTACGGCCACCTTTCCAAGATTCTCGTTCAGCCCGGCCAGCAGGTCCGCCGCGGCGATCTGATCGCCCACATGGGTTCGACCGGGCGCTCGACTGGCAGCCACCTCCATTATGAAGTCCGCATCGACGGCCGCGCGGTAAATCCGGTGCCGTTCCTGCAGACCTCCGATTATGCGGTGCAGATGCAGGGCCGTGCCGATGGCACCCGGATCGCGGTCGGCGGCCCCGACGAATAAGAGTTTCGGACAGCATCAGCGGTTGAGGGCTGCCGGCGGTTGTCGGCGGCCCTTTTCGTGCCTATCTGCGGTGCATGAGCGAAGCGGCCGTTATTGATATTACTCCGTCCGCCGCCAAGCGGGTCGCCGCGATCGCGGCGCGCCAGGGCAAGGCGCCGATCCTCCGCCTCGCGGTCGAGGGCGGTGGCTGCGCGGGCTTTTCATACCGCTTCGGGCTGGCCGACGGCATCGATGCCGAGGATGTGACCGCGATCCGCGACGGGGTGACCTTGGTGGTCGATCCGATCAGCCTCGATCTGGTCCATGGATGCGCGGTCGACTTCGTCGAATCGCTTGGCGGTGCCGCGTTCCGCGTCGAAAATCCGAACGCGGCGTCGGGTTGCGGCTGCGGCTCCAGCTTCTCCGTCTGAGGCCGCTCCCCGCCGGGACAGTGGCGGGCCGCCGCCGACTGGCCTAAAGCCGGCGCCATGAAAATCGCGACCTTCAACGTCAACGGCATCCGTTCCCGCCTGCCCAGGTTCCTCGAATGGCTGGAGGAAAGCCAGCCGGACGTCGCCTGTTTGCAGGAGATCAAGGCCGCCGACGAAAGCTTCCCCGAAGCGGAGATCCGCGCCGCGGGCTACGGCGTCGTGTGGCACGGCCAGAAGGGCTTCAACGGCGTCGCCATCCTCGCGCGCGGGAGCGAGCCGATCGAGACCCAGCGTGGCCTGCCGGGCGATCCTGACGACAGCCACAGCCGCTACATCGAGGCGGAGGTAAATGGGGTGATCGTCGGCTCGATCTACCTGCCCAACGGCAATCCCCAGCCGGGCCCCAAGTTCGACTATAAGATCGCGTGGATGGAGCGGCTGATCGCGCATGCCGCCAATCTGTTCGCGGGCGAGCGGGCGGTGGTGCTGGCCGGCGATTATAATGTGATTCCGACCGATGCTCGGGACGACGTCTTCTCCGCCCCCGCCATGGCGTCCGACGCGCTGACCCAGCCGCAAAGCCGCGCCGCATTCCGGCGCCTGCTCCATCAGGGCTGGACCGACGGCATCCGCGCACGCCACCCGTCGGGCGCGATCTATACGTTCTGGGATTATCAGGCGGGATGCTGGGCGCGCGATGCGGGGTTCCGCATCGATCATCTCCTGCTCAGCCCGGCGGCGGCGGACAGGCTGGTCGATGCCGGGGTCGACAAGGCGGCGCGCGGCAAGGAAAAAGCCAGCGATCACGCCCCGACCTGGGTGACCCTGGGCTAGCCGGTCCCCGCCGCCTCACCAAGCAACGGCCCGAACGATCCTCCGGGCTACAGCGGCTTGGCGTAGACCCGGTAGACCTTGTTGACCTTGCTGTTGATCGTATCGGCGATCGATCGCATCCCCTGATTATCCTCCAGCACCCAGCCGATCTCGCTGCGGGTGGAGCCATAATCGGCCACCGCGGCGCGGCGGATATATTCGATCATCATGAAGGCGAGCTGGCTCGCCAGCCGCGTCGCCTGCAACCGCTTGACCACGCCCATCAGCGGCACGCGCATCGTCCGCACCTTGGGGTGACGCAGGCGCCACAGCAGCTTGATGAACCCGAACGGGAATAAGGATCCGTTGAGGTCTCGGGTCAGTTCGTTGAGATCGGGCAGGGTCAGCATGAAGGCGACCGGTTCGCCCTCCACCTCCGCGACCATGATCAGATCCTCGAACACGATCGGCTTGAGCTTCTTGCCGGCATAGGCGATCTCGGCATCGGTCAGGGGCACATAGCCCCAATTGTCCGACCAGGCGTCGTTGAGGATGCTGAGGATCAGCGCCGCTTCCTGCGGGAATTTGGCCTTGTTGACCTTGCGCACGGTGATCCGCGCATTGCGCTCACCCGAGGCGACGATTCGGTTGACCAGGGGCGGCAGCCCGCCGGTGATCTCCAGATCGTAGGTGTACAGGTCCTTCACCCCGACGAACCCGGCGGCGTCCACCCAATCCTGATAGTGCGGCAGGTGGTGCCCCATCATCACCGTCGGCGGATGATCGTGGCCGGTGACGAGCAGGCCGGGCTCATCCCAGATCGACAGGCTCATCGGCCCGACCGCGCTGGTCATCCCCTTGGCGCGCAGCCAGGTCTCGGCGACCTCGAACAGCGCCGCCGCCGTCTCCGCATCCTCGGCTTCGAACATGCCCCAATGGCCGACGCCCGGGCCGCCGCCTTGTATGGCGGGCATGGCGAGGACCAGTTGATCGACCTGGGCGGAAATGCGCCCGACCACCTTGCCGTCGCGTTCCGCCAGGAACAGCCCGGCATCGGCATGTTCGAACCAGGGGTTCTTCTTCGGATCGATCAGCCCGTGGACTTCATCCTTGAGCGGCGGGATCCAGTTCGCATCCGCGGCGTACAGCCGGAATGGCAGGTCGACGAAGGCGTTGCGATCGGCCCGGCTTTGCACCGGCCGGACGGTGAGACGAGCCGACACCTGACTCAGTCGCGAGCGCGGCTGCGGGCGCGGGGATGGCCCGATGCGACCCCGCCGGACAGGTTCGCGACCCACGGATAGGTCTTCGCCACCTCCTCGGTATAGCCCAGGTTGAACACCGTCGGGCTGCGGCCCTGGGCGCGGTTGGCGCGTTCGTAAAAGGTGCCGAGCAGGCGATCCGGCAGATAATTGGTGATGCCGTAATTGCCCTTCTCGTCGAAAAAGTGATGCTCCATGTGCAGCTTCTTCATCCGCGCGATCGCCTTGTTGCGGGGCTTGAAGGCGAGATGCTGGATGCAGTGGATGAATTCATAATAACAGG
Source organism: Sphingomonas bacterium (assembly GCA_028289965.1). Taxonomy (GTDB): domain Bacteria; phylum Pseudomonadota; class Alphaproteobacteria; order Sphingomonadales; family Sphingomonadaceae; genus JAQGLK01. The sequence continues at coordinate 11,598 of JAQGKS010000255.1, forward strand.
TGGCGACCAGCCCGGCCGCGAACGCCGCGGCCGCACCGCCGACCCCGCCGATCGCATAGCCGACCGGCAGCGTCGCGATCGCGATCGTCGGCAGGGTGGTGTGGAGCGCGCCGAACAGCACCTCGAGATGGTTCGGATCCTGATGGTGATCATAATGGATCCGCTTCCACGTCGAAGCGAAGGCGGGCAGCTTGTACATCCACTGGCCGTGCAGCACCCAGCGGTGCAGCGCATACCACACCGCCGGATAGACGAGGATCGCCGCGAGCACCGCGCCGGCCGTCGCCAGCGGGCCGGCCGGACGCCACACGAACATGGCCACCGACGCGACCGCCAGCAGCAGGTAGCTGATGATCGTATAATGCTGGAAATAGGCCACGATCAGCTCGCGCAGCGTCATCCGGTCAAGATAGTGCGCGCGCTTCCAGATGCCCGGCTTGGGGGCGGCGATCGTCTTCAAGGCAACGTCCTCGGATTGGGTATATTCCAGATATGGGACCGGCAAGTGTAGGCGCAATGCGGCAAATTTGCGACATGTGCGCGGCGCGGCCGGTCGCGCGGCGATTGGCAGCGGCGGCTATTCCTCGGTGCGGATGAGGACCGCCTCGCCGATCAGCAGGAACAGGAGAAACGGCGCCCAGGCGGCGAGCACCGGGGGATAGGCGCCGAGATTGCCCATCGCCAACGCGAAATTGTCCGCGACGAAATAGGTGAAGCCAAGCGCCATGCCGATCACCGCGCGGATGAACAGCCGCCCCGATCGGGCAAGCCCAAAGGCCGCGACCCCGGCGAGCAGCGGCATCAGCACCGACGACAGCGGCCCCGATACCTTGTGCCACATGCCGGCCTCGAGCGGCCCGGTCGGCCGGCCGGCCGCGTGCAGTTCGGCGATGTCCTGGCGCAGCGCGCCAAACGATCGCTCGTCGGCATCGACGTCGGCCAGGGTGAAGCGATCGGGCGTGATGCCGCGGCCGATCACCAGCGAGGGCAGCCGCGCGATCGTGCCGGCGGCGACATCGAAGCGGCGCACGCCGTCCAGTGTCCAGCCGCCTTCGGACTGCCGGGCGCTTCCCGCATCGACGATCGTCTGGAGCGTGCCGCCGGCGCGGTCATAGACGGTGACGCCGCGCAGCTGCACCGCCGCGCCCCGGCCCGAGACCTGGGCGGCGTGGATCAGATCGTCGCCGTCCCGCACCCAGACGTTGCTGGCGATGCCGCGATCCTTCGGCAGCGGCCCATAGCTCGTGCTCTGCCACGCGGAGAGGGTCGAGGTGGCGCGGCTGACGATGCGATCGTTGAACACGAACGACACAGCCGCGACGCCGAAGCTGGCGACGATCAGCGGCGCGAGGATCTGGTGGGCCGATATGCCCGCCGCCTTCATCGAGATGATCTCGCTATTCTGGTTGAGCGTGGCGAGCGTCACCAGCGTGCCGAGCAGGACCGAGAAGGGCAGGAAGCGGGCGATGATCTGCGGCGCGCGCAGCGAGACATATTGCCACAGTTCGGCATCGCCGTTGCCGGGATAGGCCAGGATGTTGCCCGATTCGCCCAGCAGGTCGAGCGCCTGGAGGACGATCACCAGCGCGGCGAGCACCGCCAGCGACCGGGTGAGGAACACCCGGGCCATGTAGAACGTGATCGTCCGGGACGCGAAGAAGCGCAGGTTCATGCAGTGGCCGCCTTGCGGCGGCGGGGCCGGAGCCAGCCGCGGATGGTGGTGCCGGCCTTGGCGGCACCGCGTTCGAGCGCGCCGATCGGCTGGCCGCCGGGGACGTGGGCGAGGGTGCGATACATCCACCAGGTGAGGCCGGCGAAGGCGAGGAACGGCACCCACAAGGCGATCACCGGATCGACCCCGCCGCGCGCACCCAGCGCCTCGGCATATTCGTTGATCTTGTGCTGGGTGACGATCAGCACGATCGACAGGAACACGCCGAGCGCGGAGGAGGATCGCTTCGGTGGCACCGCCAGCGACACCGCCAGCAACGGCAGCAGGAACATCGTCGCGACTTCGACCAGGCGGAAGTGGAAGTTGGCGCGCAGCGTGTTGCGCGTCTGCGGCGTCGTGTCCTTGGCCCAGGCGACGCGGACGAGTTCGGGCATGGTCAGCTCGGCGTCGCGCTCGCCGCGCTGGCGAAACGCCTCGATCTGCGGCAGATCGATCGGCAGATCATGGGCGACGAAGCTCAGCACCCGCGGGGTGGTGAAGCCCGGCTGGTCGTTGACCAGAACCCCCTGCGACAGGCGCAGGATGATCGTGTTCGGATCGTCGGTCGCGAGGAACTGGCCACGTTCGGCGGTCACCGCCAGCGACTTGCCGTCGCGCGCCTCGGTCCGCACGAAGATACCGCTCAACTCGCGCCCGCCATCGCGGCTGCGCTCGACCCGCAGCGTCATGCGCTTGCCCAGCTTGGAAAATTCGCCGACCTTGATCGACGCGCCGAGCGCGCCCGACCGCAGTTCGAAGCGCAGGCCCTCATAGGCATAGCGCGCATAAGGCTGGACGAAGCCGACGATGGCCAGGTTGAGCAATGCGAGCACCCCGGCATAGAGGAACGGCACGCGCAGCAGTCTGCCATAGCCGAGGCCGATCGCCCGGAACACATCGAGCTCGGACGACAGCGCCAGCTTGCGGAACGCCAGCAGGATGCCCAGCATCAGCCCGATCGGGATGCCGAGCGACAGATATTCGGGGATCAGGTTGGCGAGCATCCGCCAGACGACGCTGACCGGGCCGCCTTCGGACGCGACGAAGTCGAACAGCCGGAGCATCTTGTCGAGGATCAGCAGCATCGCGGCGACCACCAAAGTGCCGATCAGCGGCACGGCGATCAGCTTCGCGAGGTAGCGATCGGTGAGGCTGCCAATTCTCAAGATTAAGACGCCTCGTCACCATGTTTTGGCCGCAAACAAATCCGACCTAGCCGTCATGGGTGCTCATGCGAGCCGCACCACGGGCGTGCAGGCGCTATAGCTGCCGGGAGTTGTGAGGTCATGTCGAAACTGATGAACGCCGCTGCCGCAACCGTGCTGGCGCTTGTGCCGGCGGTTGGCGCGCAGGCGGCGGCTATCGGTCCCGACGCCGCTGCGTGCAGGGCAGGGGCGGCGGCGCCCGCGGTCCTCGTCCATATCGATGGGTTCAAGGCGCATACCGGCCGCGTGCGGGTGCAGGTCTATGGCAGCGATCCCGCCGACTTCCTCAGCAAGGGCAAGCGGCTGAAGCGGATCGACCTGCCGGTCGCGAGCCACGGTGCGATGGACGTGTGCGTCGCCCTGCCGGCGCCTGGCAATTATGCGATCGCCGTCCGCCACGACATCAACGGCAGCGGCAAGTCCGACTGGAACGATGGCGGCGGGTTTTCGCGCAACCCCTCAATCTCTCTCGTGTCGCTCAAGCCGCGCTACCAGGATGTCGTGATCGGCGTCGGCGGGGTGCCCAGGCCGGTCGATATCACACTCAATTATCGTCGGGGGCTTTCGATCAAGCCGGTCGCGGGGAGCTGAATCACATGCCGCGAGTCGCCCTTCTTTCCAATCCGCGCTCCACCGGCAATCGATCCTTGTTGCCCCGGGTCCGCAGCTTCTGCGCGCAGAATTCGGACATCTTCCATTATGAGGTGGAGGATATCAGCCAGATCGGCGAGGCGATGCGCACGATCGCCCGCGTCCAACCCAAGGTGCTGGTGATCAACGGCGGCGACGGCACCGTCCAGACCGCGCTCACCGAAATCTATCATGGCGGGCATTTCGGCGATTCGCCGCCGCCGGTGGCGGTGCTGCCCAACGGCAAGACCAACCTGATCGCGCTCGATCTGGGGGCGGTCGGCGATCCGCTGCGCGCGCTGGAGCGGGTGATGGAACTCGCGCGCGACGGGCTGGACGATCATATCGTCGTGCGGGAACTGATCTCGCTGTCCAACGGCGACGCGGGCACGCGGCCGGTGCTCGGCATGTTCCTCGGCGGGGCGGGGCTTGCCGATTCGATCCTGTTCTGCCGCAACAAGGTCTATCCGCTCGGGCTGCCGAACGGGTTCAGCCATGTGCTGACCGCGCTGGCGGTGATGCTCTCGCTGATCTTCGGGATTCGCGCCGCCTTCCTCCCGCCGCGGCCGAGCCCGGTCAAGGTTTCGCTGCTCCGTCAGGGGCAGTTGCAGGGGCGCTTCTCGTTGCTGATCGTCACCACGCTGGAACGGCTGCTGCTCGGCAGCAGCACCGGGAGCAGCGCCGGCGGGAACAAGGCGCGCGATGGGATGCTGAAGCTGATGTTGGTCGATCATCGTCCCTTCTCGCTGATCCGGGCGATCGCGGCGGGCGTGTTCGGCAGCCTCGGCAAGCGCCGGATGTCGGGCGTCCACCTCGAACGGGGCGACGAGATCCGGATCGAGGGCCAGCGGCCGAGCGTGATCCTCGATGGCGAGATCTTCCGGGCGTCCGAAGGCCGGCCGATCGTGCTGACGCCGACCGCGCCGGTGCCCTTCCTCCGCCTCGCGGCGTAAGCACCCAGCGCGCCGATGATCGAAAGTCCGCTCACCGCGCTCGTCGCCGCCGAGCTTGCCGAGCCCGCCGATCCGCGCGTGAGCCGGCTGGCCGAGGCGATCGCGCAGCGTCACGGCGCGGCCTCGCTCGCTATGCTCTTTTATGGCTCGTGCCTGCGCGCCGACCAGCTCGACGGGCTGATGCTCGATTTCTACCTGATCGTCGGCGACTATCGGTCGGCTTATGGTGCGGCGGGCCTTGCGCTGGCCAACCGGCTGCTGCCGCCCAACGTCTTTCCATTCGAAGCCGACGGGCTCGCCGCCAAATATGCGATGCTCAGCCAGCAGGACTTTGCCCGGCTGGCATCGTCGCGCACCCGCAACGTCGCGGTGTGGGCGCGGTTCGCGCAGCCATCGCGGCTGGTCTGGTGCGCGACCGATCGGGCGCGGCGGGACGTCGTGCAGGCGGTCGCCGGGGCAGCACCGGCGTTGCTCGCCGCCGCCCGGCCGATGGTGCCCGATGCGCTCGATTCCCTCGATCTCTGGTCTCGGGCTTTTGCGTTGACCTATGGCGCCGAACTGCGCGCCGAGCGGGGCGGGCGGGCCGCCTCGGTCGTCGCGTTCGATCCCGATCGCTATCGCCGCTTCACCGCGCCAGCGCTGGCCGCGGCGGGCGAGACTGCGGAGATCGACGACGAGGGTGTCGTCCGCTTCGCCCGCACCCTCTCTACTGGCGAGCGCCGCCGCGGCGAACGGGTTTGGCGACGGCGGCGGCTGGAGGGCAAGGCGCTGACGCTTGCCCGCCTCGCCAAGGCGAGCGCGACCTTTGCCGGCGGAATCGATTATCTCGCCTGGAAGATCAACCGCCATGCCGGCACGGCGATCGCGATCCGGCCGTGGCAGCGGCGCTGGCCGCTGATCGGCGCGATCAGCCTGCTGCCGCGGTTGTGGCGGAAGGGCGCGGTGCGCTGACCGGACGGGCGAGCGCGGCGGCGACCGCCGTGGCGAGCGCCCGCAGCGTGAAGGGCTTGTGCAGTACGGCGCGCCCGGCGAGCAGCCCGGCATCCCCCGCTTCGCCGGCATAGCCGGTCACGTAGAGCACCGCGATGTGCGGATAGAGCGGGGTGACCGCCTCGATCAGCTCCGGTCCGGTCATCTCGGGCATCACCACGTCGGTCAGGATCAGCCGGATATCGTCCCGTTCGGCAAGACAGGCAATCGCCTCCGCCCCGCTCGCCGAGGCGATCGGCCGGTGGCCGAGTTCCGCCAGCGCGCTCACCGTCGCGCCCAGCACGCGCGGATCATCCTCGACCACCAGGATCGTCGCCGCGGCGGATGCGGCGTCGGCCGCATTATCATCGGTCGGCGTCGGGGCCGGGGCGGCGTCCGGGATATGGCGCGGCAGGTAGAGCGACACCGTCGTCCCGGCACCCGGCACCGATTCGATCATGACCTCGCCCTCGGACTGGCGAACGAAGCCGAACACCTGGCTGAGGCCCAGGCCGGTTCCCTTGCCGATCGGCTTGGTCGTGAAGAACGGCTCGAACACCCGTTCCATGATCTCCGGGGTCATGCCGCAGCCCTCGTCGCGGATGCTGATCCGGACATGCTCGCCCGCGCGCGCTTCGCCGATCTCGCCGGCGCGCAGGGTGACATCGGCGATGGACAGGATCAGCCGGCCCTCGCCGTCCATCGCGTCCCGGGCATTGACCGCGAGGTTGAGGATCGCATTTTCAAGCTGGCCGGGATCGCACCATACCTGCCACTGGCCGGCCTCGATCCGGGTTTCCACGCTGATGCGTTCGCCCAGGGTGCGGTCGATCAGGTCTACCATCCCCGACACGAGCGCGGCGGGCGCGATCGCCTCGGGCAGCAACGTCTCGGCGCGCGAGAATGCGAGCAGGCGACGGGTCAGCGCGGCGGCGCGGTGCGCGCCCTCCATCGCATTGTCGATGTGCCGCCCCGCATCGGTGACGTCGTGCCCCAGCCGTCGGCGCGCGAGATCGAGACCGCCGACGACGACCGCCAGCATATTGTTGAAGTCATGGGCGATGCCCCCGGTCAGCTGCCCAACCGCGTCCATCTTCTGGGCCTGGCGCAGCTGCGCCTCGGCGGCGGCCCGGGTTTCCGCCTCGGTGCGCAGCTGGGCATTGGCGTCGCGCAGCTCGCGGGTTCGCGCCGCGACCGCTTCCTCGAGCGTATCGGCACGAATCGCTTCGAGCTGCGCCGCCCGGTCCGCCATCCGCCCCTGGGCGAGGGCGTGGAGGATCCCCCAGCCAAGCGCCGCGGCGCCGACGGCGAGCAGCAGGCCGAGCACGGAGAGCAACCCGGCGAGCGAATTGGCCCGCGCCGTCGCGCGCGCGGTCTCCTCCGCGCGGCCGACGAGGATACGGCGCTCGCTATCGGCAATGTCCTTGAGCAGCCGGGCGATCCGCGGGATCGTGCTCGACTTGCCGGCTTCGTTGAACAAGGACAGCGCGGACCAGCCCTGGCGGTAATTTGCCCGCAAGGCCGGGGCGGCGAGTTCCTTGCCTCGCGCCTGATAGAGCGCGCGCAGTTCCTCGACGCGCGACATCTGCTCCGCATTGTCGGCGGTGAGACTGGCGAGCCGCGCGAGGAAACGGCCGCCCCGCTGCCATTCGCGGGAATAGAGATTGCCGGTGCTGCGATCACCGCTGATCACGAAGCGGCCAAGCGCCGCCTCCGATCGTGCGAGCGACGCGTCGAGCCCGCGCGCGACGATCATAACGTCGTAGCTTCGCCGCTCGCGCTCCAGATTGGCGTCCCGGTCGCTGCTGGACGAGCCCACCAGGATCACGAGGGCGATCAGCAGCGCGGCTGCGATCAGCGCGGCGGCGCCGGCCAGCCATAGCCGCCACGAACGTGCGGATTCAAATTCCTCGCCAGCGCCAATTTCGATTTCCGCCATTGTGCCAGCGATTCTATCCGCCGGCACAACGGGTGGAAAGCATGCCCAAGGCGATCGTCAGGCGGAGGCGGGAATGCAGCCGACCGCGTGGCCGGCCTTGGCGAATATATCGAGGATTTCCCCGACCTGCTCGTCACTATGCTCGGCGCAGAGCGAGCAGCGCAGGAGATAGGTGCCGGCCGGGGTCGCCGGCGGACGCGCCATGTTGACGTACAGGCCCAGCTCCAGCAGCGCCTGCCACATCCGCACGGTGACGTTCTGATCGGGCAGCATCACCGCGATGATCGCCGACTGCGCGGTCGGCGTACCGAGCGTGAAGCCGAGATCGCGCAGCCCCTGGTGGAGCCGGCGTGAATTCTTCCACAGATGCTCGCGCTTGTCGCCGGCATCCATCAGCTTGCGGATCGAGGCCGCGGCGGTCGCGACGACGCTGGGCGGCAGCGAGGCCGTGAAGACATAAGGCCGGCAGACGAGGCGCAGCACTTCGAACTTGGGATGGTTGGAGACGCAGAAGCCGCCAACGGTGCCGACCGATTTCGAGAAGGTGCCGACGACGAAGTCGACATCCGCGGCGACGCCCGCTTCCTCGAACACGCCGCGGCCATGTTCCCCGAAGAAGCCCATGCCGTGCGCTTCGTCGACCAGCACCATGCAGCCATGCTTCTTGGCGACGGCGACCATCTCCTTGAGCGGAGCGATGTCGCCGAGCATCGAATAGACGCCTTCCAGCACGACCAGCTTGCCGGGGCCGACGGGCAGGCGGCCGAGCCGCTTGTCGAGATCCTCGACGCTGTTGTGGCGGAAACGGACGATCTCCGCATTGCCCAGCCAGCAGCCGTCATAGATCGACGCGTGGCTGTCGGCGTCGAGGATGATATATTCGCCCTTGCCGGCGAGGGTCGAAATCATGCCAAGATTGGCCTGATAGCCGGTCGAGAACACCATCGCGTGCTCGGTGCCGTAAAATTCCTTGAGCGCATCCTCGCACTCGCGGTGGCCCTGATAGGTGCCGTTGAGCACCCGGCTTCCGGTGGTGCCCGCGCCGAACTCGTCGAGCGCGCGCTTGCCCGCGGCAATCACGTCCGGATCGAACGTCATCCCCATATAATTATAGGTGCCGAGCAGGATCGTGCGGCGGCCCTGGATGATCGCCTGGGTCGGCGATTCGACCTTGTCCATGACGATCGCGAACGGATCGCGCACGCCCGTCGCCAGCAGCGCCTCGCGCTCGGCGATCAGCGGATCGAATTTGCTGAAGAGATCGTGGTCGGGCGCGATCGCATCGGCCGGCGGCACGTCGTTGGCGGTCTGGGCGGCATCGGTCATCGGGGAATTCCAGCGTTCCGTTCGTCGGGGGCGATGGGGAAGGGCGGCGCGCCATGCCTCCGGCCGATGCTCCACCCGAACGGGTTGGTGAGGCAGGCGGCGATGGCGCTAGGCCTTGAGTTTCTCGACGGCGTCGACGAGCTGGCCGACCGTTTCGATCTCGGCCTGCATGTTCATCGTGATGAGGATGTCGAACTCGTCCTCGACCGACGCGACGAAGTCCATCACCACGAGGCTGTCCCACTCGAGATCGCCCGCGAAGGTCGTGGTATTGGCGAGTGCCGCATTCTTCTTGTTGAATGGCGCAATCAGCTCTGCGACCTTGTCGAAGGTCTGGTCCCTGTCTGTCATGGCTGCCCTTTAGGTGCGTTGGGGCGGCCCTGCCAAGCGATTAGGGCTGAAGCGCGGCAGTGCGGCGGCGAAGCCGGGGGCGGCGGCAAAGGGAGAGCGACGATGGCCGAGGCTGAGCTCGTGGAGGCGCCGAAGGGGTTTCCGCCCAATTCGATCCATGCGGTTCGAACCGCGCAGCAGATCCACGTGACCCTGTCGCAAATGGCCGACCAGAAGGCCAACATGCTGCTCGCCGCGACTTTCCTGGTGTTCACGATCACGTTGGGGCAGGCGAGCGATTCCGCTGAGCCGCTGCCGCTCCTCATCCTCGGGGTCGGAGCCTTCTTCTCGGCGGTGCTGTCGATCCTGGCGGTGATGCCGGCGACCCGCTTCAGGACCGGCGGGCGGCTCAACGTGCTGTTCTTCGGCTCGTTCGAGCAGTTGAGCGAGGAAGAGTTTCTCGAGAAGGTGATGCGGGAGCTTCGATCGGAGGAGGGGTTCCTGACGATCATGCTTCGCGATCTCTACCAGAACGGGGTCGTGCTCGCCCGCAAGAAGTACCGGCTGCTGGGGCACGCCTATCGCACCTTCCTCGCCGGGCTGTGCCTGAGCTTTCTCGCCTTCGTCGCCGGCTTCTTCGTGGACCTGCCGAACTTTATTTGATCCAGCCTTCGGAGCGGTACCAGTCCGCCGTCGCGCGAAGGCCGCCCGGCGTTCGAATTTGCGGGCTCCAGAGCGACGGCGGCGGCCTCTTCTCCGAAGCGGCGACCCAGTCGGGATGGCAGAAATAGCGCACCCGGTCGCGGGTCAGCTTGGCCTTGGAGCCGCGCACGAGGCGGTCGATGCCGGCGACGCCGTTGAGGACGAGGCGCGGCAGCGCCAGGGTCGCCGGGCGCCGGCCGAACGCCCGGCCCAAGGTGCGCGCGAAATGGCGATGGCCCCAGCCGCCGGGTACGCCGTCGTCCGGCTCGTAAGTCTCCGCCAGGCTGTCGTCGGCCGGGACGACATTGAGGATCAGCCGGCACAGATCCTCGACATGGATGATCGAGAAACGGCCGGCCGGCGGAAGCGCGACCAGGCCGCGCCGGGCCATCTTGAACAGTTCGAGAGTCTCGCGGTCGCCGGGGCCATAGATCGCCGGCGGCCGGATGGTCGTCCAGTCGAGCCCGGAAGCGGCGACGATCCGCTCCGACTTGGCCTTGGACCAGCCATAGTCGGACAGCGACGGCTCGCGCGCGGACAGAGAGGAGATGTGGATGAAGCGGCGAACGCCCGCCGCTCGGGCAGCGTCGACCATCGCCGCGGTGCCGCCGGCATTGACGGCCTCGAACGCGGCTCGGTTCGGCCCGTTGATCATCCCGGCGATGTGGATCACGACGTCGGCGCCCTCGCACAGGCGGTGCAGGGTGTCGGAGCGGCCAAGCGTTCCTTCGACCCACTCCACCCCTTCCTCGGGCGGCCGCCACGCCCGAGTCAGCGCCCGCACCGGATGGCCGGCCTCGCGGGCGATCCGGATCAGGTGCTGGCCGACGAAGCCGGTGCCGCCGGTGACGGCGAGGGTGGGATGGGGAGTGCGTTTCTTCACGTTGCTCGTACCAACATTTCTCCCCGGTACGGGGAGGGGGACCGTCGCCGCAGGCGGTGGTGGAGGGGCTGGCACAAAGCTCGGCTCGGCCCCTCCGTCAGCGCTTCGCGCTGCCACCTCCCCGTTCCGGGGAGGAATGTCACAGTGGCGACCAGCCGGAGGCCGGCTCTTCCTCGTCGTCCTCGATGGCGGCGCGGTTGAGCGTGCCGATATGCTGGATGAGCTTGTCGAGCACCGCCTCGACCCCTTCGCCACTCAGTCCGGAGACGCGAAGCACCTTCTGGCCGACTTCCGCCTCGAGCTCGGCTGCGAGCGCGTCGGCGAGTTCATCGTCGATCGTGTCGATCTTGTTGAGAACGACGACCTGCGGCTTGGCCTCGACCCCGGCGCCATAGGCGACGAGCTCGTCGGCGACGGTGCGGTAGGCGCTGGCCACGTCATCGACATTGGCGTCGACGAGGTGGAGGAGCACCCGAGTGCGCTCGACATGGCCAAGGAAGCGGTCGCCGATGCCGGCACCGTCGGCCGCGCCCTCGATCAGGCCGGGGATGTCGGCGAGGACGAAGTCGACGCCCTTGTGGCGGACCATCCCGAGCTTGGGCTGGAGAGTGGTGAACGGATAGTCGCCGACCTTGGCGTTGGCGTTGCTGACCGCGTTGAGGAAGGTCGACTTGCCGGCATTGGGCAAGCCAACGAGGCCGGCGTCGGCGAGCAGCTTGAGGCGAAGCCACACCCACATCTCCTCGCCCGGCCAACCGGTGCCGTGCTGGCGCGGGGCGCGGTTGGTCGAAGTCTTGTAGCTGGCATTGCCGCGGCCTCCGTCGCCGCCCTGCAAGAGCACGACGCGCTGGCCGACCTCGGTGAAGTCGGCGAGGACATGCTCCTTGTCGTCGGAGATGATCTGGGTCCCGACCGGCACCTTGATGACGAGGTCGCCGCCGCCGGCACCGGTGCGGTTGGAGCCCGAGCCGCCCTTGCCGCGCGGGGCGCGGAAATGCTGGGTGTAGCGAAAGTCGATGAGGGTGTTCAGGCCCTCGACCGCTTCGAACACGACATCGCCGCCCTTGCCTCCGTCGCCGCCGTCGGGGCCGCCGTATTCGATGAATTTTTCACGGCGGAAGCTGACCGCCCCGGGGCCGCCGGCGCCGGAGCGGATGAAGATCTTCGCCTGGTCTAGAAAATGCATGGCCGCGACTTAGGAGGTCGGGCGGGGAGAGGGAAGGGCACAGCCAGCGTCTCGCGCAAGGTCAGAGCGGCATCCAGGGCGATTGAATCGTTCGCGATCCCGCGATCCGCCGTCCTCGTGAGGCACGGGAGCCGCTGATCATGGCTTTGCGCCCTTGCCGCGCTGGCCCTCCGGATGGTGGGCGATCATCTGCGTCTTGAGGGCGAAGGACGCGAGATCCCGGGCGCAGTCGCGGGGCAGGCCGAGAGCGTCGGCGATCGAGCCGCCGAGCAGCGAATCGCCGAGCGCGGCGAGGACCAGCCACAAGGTGCTCTCCGGCACATTATGGTCCTCATGGCTGACCGAGAGCTGGTTCACCAGGGCACGGATCGATTCGAGGATGGGATTGAGCGCGTCGCGGTTGCCCGACAGGATCATCCAGGCAGCAAGCGCCCCGGCGCCCTGCTTGCCGAAGGCGTCGAAGGTCCGGTCGACGATCTCGCGTGGATCAGCTTCGCCCTGCCGGGCACGCTCGACCGTGTCGGCGATGGCCCGGGTGACCTGCTCGGCCATGGTCCGGGCGAGCTCCGCCTGAAGGCCCGCCGCCGAGCCGAAATGGTGGAGCAGGTTGGCGTGGGTCTTGCCGATCTCGGCCGCCACCGCCTTAAGGGTCACCGACTGCGGGCCCTGCTCGATGAGCAGCCGCCGGGCCGCCTCAAGCGCCGCGGCCCGGCTCTCCGTTGGGGTCAGGCGTTCGCGCGCTATTGACATCAGTGTAAGTATCTTTCATTGCCTGCAGGCAAGGAGATAGCCTGATGAGACGCGTTGCGACACCCGCCGACCTCACCATCACTCCGCGCGATCTCCGGTTCGGACGCGGGCTTGCCGCCAATCGCTGGTGGGTCGCGAACGACCCCGTCGCGACCGCCTTCTACAACGCGCTGTCGGCGACCTTCCCAAAGGGCGAGGCCTTTTTCGTCGAAAGCGTCCGAGCGTTCCGCGACGGCGCGCCGGACAAGCTCGCGCAGGAGATCCGTGCCTTCACGACCCAGGAAGTCATGCACAGCCGCGAGCATGTCGCGTTCAACAAGAGAGCGGTGGACGCAGGCTACGATCTGTCGCTGCTCGATCAGCGGGTGGTCTGGCGGCTCGCAATCGTGAAGTCGAAACATCCGATCGTCAGCCTCGCCGCGACCATGTGCCTGGAGCATTTCACCGCGATCCTCGCCCATGAGCTGCTGCGCGACGAGCGCCACCTCAAGGACGCCGACCCCGAAGCGGCGGCGATGTGGCGCTGGCACGCGATCGAGGAGATCGAGCATAAAGGAGTCGCCTACGACGCATGGCGCCACGCGACCAGGGACTGGCCTCGGTTCAAGCGCTGGGAGGTCAAGGCCAAGGTCATGCTGCTGGTGACCAAGAACTTCCTCGTCGATCGCTCGATCGGTGTCCGCGAGCTGCTTCGCCAGGACGGCATCACCGGCTTCCAGGCGTGGCGGCGGATGCTGTGGTTCGCCTTCGTTCGGCCCGGGATGATGCGCAAGATCCTGCGCTCGTGGGCAAGCTTCTTCCTGCCCGGCTTCCACCCGTGGAATCACGACGACCGACCGCTGATCGCGCGGGCCGAGCAACAGCTTTCGGCTGAGCCCGTGCTCGCTTGAGCGGACTCCCTCTCCCCAGCGGGAGAGGGGAAGGTTCACGCCGCCATCATGCAGGCCGGAGCCGGCTTGCTCGACACGAGCGAAGCTCCCAATTCGAGCTCCAGCTCGGCGCATTCGGCGGGCCTTCCGCGGCCGGCGCTGAAGCGCGAGCGGACGGCGCCCGCCGGCCTGAAACCGAGCTTGCGCAACACCCGGGCCGAGGCCGGATTGTCGATGAAGTGGCCGGCGACGAGCCGCCGAAGCCGCAAGCTGTTGCAGGCGAAGCCGATGACCGCTCGTCCCGCCTCGGTCGCGAAGCCCCGGTTCCAATAGGGGCGGGCGATCCAGTAGCCGAGCTCGACTTCGCCGTCCGGCGTGTCGTGGATTCCGATGCCGCCAACCAACCGGGGAGCGCCGTCGGTTCGCAGGAAGATGAGCGACGCCGGGCGAGTCGGATCGCGCTCGCGCATGACGAACGCCTCGGCATGCTCGGGAAGGTAGGGCCAGGGGGCGGTTGCGAGATTGCGGACGATCCCCTCGTCGGCGATCGCGCCGAACAGGGCGGGGGCGTCGTCGGCCCAGGCGGGCCGGAGCAGCAGTCTTTCGGTCCTTGCGAACATGCTCTTCTCCCTTCCGCCGCCGCCCGTGCCCGAACTGGGTGACGGTCCGGCGACATTTCGATGAGGGAGAAAAAAAGAAAGGGAGAGGGGGCTGCCCCTCTCCCTCATCTGGTCCCGCTCTTGAGACCCTTTGGGGCTGCCCCTTCCTGGAACAGCCCTTTCTCGACCGTTCCTATTCTGCCGCTTCGGCCATGTAAATCGGCTCTACACAGACGAATTTGCGCCCAAGTCGGCCCGCGCGGAATGCGACGGTGCCTTCAGTGAGCGCGAAAAGAGTATGGTCCTTGCCCATGCCGACATTCTCGCCGGCATAGAATTTGGTCCCGCGCTGACGCACGAGGATGTTGCCGGCGAGGACGTTCTCGCCGCCGAACTTCTTCACGCCGAGACGGCGGCCGGCGCTGTCGCGACCGTTGCGTGAGGAACCGCCTGCTTTCTTATGTGCCATGGCTGTGCGCTCTACTCTCTAAATCTTCAGGCCTGGTTATCGCCTTCGCCGGCGCCCTTATCAGACGCGGCTTTCTTCGTCGACTTCTTCTTGGGCGCGTCCACCTCGGCGGCGGTCGGCTCGCTCTTGGCGGGCGCTTCGGAGGAGGCGTCCTTCTTGGCCGTCTCCTTCTTCGCCTTGGCCTTCGCCGAAGTGTCGATCTGGCCCTCGGCGCCCTCCACCTTCAGCGGAGCGTCCTGAGCGACCGGAGCGTCCGAGTCGGCCTTGGCGGCCTTCTTCGGAGCGGCCTTCTTCTCGGCCTTCTGGTCACCGATCGCGGTGATTCGAAGGATCGTGTACTGCTGGCGGTGGCCCTTCTTGCGCCGGTAATTGTGGCGGCGCCGCTTCTTGAAAACGACGACCTTCTCGCCCTTGGCCTGGGCGATGATCTCGGCCGACACGGTGACGCTTCCGGCCTTCACGTCGGCGCCTTCGCCGGCGAGCAGCACGTCGTCCAGCGTGACGCTGTCGCCAGCTTCGCCGGCGATTTTCTCAACGGCGATCTTGTCTCCGGCGGCGACGCGATATTGCTTGCCGCCCGTGCGCACGACTGCGAACATGGGCTCTTTCCACTTGAGGTCAAATAGCTTGCCCGCGCAGGATAGGCCCAGCGCGGGAAAGCAGCGCAGGTAGATGGGGGGCCGTTTTGTGTCAACCGGCTAGTGGGCCCGCCGAAGGCTCAGTGCCGTAATTCGCGTTTCAGCCGGTAGCGGCCGCCGTCCCGGCCGTCGAACATGCCGGCGATCGCGGGATGCTCAACCGGCGCCGAGTCGCCGTCGACCTCCAGATTCTGCTGGCTGACATAGGCGATGTAGCTCGAATCCGAATTCTCGGCGAGAAGGTGGTAGTAAGGCTGGTCCTTGGACGGACGCGCGTCCTCCGGGATCGACTGGTACCATTCCTCGCTGTTGGCGAAGACCGGGTCGACGTCGAACACCACTCCGCGGAAGTCGAACAGGCGATGCCGCACCACGTCGCCGATCGCGAAGCGCGCATGGGCGATTCTCGGCGGCTTGGGGTTGATGTCGTGATATTCGGTCATGGCCCCAATCTAGGCGCGAGTGCGGGGGCGGACAAGGAAGGCCTGTCAAACCTCCTTCGACTTCGCTCAGGACAGGCCCTTCGACTTCGCTCAGGACAGGCTTGGCAAGCCGATTTCCTTGCTTTAGAGCGCGCCCCTCATTCGGCCCGGCTCCCGCCTTGTGGGGAGCCGCAATGAGCCCTCGCGGAGAGGTGCCGGAGTGGTCGAACGGGGCGGTCTCGAAAACCGTTGAGCGCGCAAGCGTTCCGAGGGTTCGAATCCCTCCCTCTCCGCCACTTACCTCACCTGAATGTTGAGAAGCGGACGCTTTCCGAGAAGGCGTCGGGCATTACCGCTCTCGATAGTCGCTGGGCGCGATGCCATGGCGCCGCAGCTTATCGTACAGCGTCTTCCTCGGAATCTGCAGCTGGGTCAGCGCCGCCTTGACGCTGCCGTTCGACGACTCCAGCGCCTCCTTGATCAACAGCGCTTCGAATCGCTCCACGCGCTGCGGCAAAGGCAGCTCCAATTGATTCTCGGGCGAACCTGCCTCGGCCAGGTCGAGGACCGCTTCGAAGGCGAAGTTGCGGACCTCCCGCACATTGCCGGGCCATTCATGCTCGAGCAGGTGGCGACGGACAGAGTCCCTCATCTCGAACCCCGGCGCGCCGACCTGATCGAGAGCGGCCTGTACGAAATGCGCGAAGAGTTGCGGGATGTCCTGACGGCGCTCGCGCAAGGGAGGCACTCGGAGCCGGATCACGTTGAGGCGATAGAAGAGGTCGTTCCTGAACCGACCCGCATCCACTTCCTCCTGCAGCCTGCGCTTTGACGCTGCGACCACGCGCAGGTTGACGAGCTTCGGAGTCGTCGCGCCGATCGGAGTCACTTCGCGCTCCTCCAGCACCCGCAACAGCTTCGCCTGAACCGCCGGCGACATGCTGTCGATCTCGTCGAGGAACAGGGTGCCCCCGTTCGACGCCTCGATCCGGCCGACCTTGCTGAGATCAGAGCCGAACAATTCGGACTCCGCCAATGCTTCCGGCAGAGCGCCGCAATTCACCGCCACGAAGGGTCGCCCGCGGCGGGGGCCCTGCTGATGAAGGAGGCGGGCAACCAATTCCTTGCCGCTGCCGGTTTCGCCTTCGACGAGGACGTCGATGTCGGCCCTGGCGAGCTGGGCGATGATCTCGCGCAGCCGAACCATGACCTGGCTGTCGCCGATCAGCGGGCTGTCGCCGCTATCCTCGGCAGCCGCTCGGAGGCGCCGGTTCTCAATCACCAGCCGCCGTGTCTGAAGCGCCTTGAGCGCCGAGCCGACCAGATGATCGGCGGCATAGGGCTTGGGCAGGAAATCGAAGGCGCCGTCGCGAAGCGCCTTCACCGCGGTGTCCACGTCGGCATGACCGGTGATCAGGATGAGCGGGATTTCCGGGTCGATCGCCCGAACCCGCTGGAACAGCTGAAGCCCATCCATCCGCGGCATTCGGATGTCGGAGATGACGATCCCGGTGAAATCCGAAGTCACCTCCTTCAGCGCCGCTTCGGCATCGCCGAACGGACGCACGTCGATTCCGGCGAGCGACAGCGACTGGGCGTTCGCCTGGCGAAGCTTGTCGTCGTCGTCGACGAACAGGACGGGCTGATCGGTGACCAGGATCGTCATGCCGGCCTCAGGCGCAGCCGGAAAGCAGCGCCGCCGAGGGGCGAGGGGACCAACTCGAGCTCGCCGCCGAATCCCCGGGCGATGTCGCGGGCGATGGCAAGGCCAAGTCCGAGGCCGTTCTCGCGCGCGGTCGCGAAGGGCGTGAACAGTTCGTCCGCGATTTCGGGCGCGATACCCGGGCCGTTGTCGGCCACTTCCACGAGGACGTCCTCGCCACCCGCGATGGAAAGGCGAACCGCCGGGTCTTTGCTTCCGGCGAGCGCATCGGCAGCATTTTGCAGGAGGTTGATCAGGATCTGCTCGAGCCTGACCCGGTCGCCGAGGACCGCGAGTTCCTCGTTCCCGGTCCGCTCGAGCGTGACTCTTCCGGCACGAAGCGAGTCGCCGATCAGCAGCAATGCGCCGTCGATCACCGTGCCGATCCGGACCGCGCCTGTCGCCGGCGTGCGCCGCCGGGCGAAGCTGCGCAATTCGGCGGTGATCGATCCGATCCGTGCTGTGAGGTCCGAGATCAGACCGAAATTCTCCTTCGCCTCCTCGACCCGCTCGCGCTCCAGCAGCCTGGCCCCGTTGTCGGCAAAGCTGCGGATGGCGGCGACCGGCTGGTTGATCTCGTGCGCGACTCCGGTGACGATCTGGCCGATCGAACTGAGCCGGTTCGCCTGGGCGAGTTCCTCGCGCGCCTGACGATAGCGCCGGTCGACGATCTCGCGCTCCCGGCTCTCCGTCCTGAGATTGTCGTTCGCTTCACGAAGTTCGGCCGTTCGAAGCGCGACCTCGCGTTCCAATGCCCGCTGGGCCTGCTGCTGGATCGCCCTTTTGTCCTGCGCGCGAAAAAGCAGGGCCAGCAACAGCACGGCTAGCAGGGAGGCGCCGAGTAGGATCGCCCATGCAGTGGCGTAAGCGCTATCGCGAACGGGCTGGAGCGGTTCGAGAAAATTGATGTGGGCGCCCGCCAATGCGGTGGGAAGAGTCGCGGCGACGAAGCTCCGGCGCCCGGCGTCGTTGACCCGCAGCGCCTCGCCGTCGGCCTCGATCGGGAGCGGCCGCAACGGCTCGCGGCCATATTGGACGGCCTCGCGAACCCGGGCCTGGATCGCCGGATCGAGCGGCCGAGTGGTGCGGAAGCGCCATTCGGGGCGGCTGGTGATGATCACCACGCCATTGGAATCGGTCACGAACGTCTCGCCGTCGGCCCGAGCCCATCCGGCCTCGACGGCGTCGAACTCGACCTTCACGACCACCACGCCAAGCGGCTCTCCTCCCGCCTCGATTCGGCGGGCGATGAAGAGTCCGGGGCGGCCGCTGACGGTGCCGAGCGCGAACAGCTCCGCGGCGCCGCTCCGCAGGGCATCCTGGAAATAGGGGCGGAAGCCGTAATCCTGACCGACGAAGCTCGACTGCACCCGCCAGTTGCTTGCTGCCACCGTCCGCCCGTCCGGCCCGATGACATAGATGACGGCCGCGTTGGTGCGCTGCGCCAGCAGCTCCAGCTTGGCGTTCAGCCTCGCTACGGCCT
>JAQGKS010000103.1 GCA_028289965.1 Sphingomonas bacterium
TGCTGGCGGTCGCGATCGGCGTGGCGCTCGGCTTCGCGGTCCACCTCGTCAACGCATCGGCGCTGACCGCGTTCGACAGCGCGCTGCGAACGGTCACCGGGGATGCAGACCAGCGCGTCGACGCGACCAGCCCAGGCGGGTTCGACGAGACGCTTTACCCCGCCCTTGCCCGGATCGATGGCGTGGAGGTGGCAAGCCCGATCATCCGGCTGCGCGCGGCCATCGACGGCGCGCGCGCGCCGTTCACGCTGATCGGTGTCGACCCGCTGCGCGCCGGCGCGGTGACGCCGGGGTTGATCGGCCGCTTGACCGAACCCGGCGGCGACCCACGCGGCTTGTTCGCGGACGATGCGCTGTTCCTCTCGGGTGCGGCGTTGGCGGCGACGGGCAAGCGGCCGGGGGACATAGTGACGCTGGCCGCCGGGGGGCGGACGGCGCGCTTTCGCATCGTCGGCACCCTGCCCGGCGCGGAGGAGGGCCAGGCGATCGGGGTTGCCGACATCGCGGCGGTCCAGTGGCGGCTCGGCCGGCTGGGGCGGATCGACCGGATCGACCTCAAGCGCGCGGATGGCGCCGACGCGGCACAGGTCCGGAACGCCGTCGCCGCCCTGCTGCCGCCGAACGCGGCGATCTCCGACGCGCAGAGCGACGCGCGGAGCAGCGACAGCCTGTCGCGCGCCTACCGCGTCAACCTCGACATGCTCGCGCTGGTGGCGCTGCTGACCGGCGCGTTCCTGGTCTATTCGGCCCAGTCGCTGTCCGTCACCCGCCGCGCACCGCAATTCGCGCTGCTGCGCGTGCTCGGCGCCGAACGATCGATGATCACCCGGCAGCTGGCGATCGAGGGCGCGGTGCTCGGCACGGCCGGCGCGATCCTCGGGCTCGCGCTCGGCCTGGTGTTGGCCGGCGCCGCGCTGGATCTGCTCGGCGGCGATCTCGGCGGGGGCTATTTCGGCGGCGAAGGCGCGCCGTTGACGTTCGCGCCCGGTGCGGCCGCCTTGTTCTTCGCGCTCGGGCTGGCCGCGGCGCTGATCGGCAGCATCCTGCCTGCGCGGATCGCGGAACGCGCCCAGCCGGCCGTGGCGCTTAAGAATGCCGGCGACGCGATCGATCCGCGGCGGCGGCCCTCCGCGCGCATCGCGATCGGGCTGATCGCCGGCGGGGGTGTTGCGGCGCTGCTGCCGGGGATCGGCGGGTTGCCGCTGTTCGGCTATCTCGCCATCGGCCTTCTGTTGGCGGGCGGGGTTGCGGCGATGCCGTGGCTGGCGCGGCTGCTGCTGGCCCCGCTTGCCGCGCGCAGCTTTGCCGCCCCGGCGGTGGAGCTAGCCGTGCGCCGGCTGTGGGGCGCACCATCGCAGGCGACCGTTGCGCTGTCGGGGATCGTTGCCAGCACCAGCCTGATGATCGCGATGGCGGTAATGGTCGCAAGCTTTCGCGGCTCGGTCGAGGAATGGCTGGGCGAGGTGCTGGCGGCGGACGTCTATCTGCGGATCGAGGGCGACGGCGCGCTCGATCCGGCAGCACAGGCGCGGCTGGCGGGCGTGCCCGGCGTGGCGCGGATCGCATTCAGCCGGACGCTGCCGCTGCGCCTCGCGCCGGATCGGCCGCCGGTGATGCTGATCGCGCGGGCCGATCCGGCGGGCGGGCTGCGTCCGATCGGTCCGACGCTGGCCGCTTCCCCCGGCACGACGCCGGTCTGGCTGTCGGAGCCCGCGGCGCGGCTGTACGGCCATGCCGTGGGCGATCGGATCACCCTGCCCTTGCCGACCCGCACCCCCGCGCGGTTGATGGTCGCCGGCATCTGGCGCGATTATGCGCGGCAGCACGGGGCGATCGCGATGCGGAGCGGGGACTATGACCGGCTGACCGGGGACCAGAGCCGGGATGAGGCGGCGGTGATGTTGCGTCCGGGCGTCGACGCCGGCCGCGTGATCGTCGGCCTGCGCGCCGCGCTGCCGCCCCCGCTGCGCCCCCAGGCGACGCTGGCCGAGCCGCGCCAGCTGCGGACCACCGCGCTCGCCATGTTCGACCGCAGCTTCGCGGTGACCTATTTGCTCGAAGGGATCGCGATCATCGTCGGGCTGGCGGGAGTGGCCGCGACCTTCTCGGCGCAGACCATCGCCCGGACGCGGGAATTCGGGATGATGCGCCATATCGGCGTCACCAAGAGGCAGATATTGGCCATGCTCGGCATCGAAGGCGCGCTGCTGGGCGCGGTGGGCGTCGCCGCCGGGATCGGCGTCGGCGTGGCGATGAGCCAGGTGCTGATCCACGTCGTCAATCCGCAGTCCTTCAACTGGACAATGGAGACGCGGCTGCCATTCTCCTTGTTCGCCGGGGTGGCGGCGGCGCTGGTCGCGGCCTCGGCGGGCACGGCGATGCTGGCCGGCCGCCGCGCGCTTTCGTTCGATGCGGTGCGCGCCGCGCGGGAGGATATGTGAAGACGCGCGCGCTTGTCGCCATCGCCGGGCTGATGCTGGGCGGCGCGAGCCCCGAGCCGCCCGCTGCGCGCTATCCGGCGGTGCGGTCGGGGGTGCCGATCCGCTTCCCGGCGGACCATGGCGCGCATCCCGCCTTCCGCACCGAATGGTGGTACGTCACCGGCTGGCTCGACGTGCCGGGCCGGGCGCCAATGGGATTCCAGATCACCTTCTTTCGCACCCGCCCCGGCACCGCGCAAAACAACCCGAGCCGCTTCGCACCCCGCCAGATCCTGTTCGCTCACGCCGCCCTGTCGGATCCCGCGCAGCGCCGGCTGGTGCATGACCAGCGGATCGCGCGCGCCGGGTTCGGTCTGGCCGACGCCTCCACCCGCGACACGAACGTACGGATCGGCGACTGGCGGATGCGGCGCGGGCGCGACGGCATTTTCCGCGCCGACATTCCCGCGCGCGGCTTCACCCTCAATCTCACTTTTCGCCCGACCCAGCCGCCGATCCTGCAAGGCCAAGCCGGCTATAGCCGCAAGGGGCCGCAGCCGGCGCAGGCGAGCCATTATTACAGCGTGCCGCAGCTCGAGGTGACGGGCAGCGTGTCGCGCGGCGGGCAGCGCATGCCGGTGACCGGGCGGGCGTGGCTGGACCGTGAATGGTCTTCGACCCTGCTCGATGCACGGGCGGTGGGATGGGACTGGCTCGGCATCAACCTCGACGATGGCGGCGCGCTGATGGCCTTCCGGGTCCGCGACGCCAAAGGCGTGAGCCACTGGGCGGGCGGATCGTTGCGCCAGGCCGATGGCCGCACGATCCGCTTCGGGCCCGGCGACGTGGTGATGACCCCGATCCGGCGCTGGCGCTCGCCGCATACGGGGGCATCCTATCCGGTCGAGCAGATGCTCGCCGTGCGCACGCCGGGCGGATGGCGGCGCTTCCGGATCGTACCGCTGATGGACGATCAGGAACTCGACAGCCGGGCGGGCGGCGGCCCGGTTTACTGGGAAGGCGCGGTGCGCACGGCGGGCGGGCGCGGCTATCTCGAACTGACCGGCTACGCCTCCGCCCTGCGCATGTGAGGGCGCGCCGGCCAAAGCGATCAGAACATCGGGTTGCTGTTGATCGGGTTCTCCGGAACCTCCTGGATCACTTCCCAATGCTCGACGATCCGGTCGGCCGGGATCCGGTACATGTCCATCACCGCCAGCCCGGGATCGCCGGGCCAGCGGCGGACGTGCAGATGCGCCACGACATGCTCGCCATCGACGAGGATGCGGTGCAGCGTCTGCGACGAATCCGGGCTCGCCGCCTTGGTCTCGCGCAGCCATTGCTTGAGCGCGTCGCGGCCGGGCGGGGCGAGCGGGCTGTGCTGGACATAGTCGGCGTCGATGAAATCATCGACCCGGCTTTCGTCCAGCGGAAAGATCACCTGCTGATAGAGGTTTCGGACGAGCGCCAGCCGACGCTCGTCCTCCGCATCATGTCCCGCCATGTGTTGCTTGCCCCCCGTCGTTGGCCGGTCGCTCAGATGGCGAGGCTGGTGGGCTCGCCATCGAGCAGGAAGGTGTGCGACTCGAGGTACGACATCAGCCCCTCCGCGCCGCCTTCGCGGCCCAGGCCCGACTGCTTGAAGCCGCCGAACGGCAGGCCGAAATCGGCCTTGAGACCGTTCTGCGCGGTGCCGCCGGCGCGGATGCGGCGTCCGACGCGATAGGCCTGGTCGACATCGTTGGTCAGGACCGAGCTGTTGAGGCCGTAGATCGTGTCGTTGGCGATGCGGATCGCATCCTCGGTATCGTCGCACGGGATCAGGCTGAGCACCGGGCCGAACACCTCTTCCTGGGCAAGCGCCGATTTGTTGTCGACGTTGGCGAACAGCGTCGGCTCGATGAAATAGCCGTGGTTGAGGTGGCTCGGGCGCTGGCCGCCCTGGACGAGATCGGCGCCGTCGGCCTTGCCGCCGCTGATATAGCCTTCGATCCGCTCGAGCTGACGCTGCATCGC
>JAQGKS010000127.1 GCA_028289965.1 Sphingomonas bacterium
CTCGCAGGGCAACTTCGGTTCGCTCGACGATCCGCCTGCGGCCGCGCGATACACCGAGTGCCGGTTGACCCCGATCGCCATGCACATGCTCGAGGGCATCGACGAGGAGACCGTCGACAAGGTCGACAACTACTCGGGTGACGACGAAGAGCCTGTGGTGCTCCCGGCTCGCTTCCCGAACCTGTTGGTCAACGGATCACAGGGCATCGCCGTGGGCATGGCGACCAACATCCCGCCGCACAACCTTGGCGAGGTGATCGCCGCCTGCAAGGCGTACGTCGCGAACACCGGCATCACCACGGACGAACTCCACGAGATCGTGCGCGGCCCCGATTTCCCGACCGGCGCGCTGATCCTGGGGACGGCGGGGGCACGATCCGCCTACCAGACCGGGCGCGGGTCGATCATCATGCGGTCGCGCTACGAGGTCGAGGAAGGCCGCGGCGACAAGCGCGCCATTGTGCTGACCGAAATCCCCTACCAGATCGGCAAGAACCGTCTGGTCGAATCGATCGCAGATGCCGCCAAGGAAAAGCGGATCGAGGGCGTCAGCGACATTCGCGACGAATCCAACCGGCTCGGCGTGCGCATCGTGATCGAGCTGCGCCGCGATGCGACGCCCGAAGTGGTGCTCAACCAGCTGTGGCGCCACACGCCGGCGCAATCGAGCTTCCCGGCCAACATGCTGGCGATCCGCGGTGGCCGGCCGGAACTGCTGACGCTGCGCGACATCATCGAGGCGTTCGTCAAGTTCCGCGAGGAGGTCATCACCCGCCGCTCGAAGTTCGAGCTGCTCAAGGCGCGTGAGCGCGCCCACATCCTGCTCGGGCTGGTGATCGCCGTCACCAATCTGGACGAGGTCGTCCGCATCATCCGCGGTTCGGCCAGCCCGGCCGAGGCCCGCGCCGCTCTGTCGGCGCGCGAATGGCCGATCGCCGAGATCCAGCAATATATCCTGCTGGTCGAAGCCGTCGAGCAGGAGATCGAGGGCGACACCTATCGCCTGTCCGACTTCCAGGTCCGCGCGATCCTCGATCTGCGGCTGCACCGCCTGACGGGGCTTGGCCGCGACGAGATTGGCGGGGAGCTGGCCAAGCTCGCCGGGTCGATCGGCGAGCTGCTCGAGATTCTCGGCAACCGGGTCCGCCTCTTCGAGGTGATGAACGGCGAATTCGACGCGATCGCGACCGAGTTCGCGACGCCGCGACGCACCGAGATCACCTCGGCCGGCAGCGACATCGACGACGAGGACCTGATCGAGCGCGAGGACATGGTCGTCACCGTGACCATGGGCGGCTATATCAAGCGCACGCCGCTCGATGCGTTCCGTGCCCAGAAGCGCGGCGGCAAGGGCCGATCGGGCATGGGCACCAAGGACGAGGATGCCGTCACCGCCCTGTTCGTCACCTCGACCCACACGCCGGTGCTGTTCTTCTCCACCCACGGCAAGGTCTATCGCAAGAAGGTCTGGCGGCTGCCGGAAGGTGCGCCCCAGGCGCGCGGCCGGCCGATGATCAACCTGCTGCCGCTGGCGAATGGCGAGACGATCTCCACCGTCCTGCCGCTGCCCGAGGACGAGTCCGAATGGGGCAAACTCCACGTGATGTTCGCCACCGCGACGGGAAC
This sequence comes from Sphingomonas bacterium, assembly GCA_028289965.1. GTDB lineage: Bacteria > Pseudomonadota > Alphaproteobacteria > Sphingomonadales > Sphingomonadaceae > JAQGLK01. The sequence continues at coordinate 1,627 of JAQGKS010000127.1, forward strand.
GGTGCGGCGCAACAGCATGGATGCGTTCACCAACGTCCCCACCGCCGGCAAGATCGCGATGCGGTTCGAGGAGGAGTCGCCCGATCGGCTGATCGGCGTGGCGCTGCTCACCGAGACCGACGACGTGCTTCTCGCCACCCGCAAGGGCAAGGCGATCCGTTTCGCCGCGACCGAGGTACGCGAATTCCAGAGCCGCACCGCGACCGGCGTGCGCGGCATCAGCCTGGGCACCGGCGACGAAGTCATCTCGCTGTCGATTCTGCGCGGGTTCGACGCCACCCCGGACGAGCGCGAGGCCTATCTGCGCGCGGCACCGTGGAAGGAAGGCGAGCGCGAGGTCACACTCGGCACCGAGCGTATGGCCGAGTTCGAGCAAGCCGAGGAGTTCATCCTGACGGTTACCGCCAACGGCTATGGCAAGCGTACCTCGGCCTATGAATATCGCCGCACCGGGCGCGGCGGCCAGGGCATCACCAACATCGTCACCTCCGATCGCAACGGCGCGGTGGTGTCCAGCTTCCCGGCGCATCGCGGCGAGCAGCTGATCCTGGTCACCGATCAGGCCAAGCTGATCCGCACCACGGTCGGCGATATCCGGGTAGCCGGGCGGACGACGCAGGGCGTCACCATCTTCCGCGTCGACGAAAGCGAACATGTCGTCTCGGCGGCACGGATCGAGGAAAGCGAGGACGAGGCCGAGGCCGATCTGCGCACCGAGCAGGATGCGCTGACCCCGGAAACGGACCCGACGGCAGACGGCGACACGGGCACCGATCTGGCCGACGGGGGCGAATAACACCCCGTCAGTCGGCGTAAACTGTTGCGATAAAGTCACGCCTTTTACCAGTCGGTGCTGGGAAACACTCGCCAATTGCGCTTGTCGGGCGAAGAAGTAGAAGACCGCCCAGGACAAGGAGCGGCGTCGATGAGCGCCGCCTTATCACAAGGGGATGTCTCTATGCTTCGTCGCTCAGACGATCGCGCGGCCGGGCTGGCGACAGCGACCAGCCGCACCGCGCTTGCCTTGGCTCTCCTCGTCGGAGCCGGTATCGCGCACGCGCAGGATCCGGAGCAGACCCCGGCAGCGCCGCCGAGCACCGCCACCGCGGCCGCGGCACCCGCCGGCAGCGCCGAGGGCGGCGCGGATCAGGACATCATCGTCACCGGATCGCGCCTTGGCCGATCCGGCTTCACCACGCCGACCCCGGTCACCGTGGTCGGCGAGCAGGAGATTGCGCGCCAGGGTGCGCCGAACATCGCCGAGGTGCTGAACCAGGTGCCGGCGTTCCGCGCCCAGAGCACGCCGTCCACCAGCGCGATCTTCGTCAGCAACATCGGCGCCTCGACCGCCGATCTGCGCGGCCTTGGCGCCAACCGCACGCTCGTGCTGATCGACGGCCGCCGCGCTGTCCCGGCGACCGTCCAGGGCGGATCCTTCACCCCGGCCTTCACCGTCGATCTCAACATGGTCCCGACCTCGCTGATCCAGCGATCGGAAGTCGTCACCGGCGGTGCGTCTGCCGCCTACGGCTCCGATGCCGTCGCCGGCGTCGTCAACCTGATCCTCAACAAGGATCTCACCGGCATCCGCGGCAACGTCCAGTATGGGCTGACCGAGCGCGGCGACAATCAGGAACTGCTGGCCTCGCTGGCGGCCGGCACCCGCTTCGCCGACGATCGCGGCCGGATCATCGCCGGTGTCGAATATGTCGACAACAAGGGTGCGGGCGACTGCTATTCGCGCAGCTGGTGCGCCGAGAGCTACAACACGATCAGCAATCCGGGCAACGCCGGCGGCCTCGCCCGTACCCTGATCCTGCCGAACGCGCGGACCGCCACCGCCACCCGCGCGGGCATCGTCGCCGGCGTCAACCGGCTGCTGCCGAACGCGGCGGGCGTGCTCGTGCCGACCGCGATCGCCACGCCGCTGCGCGGGCTCGAATTCGGGCCGAACAACACCACCTTCCGCCACGATTACGGCCAGTATTTCCCGTCGAACCCGGCCGCCACCAACGGCGGCATCTTCCAGAGCGGCGGCGGCGATCCGACGCTCGCTTTCTACGAGAACTTCCCGATCTCGGCACCGGTCGAGCGCGTCAACGCCTTCAGCCATGTCGATTTCGAGCTGTCCGACGGCTTCAGCGTATTCGGTGAGGGTTCGTACGGCCATGTTTCGGCGAGCGTCGTCGGGGCGCAGCGTCGCGACCTCGGCAACATCACGATCCGCCGCGACAATGCCTATCTGCAGAGCCTCTACCCGCAGATCGTGGCCCAGCTTCAGCCGACCGACACGATCGTGCTCGGCCGCATCTATAACGATGTCGGGCCGCAGACCGGCGAAGTGAAGCGCGAGACATACCGCTTGGTCGGCGGGTTCGATGGCGACCTCGGCGGCAGCTGGAAGGTCGACGGCTATTATCAGTATGGCCGGACCAACTATTCGCAGCGCGGCTACAACACCACGATCACGCCGCGGGTGAACTTCGCGCTCGATGCCGTGCGCGATGCATCCGGCAACATCGTCTGCGCCGCGACGATCCCGGGCGGCCCGCGCTTCAACGCTGCGGCAGCGGGATGCGTGCCGTTCAACCCGCTGGGCGAGAACAACTTCTCGCCGGCGTCCAAGGCCTACATCACCGGCACGGCGATGCAGGATACGGCGATCACCCAGAACGTCGCCGCGTTGACGGTACGCGGTGACCTGTTCAACCTGTGGGCGGGCCCGCTGTCGGTTGCCGCCGGCGGCGAATATCGCGTCGACGAAGCCCATGGCACGACCGATCCGATCTCCGCGGCCAACCAATTCTATACCAGCCCGGGCGCGTCGATCGACGGCAAGATCAAGGTCAAGGAAGCCTTCGTCGAAGCGCAGTTGCCGCTCGCCAAGGATCTGCCGTTCCTCAAGACGCTGGAGATCAACGCCGCCGGCCGCATCACCGACTATAGCACCAGCGGCTCGGTCGAGACGTGGAAGGTCGGCCTGGTGTGGGAGCCGGTGGAGTGGCTGCGCGTGCGCGGCACCCGCTCGCGCGACATCCGCGCGCCCAACGTGTTCGAGCTGTTCGGCCCGCGCCAGAGCTCGTTCCAGACCGTGATCGATCCGGCCCGCGGCGGCACGCAGAACCTGCCGCAGGTCTTCCTGGTCGGCAGCTCCGGGCTCGTCCCCGAGGTCGCCGACACCTATTCGGCGGGCATCGTGCTCCAGCCGGAAATCGGCGTCGGTCGGTTCCGCGCGGCGGTCGACTGGTTTGATATCTCGCTCAACGGCGCGATCTCGACGCTCGGCTCGCAGGTCATCGTCAACCGTTGCGCCTCGGCGACGGTCACGCTGCCCAATTGCAGCGACCTGGTGACGCGGGCGGGCAATTCGCCCACCGGCGAGATCCTGTCGGTCGCCAATGCCAACCTCAACCTCAACCGCCTGATCACCCGCGGCGTCGACATGGAGGCGTCCTACACGCTGCCGCTGTCGGCTCTGTCGGCGACGATGGACGGCAGCGTCTCGCTTCGCGTGCTCGGAACCTACATCAAGGATCTGATCACGGTCGACTCGAGCGGCGTCGCGATCGATCGCGCGGGCCAGAACGGCTCGGGCGTGTCGCAGGCCTCGGGTGTGCCCCGCGTCCAGCTCAACTCCTACCTGACCTACGATGCCGATCCTTTCTCGACCCAGCTCCAGGTCCGCTACATCTCCAAGGGCCGCTACGATCGCACGCGGATCGGCCCGGACGAGGACGGCTATCTGGCGACGCTGCCGAACAGCATCAACGACAACTCGGTCGGCTCGCGCATCTACGTCAACCTCAACGCGCAGATGGCCGTGATCAACGACGGCAAGCGTCGCGTCGAGCTGTACGGCGCGGTCAACAACCTGCTCGATCAGGATCCGCCGAAGGACATCCCGTCGAGCTTCGGCCCGACCAACAACGTGCTGTACGACGTCGTCGGCCGCTCCTTCCGCGTCGGCTTCCGCTTCAGCTACTGATACCAGGGACATTCCGGCCGGGTGGCAACCGCCCCCGGCCGGAGCCCGAACCGCCGCCACGGATGCAGCGCGGCACTCCACCCAACAGCTTGCCTCGCGGCGCTATGACGCGCCGCCTGACCGTGTTCGCTCAGTCCTCAATGGCCAGAGCAGCGCGCTCCTTCTCCATCCCGCCGTTCGGCCGGATCAGGACAGCCGCCGACCCGCCCAGATCACGCGGCCAATGACGGCGACCGCGGCCGGATCGCAGTCGGTCCACACCGGATATGAGTCATTGTCGCTACGGATCGTGATCCCGCCGCCGGCCGGGTTCAGCGCGATGCGCTTGACCATCAGCGTATCGTCCACGCGCAGGACGTAGATGCCGTCGCGCAAGCGGTCGGCGCCGTCGCCGCGGTTGACGAGGATGTCGTCCCCCTCGCTCAACGTCGGCACCATCGAATCACCGATTACGCGGATCAGCGACAGCGCCGCGGTGGTGCCCGCGAGTTCGCGCAGCCAGCGGGCGTCGAAGCCGATCCGGCCGGTCTGCTCCTCCAGGTCGACCATGCTGCCCGGCCCCGCCGATGCCTCGACCCGGAGCTGCGGCACGGATACCAGCGTTCCGGCCTTGGGCGCGATCCGCTCGGCTGCGGGGCCACCCAGAAGCGCCTCGTCGATCCCGAAATAGCGCGCCAGCGTGCGGCGGTCCTCCTCATCGAGCTTCTTGGGCACGCCGCGCTTGATGAACTGGTGCACATAAGCGGCGTTGCGCCCGATCAGGCGCGACAGCGACGCATAATCCTCCCGCCGGTCGCGGATCAGCGCGTCCAGAACCTGCCTGGGATCAGCCTCGGGCATTCGTCTCCCCTGGACCACGACCGCCGCAGCGGGGCTGATGCGCCTATCCTGGTTCCACGATGGAGGGTCTGGCGCGCGTCTGCGCCCAACCGCGAAATCGGCTTTCGCGCCAGGACGTCGGCCATCTAGCATCGGCGCGTGCAACAGGGGAGCCGCGGATCGGCTGAAGCGGAAAGGATCTGACCCAAAACGGATCACCTTGATGGCGCGCCCGCTCCACCGTTGGCGGCTGATCCGATCACTCCGGCGCGATACGGAGCGGCCGGGTCACGCGCAATATGGCCGGCGGATGATCGACTATATGGGCCGCTACATCGAGAATCTGACGCCCGACAACATCATCGGCATCCATATCGACAGCCCGCTCGACATGGAGCGCACCTCCCCCAGCTTTCGCCGCGACGATCTGCACGGCGTGGCGCAGACCAGCTACCGCATGGGATCGCACCGGCCGACGCCCGACCTCGGGTTCAACACGGTGCCGGCGATCGACGGAATGTATCGGGTGGGCCCGTTCCAGCCGCCCCGCGGCAGCGTGTTCGGCGCGGGGCGGCCGAGCGCGATGCGGATGTTCGACGATCTCGATCTCGATTTCGATCGGGTGACCGGCTGATGAAACTCTATTCGTCCGACACGTCCGAACTGATGAACGTCACCCGCATCAAGCGCTCGGGCGACGGGCTGCTGATCAAGGGCAAGGTGTTCAACACCATGCCGATGGCGGCCAAGCTGACGCCGGACGACGCGCGCAAGCTCGTCCGGCTGATCCACCTGCGCACCGCGCTGTTCATCCTCAGTCTGCTGTTCCGCCGGTCGAAGAAGCGCCGCCCACCGCCGGCCTGATTCGGGCCGGGCCGCGCTGCCCGCCCGAGCGCTTCCCGCGCCAGCACGCACCTCGCGGCAGTCGACCTGCCGCGCCGCGCGTCGTACACTTCATCGTCATTCCAGAGAGGTATCCTATGGACGTTGCGGGCAAGGTCGCTTTCATCACCGGCGGCGCGAGCGGAATCGGTTTCGGCATAGCGCGCACGCTGGTCGCCAACGGCGCCCGGGTCGTGCTCGCCGACCTGCGCCAGGACCATCTCGACAATGCCGCGGAGCATTTCGCCCAGCGGCAGGAGGCGCGCAACGTCCACACCATCCGCCTCGACGTGACCGACCGCGCCGCGATGGCAGCTGCGGCCGACGAAGCCGATGCAACGTTCGGCGGCACCGACATATTGATCAGCAATGCCGGCGTCGGTCTTGAGGGTGCGCTGGCGGAGGCGACCTATGCCGACTGGGATTTCGGTCTCGCGGTCAACCTGGGCGGGGTCGTCAACGGGCTCCAGACGTTCGTGCCGCGGATGCGCGCGCGCGGCACCGGCGGGCATGTCGTCAACACCGCCTCGCTTGCCGGCATGGTCGTCATGCCCTCGTTCATGGCGATCTACGCGACCGGCAAGGCGGCGGTGATCGCACTGTCGGAGAGCATCCGCGACGGGCTGGCGGAAGATGGCATCGGCGTATCGGTGCTCTGCCCCGGCCCGATCAAGAGCAACATCCACGAAGCGGCGCAGAACCGGCCCGAACGCTTCCGCGCCGGCAGCGGCTTTGCGGCGGCCGAGGAGCGGCTGTCGCAGCGCAAGGTGTCCGACCTGTGGATGGAGCCCGACGAGGTCGGCCAGATGGTGCTCGGCGCGATCCGCGAGAATCGGCTCTACGTCATCACCCATGGCGAGTGGCGCGATGCGGTGGTCGCGCGCACCGATGCGATCCTCGCCGCGATGCCGACCAGCGTGAATCAGGAACTGATCGCGTCGCTGCGCGCGCACCGATAGCGGGCGGCACTTCCCCCGGCCAGACGCGGGCAATCACGTCCGCCGGGGCGGACGGCGGGGGGAGCAACTGACAAAGATCCGGCTCAGGGCGGAACCCTGTGCCGGATCATGCGCTTAGCCGCGATGAAAATCGCATGCCTGTTCGGCCGCCACTGGCCCGCCGCCGCTCTGTCTCCCTTCCGCGAAGCCGTTCGGACGAGTGAGTGCATCGACTGCAAGGTTGGCATGAAGAAGTCCGCGGACGGCGTATGGCGCGCCGCGCCACACCGGATCGATAATCCGCGTCCGTGGGTCGATCTCAATACCAGCCGCTAGGCGGCAACCCGAGCCGATCATCCCGGGCGGCCGCGGTCGCGCGATCAATCCGGAAGCGAGTCGCCGGGCACCCAGAATCCGTGAACCTGACCGACGATACGGCACGGCAGCTTGATCGTCGCGACCGGGCCCGCCGCCAGATCGCGCGTATCGACCAGGACGAGATCGGATCGGCCGCCCTCCATCTTGCGGGTGACGATGCCGATCAGATACCCGTCGCCCTCCGGCGCATCCTTCGATCGCGGTACGAAACACATTTCCGACGGCACTGATCCCGGCGGCGGCGCGTAGACCGACTTCTCGCCGGTGTGATGATCGACCATCGTCCAGCACGGCCCGGTCGCACCAAAGGCGAGCATGAAGCCGTAGCGATAGGGCAGCGTGTGATAGCGATCGTCCTGCCGCGCAAGCACACCCATCACGTCGGGGAACAGCACCTCCGTCTTGAAGCTGTTGGCGGTCGTGTCGGCGAGGTCGACAGTGAAACGGCGGATCTGCCCGGGGGCCATGCCTTCGTCCGCATGCTGCGCGCCGCGCACCGGGAAGAAGGGGAACTGGTTCACCTCCGCCCCGTCCATGTCGACATGGATGACGTCGCCCTCGGACCAGGCGCCCATCGTGTGGGTGCACATCAGCGCCGGGCCCGGAAACCAGCGGATGTTCGCGCCATCGTCGCCCCGGCGGAGCACGCCGAGATAGCTCGGCACGCTATCGTCCCACGAGAAATGGACCCCGCCCGCCTTCATCCGCTCGAGATCGGGCACCAGCGGAATCGTCAGGAAGGCGATGTGCTGCTGGGTGACGGCGAAGTCGTGGAGCATGCAGGCGTAAGGCAGCTTGATCCAGGTATGCCAGTTGGCCTTGCCCTGCGGATCGACCGACAGCACCTCGACATCGTCGCTCGCCAGCCCCTTGGCCTCATAGCCGAAGCCGATCAGGTCGCCCGTTTCGGAATCGATCTTCGGATGCGCGGTATAGGTCTCGCCCTGCAGCGCGCCGCCGAAGGTGTAATAATCGTCGATCGTCTCCAGAGTGGTCGGATCGAGCACGACCGGCGGGCTGTCTTCCTTGAACGCCAGCAGCTTGCCGTGATGGAAGAAGACCTGCGTGTTGGCCGTGCCGCGGCTGAGCCCGGCGACCGAGGGATCGTCGGTCATCGGATTGCGATACATGCCGAACAGCGAACGCCGCGCCGCGCGCTGCGCCTTCCAGCGTTGGGTGCGCACGAAGCGGCTGCGGAAATCGACATGCCCGTCCTTGATCCGGAACATGCTGGCATGGCCCTCGCCATCGAAGTCGATGTCGTGCGCGAACTGCGGCGGCTTGGGATATTGCGGGTCGGGCCCGACGCGGAAGAAGGTGCCGTCCAGATCCGCCGGCAGGATGCCCTCGACCTCGCAGTCGACGATCTCCGCCTCGACGCGGTTGACGCCGCCGCCTGCACTGCCGCCGCTGCCGAAGGTCCGTGGCTCCTTCGGGAACAGTATGCCCGTCTGGCCCGGCGTTGCCGCCACGCTATCCCGCACGTCACCCATAATATCCACCTTTCGCCCGCGTCGCGCCGGCTCCGGCGCGCGCGATTGTCATCCTCATCGTCGGCCAGCTTATGGGCAGCGCCGCTTGCCCGCAATCCTCGCCGCTCAGTGCCGGCGGTTGCGGCGCGACCGCGCCGGAACTCTCGCCGGGCAAACGGATTGGATCGCCGAAGGAGCGCCTCATGCACGGTTTCTGCGCACGATGATCCCACCCCGCATCGGCGTTGCCGGCTGGTCGATCCCGGGCCCGGTGGCGGATCAGCTTCCCGGGCCTGGCACCCATCTCGAGCGCTATGCCGGACGGTTCAATGCAGCCGAGATCAACAGCAGCTTCCATCGCCCGCATCGCCCGGCGACCTATGCGCGCTGGGCGCAAAGCGTGCCGCCCGACTTCCGCTTCGCCGTGAAGCTGCCGAAGACGATCACCCACGGACTGCGCCTGATCGATGCGGGCGCGCTGATCGAACGCTTTGCGGACGAGGTGGCGGGGCTTGGCGACCGGCGCGGCCCGATCCTCGTCCAGCTACCGCCGAGCCTCGCTTTCGTACCCGACGTCGCCGCCACATTCTTCGATCTGATCGACACGGTGCTGGGTGCGCCGATCGTGTGCGAGCCGCGCCATCCGAGCTGGTTCGAGGCGGATGCCGACGCCCTGCTCCTGGCGCACCGCGTTGCCCGCGTCGCCGCCGACCCGGCCAAGGTGCCGGCCGCGGCGGTGCCGGGGGGTTGGCCGGCAATCGCCTATTTCCGCCTGCATGGATCGCCGCAAATCTACCGCTCGGCTTACGGCGCGGAGGCGGTGGCGGCGCACGCCGCGACGGTCAAGGCGCTCGCCGCTGGCGGCGCCGAGACATGGACGATCTACGACAACACCGCGTCCGGCGCGGCGATGGCCGACGGGCTGCTGCTGCTGCCGCAACTCTGACGGAAGGCGCGGGAACTGCCGTCAGGCGGTGGCGAGATAACGTTCCAGATCGTCGCTGCCGCCGATCCGCTCACCGCCGATGAACACCTGCGGCGTCGTCCGCACGCCCTGATCGGCCTGGAACGCATCGACCTCTTCGCGCGACCGCAGGATATGTTCGTCGATCTGGTAGCCGTGCTGATCGAGCATCTCCTTGGCGCGCACGCCGAAGGGACAGGTATGTTCGGGCAGCACCATCCGATACAGCGTCGCGCTACGATCATCCGCCATTGCCATTCTCCATCCTGGGGCGGCGCACGGGCGCCGACAGCACAAGCGCAAAAGATGCGGGAGCGTTCCCGCCCTTTCCGGAATTGGCGCCCAATCGCGGGCGGAGCCGGCCGTCAGCGCGCCGCGAGTTGCTGCAACTGCTCCACATCGCGCCCATAGGGATCGTCGATGAAGGTGATGCCACGCTCGGTCGGCACAGCGGTCAGATAGGTCAGGTAGACCGGGACCGGGTCGGGCAGCGCGACATTCTGCTCGGGCGCATCGGACGCCGGCGCCAGGGCCTTGCCGAAGAACCATTTGCCCAACCGCGGCGCATCCTCCAGCCGGACGCAGCCATTGCTGAACTGCCGCTCGGTCTTGGAAAACAGCGACTTGTCGGGCGTATCGTGCAGATAGATGCCGAGATCGTTGGGGAACATGAACTTCACCCGGCCCATCGCGTTGGCACCCCCCGGCAATTGCCGCACGCGCAGCTCCTGCTGCCCGGCGGCGACCGCCTGCCAGTCGATCTGCGCGGGATCGAGCAGGCTGGCGCTCGCCCCCCAATCGGACAGCGCCTCATAGCGCAGCGACTTGAACGATGCGCCGCCCAGCACCTTGGGCGCGATCCGCTTCTGGACCAGATCGGTCGGCACGTTCCAATAGGGGTTGAGGATGGCGTAGCGGACCATCCCCGCCAGCATCGGCGTCTGCGTCTCCAGCGTGCCGACGACGACGCGCATCGTGCCCTGTTCCTTGCCACTATCGTAGAAGGACAGCCGGGCGGCCGCGGCATTGACGACGACGTGGCGCACCCACGGCCCGGGAAGGATGCGCGCGCGCTCCAGGTTCAGGCGCAGGATCCGCTCATAATCCGCGGGGTCGCGATTGAGCGCGGCGACCGTGCGCTCGCCGGGAACGCCGTCCGCGCCAAGGCCGTGGTCGGCCTGGAAGGCGCGCAGCCTCGTCGCCAGCGCCTTGTCGAAGCTCGTCCCCTCCGGCAGGCCCAGGCGGCGGCGCAGCAGCGCGACCGGCTCGCCCCTGAAGCCGACGCGCATCTTCTTGGGCAGCGGCGGAATGAAAAGATCCGGCAGTTCGGCCCAGCGCTCGCGATAGCCGGCCAGCGCGGTGCGCAGCGACAGATAATAGGGGCTCATCCAGCCGACATTCTGGACGTAGGCCTCGAACGACGGGGCCAGCGCCGCGATGCGCAGCACCTCGTCCTCGCGCTGCCGCTCAGGGATGAGCTCCGGGTCGAGATAGGTGATCTTGATCAGCGGCTTGCGGCGGACGTCGCGGACATAGTCGGCGAAGGCGAGCGACAGCTTCAGTTCCGCGCGGGCCAGCGACACGGGCGATCCGTCCTGCGCGGCATCGACCGCGCGGCGCAGATCGTCGACCTTGTACCGCCGGGGATCGACGCCATCGAGATCGGCGGTGGATGCGAGTTCGATGAACTGCTCCGCCTGCGGGCCGATCGCACCGCCTTTCACCCATAAGGGCCAATAGCCGCGCGGCCGGTAAAAGCCGCGCAGCCGGCCGCCGACCTGCTTCTTGATTTCGGCCGCCACGCTGTTCAGCGGCGCGGCGACATCCGCGGCGGCCTCCTGCGCGTGGGCGGCAATAGGCGTCGCGGCGGCGAGCGCCAGCGAAGCACAAGCGATGTGGTGCCAATATTTCATGCGGGAATGCGGGGCGCGCCCGGTTGGCCGCGCCCCTTCTTTCTCGATCAGCCGCGCTCACCCGAGCGGGAGGGCGGCGGCGGCGGGGGCGGCGGCGGGCATGGCGGCGCCTGGAACGCACTGTAGATGCCATCGGCGGTGTAATAGCCGTCGATGATCCCGTCGCCATTGCGGTCGGCCGCAATGGTGCCGACGATGGCGCCGGGGCCGACCGGCGGCGCCGGCGCGATCGGCTCGCTCTGGGTCGAAGCGCACGCGCCCAGCGCGAGGGTGCCTCCGAGCAGGATCGCGATATGTTTCGTGTTCATGGTCACTCCCATCGATGGCGCCATATAAGCGGCGGCCCTTGGTACGCGCGACCCGAGGCAGGCCAGGAGGCACTACATTCGAGAAGCCCGACAGGCGTAAGCGGAGCGCCGGAGCGATGAAATGGTTCCAAGCCGCGCCGGCGGCCGGCGGTGCGCGTTCCGCGATAGTCCCCGGAAACGGCCCCGCCGCCGATCCCGTGCCGCCGCCCTTGCGCCGCGCGCCGGCCGGACACGGGGGCGATCGGCATTGTCGCCACGTCCTGAACGCCACCACCGCAAGCCGATCCGGAAGATGAGCTTCGGGCGCATGCCGCGCAGCGGCGCGGCGTTCCTGCTCGAGACGGGCGAACGTTTCACCGCGCAGCGGGTCGACATACGCAAGCCGGGACCCGGCAAGTTCGTCTCGCCCGTGGAGATCCGGGTCACGCCAGACGAGGCCCGACCAGATTGGGCCGGCGTCGACACGATGGTTGCGCAACCAAGTACGACCGATATGGCGACAAGGCTCAGCAATATCCGCTTTGGCGAAACATCCGGACCGCTCGTCCACAGCCTCCCTGCTCCGATGCCACGTTTGCAGTGCAGCGTTGTTGCGAGGGCCACTTCCGCGGTCCCCCTGCAACGAGCAGGTCGCTCACATGGAAAGCCCCGTTATTGCGGCGCAGCAAAAGATAGCGGCACGAGTGCGGCGATCTATCCGGAATGAATATGAACAACGGCGTGCGAACGCAGAATGCGTGGTAACCCTGTTGCAATGATGACTTCGGGGAGGCGACATGCACTGACAATAGTCTCTCAACGGCGTCCACCGGATCAAGAGATTATTGTCGCTTTCGGCACCCATATTCCACGCCGAACGCCCGCATAGACCAGCTTTGATGAGAAACAAACCTATTGTCTTTATACGAAGAGGCGCATCTTTCTCATCTTTGTCTGTTGTCTTACTCCTGCTGCATCGGGAGATTGCCCTTCGCGCTGAGGCGGGGATAAGCTTTTCACCAACGCATGCATAATACTTCCTGCCAAGTTATCCTGGACATGCAGGACACTTATATCATCCATGGTCGCGGAGCGACAAGGGGGACCGCGTGGATACTGGAAAGCGTATACTCGTGACGGGCGGCGCAGGGTTCCTGGGCTCCTTCCTCTGCGAGCGGCTCATCGCCGAAGGCCACGAGGTAATCTGCGTCGACAATTTCTTCACCGGTCGCCGCCGCAACGTCGCCAAGCTTCTCGACGATCGGCGGTTCGAGATCATCCGCCACGACGTTACCTTCCCACTCTACCTGGAAGTCGACGAGATCTATAATCTCGCCTGTCCGGCAAGCCCGATCCACTATCAGTTCGATCCAGTGCAGACGACCAAGACCAGCGTCCATGGCGCGATCAACATGCTCGGCCTCGCCAAGCGCACCGGCGCCCGCATCCTCCAGGCATCGACTTCCGAAGTCTATGGCGACCCCGAATATCACCCGCAGCGGGAAGATTATTGGGGCCACGTCAACCCGATCGGGCCACGATCCTGCTATGACGAGGGCAAGCGCTGCGCCGAGACGTTGTTCTTCGATTATTGGCGGCAATATAACCTGCCGATCAAGGTCGCGCGCATCTTCAATACCTATGGCCCGCGGATGCGCCCGGATGACGGGCGGGTGGTCTCCAACTTCATCGTCCAGGCGCTCGAAAACAAGCCGATCACGATCTACGGCAGCGGCGAGCAGACGCGTTCCTTCTGCTTCGTGACCGACCTGATCGACGGCTTCGTCCGCCTGATGCGCAGCAGCAAGGACGTGACCGGCCCGATCAACCTGGGCAATCCCGGCGAATTCACGATGATCGAGCTGGCAAAGCTCGTCGTCGAGCTGACCGGGTCGCGGTCGGCGATCGAACATCGCCCGCTGCCGACCGACGATCCCCGGCAGCGCCGCCCCGACATTAGCCGCGCGCAGGAGGTTCTGGGGTGGGAGCCCAAGGTCGCGCTGCGTGAGGGGCTGGTGGAGACAATCCGCTACTTCGATGAGCTGCTCGGCGAGGTGGCCCAGCGCGCCGAGGCCGTCGCGTGACGCGGGTCTTCGTGACGGGCGGGGCTGGCTATGTCGGATCGCATTGCTGCAAGGCCTTTGCCGCGGCGGGCTGGGACGTCGATGTCTATGACGATCTCTCGCGCGGGTGGCGCGATGCGGTGCGGTGGGGCCCGCTGATCGAGGGGAGCATCCTCGATCAGGAGACGCTCACCGCGGCACTGCGCGCGACCCAGCCCGATCTCGTCGCCCATTTCGCAGCCTTCGCTTATGTCGGCGAGTCGGTAACGGACCCGGGCCTCTATTATCGCAACAACAGTCTCGGCAGCCTCAACCTGCTCGACGCGATGCGCGCCACGGGATGCGACGCGCTGATCTTCTCGAGCACCTGCGCGACCTATGGCGTGCCGCGGCATATGCCGATCGACGAGAGCCACCCGCAGTCACCGATCAACCCCTATGGCTGGTCCAAGTTCATCATCGAGCGGATGCTCGAAGATTATGGCGTGGCGCACGGCCTGCGATCGGCCTCGCTGCGCTACTTCAATGCCGCGGGATGCGATCCGGACGGGGAGATTGGCGAACGGCACCAACCGGAAACGCATGCTATTCCGCTGGCGATCGAAGCCGCCGTCGATCCCGGCAGCAGCTTCACCGTGCTCGGCACCGATTTCGACACCGCCGATGGCAGCGCGGTTCGCGATTATATCCACGTCGAGGATCTCGCCCGCGCCCATGTCCTCGCCGGCGACTTCATCCTCCGGAACCGCGGATCGCACATCTTCAACCTGGGCACCGGGATCGGCACGAGCGTGCTCGAGCTTCTCGGCGCAGTGGAGCGGGCCGCAGGACGCCCGCCGCGCGCGACCTTCGGGGGGCGCCGCGCCGGCGATCCGGCCGCGCTGGTCGCCTCTTATGCCAAGGCGCGCGACGTGTTGGGCTGGACCCCGCAACGCTCCGGGATCGACGAGATCGTCGCCACGGCGCTGGCCTGGCGCAAGGCGCACGGGCCATGAATGCGGGGCAGCCGACCGTCGCGGTGATCGTGCCGATGTACAATTCGGCCGATACCGTCGACGCGACGATCGCGAGCGTGACGCAGCAGAGCTATCCTGCCCTGGACATCATCGTCGTCGATGACGGTTGCACCGACGGATCGGTCGCGATCATCGAGGATTGGGCGCGCCGCGATCGGCGCATCCGCATCCTGCAGCAGCCGAACGGCGGCGTCGCCACGGCGCGCAACACGGGCGCGGCGGCGACCGATGCCGCCTATCTCGCCTTCGTCGATGCCGACGACCTGTGGGCACCCGACAAGATCGCTCTCCAGATGGAGGCGCTGGCGCAGCAGGCGGACGGCGAGACGCTGGTCTATTGCTGGTTCGTACAGATCGACGCGGAGGGCCGCGCCTTTTCGCCGGGCGATCATACGGGGCTGGACGGCGACGTCTTCCGCCTCCTCTGCCGCAGCAATTTCGTCGGCAACGGCAGTTCGCTGCTGATGCCCCGCGCCATATTCGATCATGTCGGCGGGTTCGATCCATCGCTGCGCGCCCAGGATGCACAAGGCTGCGAAGACCTGCTCTTTTTATTGAAGGTCGCCGAACGCTATCCGTTCGCGCTCGTGCCGCGTTACCTGGTCGGCTACCGCCTCACTCCCAACAATATGTCCAGCAATACCATGCGGATGCTGCGATCGTTCGAGATCGTCACCGCGCCTTACTTGCAAAGCCATCCCGAAATGGCGCCCGAGATCCTCGCGCACAGCAAGGACTTCCTGATCTGGCTCATCCGCCGGGCGCTGATTGCCGGCAAGTTCGGCGAGGCGACCCGCTTGCTCCGCCGTCTCGCTGCGCTGGACGCGTCGATGGTCTCGGCGACGCTGCCCACGCTGCTGATCGAGACGGCGCGTGCGCGCGCCCTGCCGCAATGGGCCAAGAGCCTGTCGCGCTATGCCCGCCGCCGCCCGCGCCGCCCCTTCTATCAGGAGCTTTCGTGGTAGCGACGCGCTCCTTCACGCGACAATTGCGCGAACTGGTCCAGCTGGCGCAGCCGCCACGCTGGGCCGGGCCGGTGATCATCCTGCTCGGGCTCGGCGCGGCGGTGCTCGAAGGGCTCGGCCTCGTCCTGTTCATCCCGCTGCTGCAAAGCCTCGGGGCGCCGGCGGGGGCGCAGGGGCTGCAGCGCCTGCTCGACGGGCCGATGGCGGCGATTCCCCCCGCCTATGCGACCGCCTTTCTGGTGGCCCTGCTCTGCGCCAGCATCCTGCTCAAGAATGCCGTCAACACGCTGAACATCTGGGTCACCCGCTATGTCGACGGGCGCGTCGCGCACGAGCTGCGAACGCGCATTTTCGATCAGACGCTGAGTTCGTGCCTGGATTACCGCGCAGGGGTGCGCCGGTCGGACATCGCGACGACGCTGGGCACGAACAGCTGGCGGGTCAGCAGCGCGCTGACGCTGCTCTACCGGCTGATGGTATCGCTGATCACCTTCCTCGTCTTTGCCGGGATCATGACCGGCATCTCGCCCTCGCTGACGCTGGTCGCGCTCGGCTTTCTCACCGTCGCCGGGCTGGTGATCCGTTTCTGCACGCGTCAGGCAGACGCCACCGGCAAGGCGGTGGTGGAGGAAAACAAGCAGTTCGGGCTGCGGATGTGGGAAAGCATCGAAAGCCTGCAACTGATCCGCGCCTTCGGTCGCGAAGGGATCGAGCGGGAGCGGTTCGGGCGCGCGTCGGATTCGATCCGGCTGCGGTTGCTCAAGCTCGATCTGTTGTGGGCGATACCCGGGCCCGTTTCGGAAATCGCGATCACCCTGCTGATCGGGGCATTGATCCTCGCCGCCCAATCGACCGGGATCGGCATCGCCTCGCTCGCCGCCTTCCTGTCGCTGCTCTACCGCTTGCAGGGGCCTACCCGCGAACTGATGCAGTCGAAGGTGGCATTCGACGGGCTTGGCGGCTCGATCGACGACGTCGCCGACCTGCTGTCGCGGAGCAGCACGCCCTATCTCGTCGATGGCACGGAGAACGCCGCGCCGCTGGAGAGCGGGATAGAGTTTCGCAACGTCTCGTTCCGCTATGCCGATGAGGATGGCTGGGCCCTCCAGGACGCGTCCTTCTTCGTGCCCGCGGGGCGCACCACCGCGATCGTCGGCGAGTCCGGCGCGGGCAAGTCGACCCTGTTGGCGCTGCTGTTCCGGTTCCAGGATCCCACCCGCGGCGCGGTGCTCGCCGATGGGCGCCCGCTCACCGCGATGCGCATTGCCGACTGGCGGGCGCAGATCGCGGTGATGTCGCAGGATGTGCAGCTGTTCAGCGACAGCATCGAGGCGAACATCTCGTTCGGCCGCCCCCAGGCAAGCGCCGACGAGATCCGCAACGCCGCGCGGGTGGCGCGCGCCGATGGCTTCATCGACGCGCTGCCCGACGGCTTCTCGACCACGGTGGGCGATCGCGGCCTCCGCCTGTCGGGCGGCCAACGTCAGCGGATCGCGCTCGCCCGCACGATCCTGCGCAACCCCAGCATCCTGATGCTCGATGAGGCGACCAACTCGCTCGATGCGGAATCCGAGCAGGCGTTTCAGCTCGCGCTGGATCGCTTCGCCCATCGCCGCACCGTGATCGTCGTCGCCCACCGCCTCTCCACCGTCCAGAACGCCGACCAGATCATCGTGCTGGCCAAGGGACGGGTGATCGAGTCCGGCCCGCCCGCCGAGTTGCTCCGCGCGGGCGGCGCGTTCGCCCGCATGTTCGACATCCAGCACGGGCGTCACCCCGCACAGCAGGACTCCCGCTAATGGGCTACAAGCTGGTGGAGATCGAACTGTCCCGGCCAGTCGAGGCGATCGCGCTGGGCAAGGAATGCAGCGGCGTCGGGCTGATCGCGCGCTGGCACGATCAGCTGGTCGGGTTCCAGATGATCAAGCTGCCGGGGCGCGACAGGCTCGAGGCGGCGGAAGTCGAGGCGATCGCCGACGAACGTTTCGCCGCCGCGCTGCTCACCGCCAAGGCGATGGCCGAATTGCCCGCCCGCGCCGCGCCGCCGCTGCCGACCTTGTCGGTCGCCATCTGCACCAAGGACCGCGCCGTGCGGGTGGCGCGACTGCTCACCGCATTGGTCGATTGCGCGGTGCACTCGCGGTTCGCCGCCACTGAAATCCTGGTGATCGACAATGCCTCGGTCGACGACGCGACGAAGAAGGCCGCGGCGCAATTTCCGGGCGTGCGGTACGTCTTCGAACCGAAGGCGGGATTGAACTTTGCCCGCAACGCGGCACTGGCGAACGCGACGGGAAGCCTGCTCGCCTTCCTCGACGACGACGTTGTGATCGATCGGCACTGGTTCGACGGGCTGGCGGAGGCGTGGCGCGGCGCGCCCGGCGCGGCCGGCTTCACCGGCCTCGTCCTGCCCTTCCGGCTCGATACCGACGCGCAGGTCTGTTTCGAGGAACACGGCGGGTTCGGCCGCGGGTTCGAGCGGCGCGAGTTTGCCGCAACCAGCCTCGTCTACCCGCTCCATCCGGTCGGTGCGGGTCTCCTCGGGGCGGGGTGCAACATGGCGTTCGATCGCGCGCTGCTAAACGGCATCGGCGGCTTCGATGACGCGCTCGACACCGGCGCTCCGCTGCCGGGCGGGGGCGACCTCGATATCTTCTATCGCGTGCTGCGATCGGGCCGGCCGATGATCTACGAGCCGCGCTACGCCGTGTTCCACGAGCATCGCGAGACGATCGCCCAGCTGCGCCGCCAATATTGGACCTGGGGCCTCGGCATGATGGCCTTCCTCGTCAAGATCTCGCGCTCCGACCCGTCGAACCGCGCCACCCAGCGGGCGCTCACCCGCTGGTGGCTGCTCAACCAGGTCAAGTCGGTGGCGGGGGCGGCGGCGCGGATGCGGCTGCGCGACCTGCGTTTCCGGCTGGCCGAGCTTCGCGGCGGCATCCAGGGGCTGTTCGGCGAATATGATCGCTCGACCCGGCGCAGCACCGCCATCCGGGAGCGCCGGGCATGACCAACGAAGCGATCCGCGTCCGCCATTTCGACCTGAGCAACGATGTGGAGCCGCCGCCCGGAGAAGGCGGCGCGCTGACGGTCTATTGGTGGGGCGAACTGCCGCTCGGCATGCAGTTGCTGTCGCAGGATGAGATACCCGAGAGCCGGGCGACGCTCGACATACTGACGGCCCGCTTTGCCGCTGAACAACGCGGCGCGCGCGATCCCGCGCTGCATGCACCACGGGCCGCCGGGATCGAGGGACGGCCGCTCACGCCGCTGCGCGTCCGCGATGCGGCCAAGATCGGCGATCTGCTGCCGTGGCTGGCGGCAACATCGGCCGCGCCCACGACGCCGGCCGACGACCTGTCGCTGATCATCTGCACGCGGGATCGTGGCGAACATCTCGGCCACTGCCTGCGCGGGTTGCTGGCGCAGCGAAGCCCGCCCGGCGAGCTGATCGTCGTCGACAATTCAAGCGACGGCAACGCGGCCGATCAGGTGCGGGCGATCCCCGGCGTGCGCTACTTGCACGAGCCGCAGAGCGGGCTCAGCCATGCGCGCAACGCCGGGGTGCGCGCCGCGACCCGGCGGTTCGTGGCGTTCACTGACGACGATGTCGTGCCCCATCCGGGCTGGACCAGCGCGATCGTCGCCGCGCTGGACGCGAGCGCGGCGGAAGCGGTTACCGGGCTGGTGCTGCCGCTGCGCCTCGATACGCCGGCGCAAAGCTGCTTCCAGTTCGACATGGGCGGGTTCAGCACGCGGTTCGTGCCGGTACTGTTCGACACGCGATTCTTCGCGCTGACGCGCAATGACGGCGCGCATGTGTGGCGCATCGGCGCCGGGGCGAACATGGCGTTTCGCCGCAGCGTGTTCGATCGAATCGGGCTGTTCGATCCGCGGCTGGGCGCCGGCGCATCGGGCTGTTCCGAGGATTCCGAGCTTTGGTACCGTATCCTCGCGACGGGCGGCGCGTGCCTCTACGAACCGCGCGCGGTGGTCTTCCACGATCATCGCGCCGACTGGCGCGGGCTCGAAAGGCAGGTGCACGCCTATATGCGCGGCCATGTTTCGGCACTGGTTGCGCAGCGCGATATGTTCGGGGATCGCGGCAACGTCACCCGCATCTTCAAGCAGCTTCCCCGCTATTTCGCGCGGACGATGGTCCAGACCATCGTCAATTCCGCCCCCGATCGCCGGCGACTTCTGCGCCACGAAGTCAGCGGCTGGATCAAGGGCCTCAGCTATCTCGCGCGGCCCGGCTGGAGACGGCGGCGGCCGGCCCTGCCCGGCCATCCCCCTGCCGCTGGCGAGGAAACCAGCCGATGATCGCCAAACGAAGCCTCGGAGCCTTCCTGAAGCGCAACCCGTTCGACAAAGGCTGGACCGACGGGCTATTCTATCGCGAGAAGATGCGCGCGATCCACCGCATCGCCCCGGCCGAACTGCCGGACGGCGCGCACATCCTCGAAGTAGGGGGTGGCCTCAGCAGGCTGGCGGCGTCGCTCTTTCCGGACGCGCAGGTCCTGACGATCGACATCGATCCGGCGCTGGCCGCACTGCAGCTTGAACATCCGAACGCCCGCTTCATGACCGCCGATGCATGCGATCTTCCGTTCGGCGACGGCACCTTCGATCTGGTGACGATGTTCGACGTGCTGGAGCATATCCCGGACGATTCCGCGGCGG
Source organism: Sphingomonas bacterium (assembly GCA_028289965.1). GTDB lineage: Bacteria > Pseudomonadota > Alphaproteobacteria > Sphingomonadales > Sphingomonadaceae > JAQGLK01. The sequence goes on from JAQGKS010000127.1 coordinate 21,995, forward strand.
CGCGCGAGGCGATGCGGGTCACCAAGCCGGGCGGCATCGTGCTGATTTCCACGCCCGATGCGGATTGGCACTATCCTTATTACAAGTTCATGGGTCCGCATTGCCCGCCCGAAAAGATGTTGATGGACGAATGGGGCCATGTCCGCCGCGGCTACCGCATGGATCAGCTGAAAACCCTGTTCCAGCGCGAGCCGAGCCGGACGGCGAGTTTCATCAATCCGGTCACCGCCTTCTTCCACGACGTCGCCTTTTCGCGGTTCGGCCCGCGCCGCAAACGGCTGCTCTACGCCGCCGCCGCGCTTCCCACCGCCGTCGCCTACGCGCTGCACCGCCCGTCGACGAAGGGGACCGAGATCGCCTGCGCGTGGCCGCGCTGAGGACCGCGAGCGGTTCATAAGTGACCGGCAAGCAAGAGGCCCCTGCCCGCCGCGGCCAGCTATGCGGCGCGGGGATTCGCAGGGCGGTCGGCTGTTTTCATCGATTGGCTCAGGCCAGATCCGCGCAATAGCGTGATCCAGGCGTGCGCCGCGGGGCATCGACGGCGACGTGCGGCGGCAAGCCGGGATCGCCCTCGCAGCGACGATGCAAAAATGGACCCATCATCGACTTAGCGGAGCGTCGCTCCAGCCCGACGACGCGCCCAGCGGCAACACCGTACCGACCGCTTCGACCCGCGCGATCTTCCGATCTCCGTCGAGCTTGAAGGCTTCCAGGATCAACGTGTCGAACGGCTGAC
>JAQGKS010000150.1 GCA_028289965.1 Sphingomonas bacterium
GATATCGGCTTCGTCGCCGAATGCATCGAGCACCGCATCGAACAAGGCGCGCGGGAAGACCGGCGTTCCCAGGTTGCGCACGCTCTCCGCATAGACGGCATAATGGGCGGCGCGATCCCGCTCGTGCGTGCCGGTCTCGACGACCAGCCCGAAGCCGAGAGCGCGGCGCACCTCGGCGCGCTGCTTGCGTGGGATGGCGGCCAGCTCGCTTGCGTCATCGGTGGCGAGCGGGCGGACGAACCCGGCATAGGTGGTGTTTTCCCGGTGCCAGCCAGCCCCCTCCGGCAGCATCCCGCCGCGCAGCTCGACGCTGGGACAGGTCAGGCGTTGCGCGAGGGTCCAGGCGGCATCGGCCAGCGCCGCCGCCGCCGCGTCGCTGTGCGCAAGGATCCCGCCGCCGACCGCGAACCCGGCCGACACCAGCGCCCGGCCGAACAAGGGCGAATGCACCTCGCTCAGCGGGAGAACGCCGTCGATCGCACCGCCATCCTCGGCCAGCAAATAGCGGCTGGTCTGGCGGCACCCCGTCTCAACCGCCTTGCTCCAGCGCGGCAGGTGGAACGGCGTCGCCAGCGGATGGGCGCGGACGAAGGCGTCGATCGCCGCGCCATCGCCCGGCGTCGCCGCGCGGACGCGCAAGCGCCCGAGCGCGCCCTGCATTGTCACGACAGCGCCGCGGCCTGCGCCGCGACCACCTCGTCGACCCGCCCCCATTCGAACTTTCGGATGATCTTCCGGAGCTTACCCTCCATCGCGGACAAACGGCTGTAATGGCGCAGGCGCGATCGGAGCGGCGCATGGGCGATGCGCGGTTGGCCGGGATCGATCTCCCACGGGTGGAAATAGAATATCGCCGGCTGGCGATCGACCGCGTTGACCCGGCCGATCGCCCACCGCGAAAAGCCATAAGGCAGCATCCGGAAGAACCCCCCGCCCCCCGCCGCCAGCGTCCGCCCGGCGACGCGCACGGTCGTGACCGGCAGTTCCACCAGTGCCTGGCCGGCAACGGGGCGGAAGGCGAAGCGGGGTGCCTCTGGCCAGCCATAATGATCGTGAACCAGCGGGGCGACGCTGGACGAATAGACATAGCCCTCCTCGGCGAGGATCTGGTGGGCCCAGGGGGTGCGGGCATCGATCGAGAAACTCGGCGCGCGGTATCCGGTCACGCGGACCCCGCCGGCCTCCTCGATCGCGGCGCGCGCGCGGCGCAAGTCGGCGCGGAAGCTTTCGGCGTCCATCGTGAACACGCGCGCATGATCCCAGCCATGGCTCGCGATCTCATGCCCGTCGCCGACGATCCGCGCGATCAGCGCCGGGTGGCGCTCGGCGACCCAGCCAAGCGTGAAGAAGGTCGCCTTGACCCCCGTTTCGGCGAACAGCCGGAGCACCGCATCGCTGTTGCGCTCGACCCGGCGGGGCAGATTTTCCCAGTCGTCACGGGCGATCACCCGCTCGAAGGCGCCGACCTGGAACCAATCCTCCACGTCGACGGAGAGCGCGTTACGCACCGCTTGCCGCCCGGATCAGGCGGCGCTGTTGCGGCGGGTATCCCGCTGGTGGCCGACGCCGTCGCGCTCGACCCACTGGACGAGCAGGGTCAGCACGCGGCGCAGCACGGCGTCCTGTTCCTCGATCCGTGCTTCGAGTGCGGCAACCCTGCGGGTCAGCGCCTGATCGGGCGCAAAGCTCGGCTGGGGCGGCAGCGGCACCGCCGTCGGCCGGCGATCACCGAAGCTGATGCGCGACCGTTCGCCCGCCGCGGGTTCGGCCACCGTTCCGTTCAGCGGCGTGCCCTCCTTCGCCGGCGCGGCGGACGCGCCATGTCCATCCGCCACCATGTCGCCAAAGGCGGAATCGATCGTCGCCTCCGAAATCTCATCCAGCCCCTCGACCGATGCGAGCAACAGCACGCGGTCCATCAGCGTGTTGAGCCGACGCGGCACGCCATCGCTGTGCCGGTACAGCGCGGCATAGGCGCCCGCGTCGAACCGCGGCCGCCCGTCCCACCCGACCAGCTTAAGCCGGTGGTTGATATAGGGCTCGACCTCGTCGGCGTTCATCGGATCGAGATGATGCGTCGCGATCACCCGCTGGCGAAGCTGCTCGAGGCTCGCCTCGCTCTGCACCTTGTCGCGGAACTCGGGCTGGCCGAGCAGGAAGATCTGGACCAGCGCGGTCCCGCCCGACTGGAAATTGGACAGCATCCGCAGCTCTTCGAGCGCGGAGATCGGCAAATTCTGCGCCTCGTCAACGATCAGCAGGGTTCGCTTGCCCTGCCGCGCCTGTTCGTGGAGCGCACGCTCGATCCGGTCGAGCAGCTGCGCCTTCTCCATCCCCTCGGTGCGCACACCCAGCCCCTGGGCGGCGAGCCGCAGCATGTCGTCGCCGCCGACCTGGGTCGATGCCACCTGGATCGCGTTGAGGCGCGAGCGATCGATCGTCGCCATCAGGTGGCCGACCAGCGTGGTCTTGCCCGCGCCGATATCGCCGGTGATGACGATGAAGCCCTCGCCCTGCACCAGGCCGTAGCCGAGATAGGCCATCGCCTTTCGGTGGGTCTGGCTGTCGAAATAGAAACGCGGGTCCGGCGTCAGTTGGAACGGCTTGCCGGTCAGTCCGTAAAATTCGCTATACATCTTCCGCGTCTCCCCGAAGACCATGGATTGCTTCGGTTTAGAATTGGTAGCGCATGCCGAGCAAAAGTTGGCCGCGTAGATCGCTCTCGAAGCCGTCCTGATCGAACGTATATACCCCGAGCGACGCCTGCGCACTCAGCCGCTGCCCGAACATATGATAGTATGAACCGGTTGCACCGGTGCTCGAAACATCGATGCCGCCGTCGATCCCGCTCTTATACCAGTCCGCGAACAACGCGGCGTTGACGCCCGAGCTGGCGCTCAGCGGGCGGGCGGCATTGGCCTGGGCCGTCCAGCTTTCGTCCTTGATGCCGTCGAGGCTGAAGAAAGCGGGCTGTATCGGCGCGAAATATTTGCGCTGGGTGTATCCGCCGCCAAGCCCGAAGGTCCAGGGGCCGCGGCCGAGCGTATAGAGCGCGCTCACCCCGCGATTGCGGAAGTTGGCGGTGTTGAGCGACTGGAACACATCGTTGAGGCAGCCACCGGTGCCCGGCGTGGTGCCGAACACGCAGCCGCCGCCCGGGTCGAGGAGCGGGTTGCGCGGTAGCTCGAACCCGGTCGGCAGCGCATTGAGGTTGCGCGTGAGCAGCCGCCCGACGCTCTCGATTCCGTCATAGACGACAACCTGGAGCCCCGAGTTCTGGCTCATCCGCCAGTCGAGCGAGCCGGTCACCGTCGTCCCGCCATAGCGATGCCCCGCCCGCGCGGTCAGCGTGGTGCGGCGATTGGGCCGCCAGATCACCCCGGCGTCGTAGATCAGCCCGTCGCTGTCGTAGGACAGCAATCGCGGCGAGTTGGGATCGGTGCGGTAGCGCCCATCGCTGCCGATCACCGGAATGCCGAACGGATCGCGCAGCGGCGCCCGCTGGCTCGCCTCGATGTCCTCATATCCGACGCCCGCGGTCAGCGCCAACGTCGCCGCGACCGGCAGGACGAGATCGAGCCTTGCATATTTGCCGTCGTAGCGCTGGTCGAGCTGGCCCGTATCCTCGCGCGAATAGCCGCCCGAAACGGTCCAGCCGAACGGCAGGTTGCCGACCGGCATGGCGACCGAGGCGTTGAGATTGTGGCTGGTGGCATCGTCGAACGTATCGAGCCGCGGCTGGCCCGGTGCCAGCAGGATGTTGTTGCTGCTCTCCGCCCGGACGTAGCCGAGCTGATAGTTGGCGCCGACCTGCAGATCGCCGACGCGGGTGGCGAGCGACGGCCCGATATAGCCGCCATAGACCTGCGTCACGTTGGCGTTGTCGCCGGTCAGGAACACCGGCGCCGCGCCGCGAATGTCCGATCGGACGCGCGTCGCGATCGCCCCGCCCTCGATCGTCAGCAGCTGGGGCACGACCTGGACGCTGGCGCGCGCCAGCCCGCTATGGATATTGGCGTCTTCCAGATTGTCGTTCCAGGGGATCCGCCGCTCGTAGCGGTAGGTCGCGGTCGCTTCGACGCGGTCGCCCGACACCGATGCGTTCACCCCCGCCGCCAGCGCGGTATAGGTCAGCACATCGCCGCCATTCCCGCCAAGGTCCGCATCCAGCACCTGCTGGACCTCGAGATAGGGCGTGATCCGGGTTTCGGCGGACGCCGACGCCGCGCCGGTTCCGATGGCGATCACCAGCAGAGCCGGCCGGCCAAGCCTCTGCGCGCCCACGATCATTCTCCCGTCCCGTAATAATCGCCGAACCGCCGCGCGCTGGGCGCAAAGCTCACGCTATTGAGCAGCAGCTGGATTGAGCCGCACCCGCTGAGCATCGCCAGCGCCTCGCGCAGCTCGGCCTCGCCGGTGCGGTCGGCCCGTACCACCATCAGCACCTGGCCCGCATGGAGCGCCAGCACCGAGGCGGGGGACGCGGCAAGCACCGGGGCCGAGTCGAAGATCAGCACGCGCTGCGGGTGGCGGCGGACGAGCTGATCGAGCAGGTCGCGCGTCCGATCGGATGCGATCAGTTCGTTCGCCTGGTTGGTCTGCCGCCCCGCCGGCAGCACCAGCAGGTTGGGAATGTCGGTGCGGATGATGCACGATTCGACGTCGACAATGCTGTCCTCCAGCGCATCGACCAGGCCGGGGCCACCCTCCAGCCCGAGGATCGACAGGATTTCGGGCTTGGCGAAGTCGGCGTCGATCAGCAGTACCTCGACGTCCTTCTCGGCGGCGATCGACAGCGCGAGGTTGACCGCGCAGAACGTCTTGCCCTCGTCCGGCTGGGCCGACGCGACGAGGATTATCCGCCCGCGCTCGACCGCAGGCGCCGTGTTGCCGCCGAACGCCGCGAGCAGCAGCTGCCGCTTGATGATCCGGAACTCCTCCGGAAGCACGCCGGTCGGCGCATCGGGCAAGATGAACCCGGCCTCCGCGAGGGCGATGCGATCGACCGCGCCGTGGCGCCCGCCATAAGGCGGCGCGACCTCGGGCCCCGCGGCGCTCCCGTCGGCAAGCGCGTTGCGCTGGCCGAGCGCGGCCTGGAAATCATAGATTTCCGCCGCCCGTTCGAGCAGCGAGGCGCGCGGGGCAAGTGGATCTGGTCTGGTCATCGTCAATTCCTCAGGCGACCAGGCTGCGCTGGACGAACTCGACCAGCAGCAGCAGGAGGAAGCATCCGGCGAGCGCCCCGCCCGCCCCGGCGAACAAGACCAGGCGACGGCGTCGCTCGATCCGCTCGGCCGGCAGGACGATCTCGGAAACGGAGCCGATCACCGGAAGCCCGCTGGCGCGCGCAAGCCGATCGGCGGTGGTGTAGGTGGTGGTCAGCTGGGTCTTGGCGAACGCCGTGCCGATGCCCGCCGCCAGCCCGGCGACCAGCACCAGCGCCAGCAGCAGCGGCCGATTGGGCGCGACCGGCAGGCGCGGTTCGCTCGGCGGATCGATGACGCTGAACTTGACCGTATCGGTCTGCGTCGCGGCATCGCTGCGCAGCTTCACATCCTCGCGGTCGCCGAGCAGCTTGTCATATTGCTGCTTGAGCACCTCATAATCGCGGTTGATCGCCGCCTGCTCGGCGGCCACGCCGGGTTCGTTGACCTGCTTGGCGGTGAGCTGGGCGAGATCCGACTGTAGCTGCGCCTTGCGGGCGCCGAGCGCCGCCGCCGTCGCCTGCTTCTCCGCCTGCATGCTGCGCAGGGTGACGTAGAGCGGGTTGGCCGCGCTGCCGCCACCGCCGCCGCGCTCACGCGAGGCGAGCGGCCGCACCCGATCGAGCTGCGATCGCGCCGCCACCACGTCGGGGTGCTGATCGGTCCAGCCGCGTGCCTGGGCATCGCTCAACTGCGCTTCGAGCGCGGCGACGCGTGCGCTGTTCGGCCCTACGCTGCCGCCGCCGGGCGACGAGACGCTGGCCGGCGTGCTGGCCATCTGGCCGTTGAGCGCGGAGAGCGAGCTTTGCGCGGCGATCAGCTGCGACTCGACACTAGAGAGTTCGGCGCGGGCCGCTTCCATCCGCTGCGCGATCGATCCGAAGCCGGGCAGAAGACCGGTATATTGCTGTTCGAACGCGACCCGGCGCTGTTCGACCTCCTGGAGCTGCTTTTCGCGCCGGGCGAGTTCGGCATCGAGGAAGCGCATCGTCTGGCTGGTCTCGTCGCGATCACCGGACAGGTTCCCCTCGACGAATATGTCGAGCAGCTTCTGGACGATCGCCTTGGCCAGCTTGGCGTTCTGGGCATCGGAGGCGCCGCCGCCGGTGGAGCGGGCGACGATCTGGAACAGATTATCCTGCTGCTGCTTGATCTCGATCGCCTTGCGCAGCTTTTCGACCAGCGCCGCGACGTCGGCATCGCTGGTCGCCTGAACGCTGAGGTCGGTGCCGCGCACGACCTTCTCCAGGTTGACGGTCGAGGTCAGCGTCTGGCGCACGCGATCGACGTCGCGCTGCCGCTCCGCCGTGCTGATGCCGATCTTGTCGGGCAGCAGCGACTGCATCTGGACGAACACGCGGGCCTGCGATTCGTAGCGGTTGGGGATGAGCGCCACCACCAGCCAGCCGACCAGGCACACCCCCCAGGCAACCGCCAGCGCCAGCCAGCGGCGTTGCCAGAGGCGGTGGAGCACGATCCGGGCTTCTTCGTATATGCCGTTCATAACAGGTCCGTAGCCCCCATGCCCCGCGGCGCGATCAGAACATGCTTTCCGGGATGATGATCACATCCCCGGGTTCCAGCTGCACGTTGGCCCGCGTATCGCCCCGCTTCAGCAGGTCGCCGATCCGCAGGGCGAATTCGCGCTGCTTGCCCGATGCCTTGTCGTATCGAACGAGCCGTGCCCTGTTGCCCGCCGCAAACTCGGACAGCCCGCCAACCGCGATCATCGCGTCGAGCAGCGTCATGTTAGCACGGAACGGCAGCGATGCCGGTTTCTCCGTCGCGCCGACGACGCGCACCTGCTGCGAATAGGTGCCCGAGAAATTGTCGACGATGACGGAGACCAGCGGCTCCTTGATATATTGGGTGAGCGCGCCCTTGATGTCTTCTGCGAGCTGCGCGGGCGTCTTGCCCACCGCCGGCAGGTCGGCGATCAGCGGGGTCGTGATCCGCCCGTCGGGACGCACCTGGACCTTGGCGCCGAGTTCGGGATTGCGCCACACGAAGATCGTCAGCTGATCGAGCGGACCGATCAGATAATCCTCGCCCGGCCCTTCGCTCGCCGAGACGAACGAGGCTGGCGGCAGCTCCGCCGCCGGGCGCGCGCCGCCACCACAGCCGACGAGGCTCATCGCCGACAGCCCCAGGATCAGCGCCGATCTCGAAACGCTCTTCAACGCCATCTTCTCACCTCGCGAAGCCCGTGCGCCGTCCCATGTCATCCCGGATGAACGGGTCGACGAGGGGCAGGAACAGCCGTCATCTTGGACGCGTAGAGGTTACGATAATATTAGTACTAAGCCTGACTAGGGCTGATTAACCACCAATTCCACGGCCGCGGGGTGGCCGAGGAAACCTTGTGGGCTCGCCGTCGCGCCATAGGCGCCGTTCATGAAGATCGCGACGATGTCGCCGACCTCTGCGCGCGGCAAGGCGACCTGATCACCAAGCCGGTCAAGCGGGGTGCACAAGCAGCCGACGACGCTGACCACCTCCTCGGCCGGGTCGGCAAACCGGCTCGCGATCGCAATCGGATAATTGCGTCGCACCACCGTGCCGAAATTGCCGCTCGCGGCGAGTTGATGGTGGAGGCCGCCATCGGTGACGAGGAAGGTCTGGCCGCGGCTCTCCTTCCGATCGATTACGCGGGTGAGATAGACCCCCGCCTCCCCGACCAGCCAGCGGCCGAGTTCGATCGCAAACCCGGTCGTGGCGAGCACCGCCGGGGCATTGGCGAGGCTCTCGCCCAGCCGCTGCCCGACGGCGGCAATATCCAGCGCCACGTCGCCGGCGAAATAGGGAATGCCGAAGCCGCCGCCGAGATTGACTTCCGGCGGCGCGACGCCGGCCTGGTCGGCGAGCTGGGCGGCCAGCGCGATCGTCGCTTCCTGCGTGTCCGCGATGGCGCCGGCGTCGAGCGCCTGCGACCCCGCGAAGACATGCAGCCCGCGCCAGTCCGCGCCCGCGCCGACCAGCCGGCGGATCAGTGGCGCCACCCGTTCCGCGTCGATCCCGAACGGCGCGGCCCCGCCGCCCATGCGCATTCCCGATCCGCGCAGCGAGAATGCGGGATTGACCCGCACCGCCAGCCGCGGAGCGACGCCGAGCCGATCGCCGATCGCCAGCGCGCGATCGGCCTCGGCTTCGGATTCGAGGTTGAGCGTGACGCCGACTGCGATCGCCGCCTGGAGTTCGCGGTCGCGCTTGCCGGGCCCGGCGAAAGAGATCGCACCGGCGGGCATCCCCGCCGCGACCGCCGCCTGCATCTCGCCGCCGGACGCCACATCGAACCCATCGACCAGGTTCGCCATCGCTTCGAGAATAGCGGGATAAGGGTTTGCCTTGATGGCATAATGAAGCGCAACCCGCTCCGGCAGCGCCGACCGAAAGCGGGCGATCCGGGCGCGGATCATGGCCATGTCATAGACGAACAGCGGCGTATCGCCCGCCTCCGCGACGAGCGCCTCGGCGCTGCTCCCGGCGATCCGCAATTCACCCTCGGGCCCGGCGACATAATCGGGCGGGATCGTTCCGGTCGGCTTCATCGACGAAACTCCGCACGGATCGCGGCGCGGTCGAGCTTGCCGTTCGGACCGGTCGGCAACCTGTCGCGCCAAAGCACCTGCCGGGGCTGCATGAAGCCGGGCAGCGTCCGGCGCAGATAGGCCGCGAGCAGCCTGTCGGGGTGATCGATCCCGTCGGCCGCTTGCGCCACAAGCAGCACGGCCTCGCCCGCCGCTTCGTCCGGAACACCCATCGCAACCGCCTCCCGCACCGCGCCGCTGGCCATGGCGGCATCCTCAATTTCCTGTGGACTCAGCCGGTTGCCGGATACCTTTATCATCTCGTCGTCGCGCCCGACAAAGCGCAGCAGCCCGTCCGCTCCCTCGACGACCGTGTCCCCCGACCACACCCCCACTCCGGGGTAACGGGAGAAAGACGGTGCGGGGCGGAAGCGCTCGCTCGTCCGCGCCGGATCGCGCCAATAGCCCTGCGCCACCAGCGGCCCGGCATGGACCAGCTCGCCCGGCTCGTCGGGAGCGGCCGCGGTGCCATCGGGGCGCACCACCATCACTTCGGCGAAGGGTATAGCGCGGCCGATCGAGTCGGGGTGCGCATCGATCAGGCCGGGATCGAGGTAGGTCGACCGGAATGCCTCGGTCAGCCCGTACATGGAATAGAGATCGGCCTCGGGCAGCAGCGCCCGCAGCCGGCGCACCAGCGGCTCCGCCAACCGGCCGCCGCTATTGGTGATCCGCCGGATCCCGGCCGTTGCCGCCGCCGGCCACGTCGCCTCGGCCAGCTGGAGCCACAGCGGCGGCACCCCGGCGAGCGTCGTGATCGCGCGCTGCTCGACCGCGCGGACGACATCGCGCGCGACCAGATAGTCGATCGGCACCGCGCATCCGCCCGCCGCCCAGGTCGAGAATAGTTGGTTCTGCCCGTAATCGAAGCTCAGCGGCAAGACGCACAGGGTCCGATCGTCCGAGGACAGCCGCAGATAGGACGCGACCGACACCGCCCCCAGCCACAGATTGGCATGGCTCAGCATCACCCCCTTCGGCCGCCCGGTAGAGCCGGACGTGTAGAGCAAGGCGGCCAGCCTGTCGGGGTCGTGCGCCGACGATGGCAAGGCGGCATCCCCCGCAAGAAGCGCGGGCCCGTCCCGTTCCGCGACGATCAGCGCAGCGCCCGCGAGATCGCCGGGCTCGAGCGTCTCGGCGCGGGCCTCACCGGCGATCAGCAGGGCGGCACCGCTGTCGGCGAGGATATGGGCGACCTGCGCCCGCTTGAGCAGCGGGTTGATCGGCACATGCACCAGCCCGGCGCGGGCGCAGCCGAGGGGCAACAGGCAGGCGAGCCGCGTCTTCGGCAGCCAGCTGGCAACCCGATCGCCCGGCTCCAGCCCCCGCCCAAGGAGCGCGGCGGCGAGCGTGCCGACCGCTTGGTCGAGCGCGGCATAATCGAGCACCCCCTCGCCATCCTCGAGCGCGGAATCGGCCGCCGCGCCGCACAGGGCAAGATGATCGAGCGGGCGCGGTCTATCGTCGAGGGGCATCGCAGACTCTTGCAACACGACTGGTGGCGCGTCCACAGCTTCTCCTTGGCGCTTGTGCCATTGGGGATAGCGCGATGGCGATCGACGTGGAACTGTTCGATGATCTGGACGTGGTCGCGCGCGATGCCGGCGGTGCGCTGAATCGGGAAACGACGCCGTCGCTGTTCGACCGGCTCGACTGGTATCGTACCACAATGGCGCATTGCCCGCCGCCCGGCACCCCCCTGGTCGCACGGGCGCGAGACGGGGCGCGTCGCGCCTGGCTGTTCCTGATGGTCGATCGCGGCAACGCGCGCGCGCTGGCGAGCTGGTACACGCTCGATTTTGCCGCGGTGGTGCGCACGGACACCGATGATGCGGGGCACGATCTGCTAACGGCTATTGCAGCGCGGCTGCGACGTGCCCGCCCGTCGATCAGTACCCTCGCCCTCGCCCCGATCCTCGATCCGGCACCG
>JAQGKS010000170.1 GCA_028289965.1 Sphingomonas bacterium
AAGATGTACAACCGATTCTCGCGGATCCCCTCGATCACCCGTTCGGCCACCTCGTCCGGCTCCATGCCGACCTGGTGAAGCTGGGCGAGCCTGGCCATGAACTCCTGGTCCGCCTCCGATGCCTCGCCCTTCAGCGATTCCGGCCGCACCATGTCGCTTTCGTGGATCGCCGACTTCACCAGCCCCGGGCACAGGCAGGACACGCCGATGCCGTGTGGCGCCAGGCTCCAGCGCAGGCTCTCGGTCATGCCGCGCACCGCGAACTTGGTCGCGGTGTAGATCCCCGCGCTCGGCCCGGCGAGGAAGGCGGCCATCGATGCGGTGTTGACGATCTGCCCGCCGGCGCCCCGCGCCTTCATCCGCGGCACGAACGTCTGGCAGCCGTTGATCACGCCGTGCAGGTTGACGCCGAGCAGCCAGTCCCAATCGTCGTAGCTGCACTCGTCGATCGGCGCGAACAGGTTCACCCCGGCATTGTTCATCACGATCGAAACCGGGCCGAGCCGCGCCTCCGCCTCGTCCGCCGCGGCGGCAAATCCGGCCCGGTCGGCCACGTCCAGCTTGAGCCCGATCGCAGCGCGATTGTCGAGCACGCCGATCGCCGCGTCGAGATGATCCTGGCGAATGTCGGCGATCGCGACCTTCGCGCCCGCGTCGAGCAGCCGCTTGGCCATGCCGAGGCCGATGCCGCTCGCGCCGCCAGTGACGAATGCTGTCCTGCCCTCGATGTCGATCATGCCGTTCCTCCCGTCTGGCGCCCGCGCCGCCACCGCCGAAAGCGCATTGCCCACCGACGCCTCGTCCGCGAGCAGATGTCGGCGAACGGCGCGACCACCAACGAGCCGACGCCGAAGCCGATCGCCTTGAATGCGAACAGCGTCACTCCCGCCACCGATCAATCCGCGCCGGGGGACGTGCCGGCTCCACTAGGCGCGAAGCAGTTCACGCCTTGGGGAACAGCGCGAGCGGGGGACGCGCTCATTCGACCGCGTGGAGGTCGATCATCACGCGCGCGGGCTCGCGCGTGCCGACGCCGATGAACATGCGGGTGGTGAGGTCGCGCAGCGCGGGCGCCGCGGTCATCAGGCGCACGCCGGTGCGGAAATAGACGAGCGCGGGATCGACCGGCTCGCCCGCCAACAGCGCGCGCATCGTCTCCGCGCTGCCCGATCGCACGCCGCGGCTCATCACCTCGATCATCTCGCCGGCATCGGTGCGGATCGAATAATGCGCCTCCAGCTCGGACGTGCCGCCCGGCAGGATGCGTTGCCAGTCGGTGCCGCCCGGCAGGACGATGCCGGATGCGCGGCCGCGCACCGTGCCGCCCAGGATCGGCACGCAGCGCCGTTCGAACCCCTCGGCGCAACCGAACAGCAGCGGCGCGGCAACCTCCACCTCGATCCGCAGCCACGCGTCTCGGGAAAGTCCGACCATGCTCTTCCTCTTATTCTGGGTAACCGGCGGTTCGGCGCGCCGCGCGGTATCAGTGCGCCATTGCCTTGACGATATCGTCGACCATCTTCTTGGCATCGGCCAGCAGCATCATCGTATTGTCCATGTAGAACACCTCGTTGTCGACGCCGGCATAGCCGACGCCGCCCATCGAACGCTTCACGAACAGCACGGTCTTGGCCTTCTCCACGTCCAGCACCGGCATGCCGTAGATCGGCGAACTCTTGTCGGTCTTGGCCGCCGGGTTGGTGACGTCGTTGGCGCCGATCACGAAGGCGACATCGGTCTGCGCGAATTCGGAATTGATGTCCTCGAGCTCGAATACCTCGTCATAAGGCACGTTCGCCTCGGCCAGCAGCACGTTCATGTGCCCGGGCATCCGCCCGGCAACCGGGTGGATCGCATATTTGACGCGAACGCCTTCGCGCTTCAGCAGGTCGCCCATCTCGCGTAGCGCGTGCTGCGCCTGCGCCACCGCCATGCCGTATCCGGGCACGATGATCACCTGTTCGGCCTGGCTCATCAGGAAGGCCGCATCCTCCGCCGATCCCCGCTTCCACGGCCGGTCGCTCGCCGCCGCGCCGCCGGTGGAGACGGCGTCCGCCCCGAACCCGCCGGCGATCACGCTTACGAAGCTGCGGTTCATCGCCTTGCACATGATGTAGCTCAGGATCGCGCCTGAGCTGCCGACCAGCGCACCGGTGACGATCATCGCCGTATTGTGCAGCGTGAAGCCCATCGCCGCCGCCGCCCAGCCCGAATAGCTGTTGAGCATCGACACCACGACGGGCATGTCCGCGCCGCCGATCGGCACGATCAGCAGGAAGCCGATCACGAAGCTGAGCGCGGTGACGGTGAAGAACACCCAGCCGCTCTGATCGGCCAGGAAATAGCCGATCAGGCCGAGGATCAGCGCCAGCAGCCCAAGGTTCAGGACATGGCGGCCGGGCAGCATGATCGGCTTGCCGCTCATATTGCCGTTGAGCTTGAGGAAGGCGATCACCGATCCCGAAAAGGTGATCGCGCCGATCGCCACGCCCAGCCCCATTTCAATTCGGCTGACGCCGTGGATCTCGCCGGTGGCCAGGTCGACGATGCCGAACGCGGCAGGGTTGAGATAGGCCGCCGCGGCGACCAGCACCGCCGCCAGGCCGACCAGCGA
>JAQGKS010000084.1 GCA_028289965.1 Sphingomonas bacterium
CGCTCCGCCGTGCCGTGCCTGCCGCCGTGCATCAACGCCAGCGCGGCCGACTTCACCGTCGAGCAGGTCGGCGTGCGCTTTGCGCTGGGGGCGCTGAAGGGCGTCGGCGAGAAGGCGATGGAGCAGCTCGTCACGTCGCGCGCGGAGCATGGTCCGTTCACGTCGCTCGATGACTTTGCCGAGCGGATCGATCCCCGCGTGCTCAACCGGCGGCAGCTGGAAAGCCTGGCCGGCGCGGGCGCGTTCGACGGGATCGCGCCGGATCGGGCGGCCGTGTTCGCGGCGGCCGAGACGATCCTCGCCCATGCCTCCAGCGCCGCCAATGCGCGCGAGAGCGGGCAGGGCGGGCTGTTCGATGCGGCGACGACCGGGGTGACCCCGATCCGCCTGCCGCGCGCCGAACCCTGGTCGATCGCGGACCGGATGGCGCAGGAGAAGGAGGCGTTCGGCTTCTATTTCTCGGCGCACCCGACCGATCGCTATCGCCACCTTGCCGAGGCGCATGGTGCGCGCAGCTTTGCCGCCATGTGCGCGATGCCGGCGCCGGCGGAGACCGAGCGGCCCAAGGACGGCCGTCGCCCCCAATCGCCGACCGCGATGATGGCGGCGCTGGTCGAGGATGCGCGGTGGCGAACATCGGCGCGGGGCAATCGCTATTTGCTGGCGACCTGCTCGGACGCATCGGGCCAGTTCATGGCCAGCTGCTTCGACGATGCCGCCGCGGAGGACCTGGAGGCGGCGGCAAAGGTTGGCGGCTGCGGGTTGATGACGGTCGAGCTGGATCGCCGGCCGGGCGAGGAAACGCCGCGCGTGACGGTCAAGCGCATCCAGCCGTTCGAGGGGATGACCAGCGCGACGCGACTGGTGCTCGAGGTGGAAGCCGCCGACCCGCGCGCACTCCCGGCGCTGGCGGCGATGCTGGACGGCGCACGCGGCGGGCGCGGCGAACTGCGCCTGACCGCGACGATCCGCGACGGCCAGAGCGCGGAACTGGTGCTGGGCCGCGACTTCCTCGTTGATGCCGAGCTTGCCGCGCGAATCGAGCGGCTACCCGGGATCGATGCGGTGCGGCTGCGCCCGGGGGACAAGCCGCAGCTGGCGCTGGTCTCCTAATTGCGGTCCGGCTTGGCGGGGTCGGGCCTCGGCTTCGCCGCGCATCGGGCCGGGTCGATCGGCGCGGGGTCCGTGCCGGCGGCCATGAGATAGAGAATGCCGCCGGCGACATCGATCACCGCGCTCTGCTTCTGCAACACGTCCTGGCCGACGATGCCGTCGATGTCGCGACCGGCAACCCGGCCGAGCACCGCGGTCAGCGCCGACAGATCGCTCTCGATCACGCGGCGCTGGCGCGTTTCGACGCCGCCCAGCGCCAGCGTGTCGATGCGCATCACCCGCCCTTGCATCGGCCCGCCAAGGCCGCTGGTCGATCCGATCGCAAGGGGATCGCGCGTGGCGCGGAAACGGCTCTCGGCGCCGGCATGCAGCACGGTGACGTTCGCGCCGGTATCGACGACAAGCGTTGCCGGCATGCCGTTGATCCGGGCGTCGACGAGTTGATGGCCGGTCATCAGCGACCGCATCGGCACCGCGGCAAAACCGAGCAGGCAGAGCGCGCGGTCGACCGTACCCGCCTTTTCCGGCTGGTAGCGCGCCTCGGGGCTCAGCACGTCCTTGCAGCCACCCAGGCTGGCGAGCAGCAGGAACAGGGCGATCAGGCGGTTATGCATGACGTCCTATCTGCCTTCCGCGCGCCGCCACGCATAGTGCCGCTGGACGCCGGGATTGGCGGCGGGGGCAGCCGGCGTCGGCTGCCCCCGCCGAATCGATCAGAAGCGGAAGCTGGTCGTCACCGCCACGACATGGGAATTGAACTTGGTCCCCGAGCGCTGGAAATCGGTGCCGTTGGCGTTCACCAGCACGAACGGGTTGGTCGCCGCCGAGGTGCCGCGCGCCGAGCGCACCGAATATTCGTCGGCCTTGAGGCTGGTGAACAGATATTGGGCACCGATCGAGAAGTTCGGCGTGATCCGCTGTTCGATGCCGCCGCCGACGCGGTAGCCCCAGGCATCCTCATTGCCGGTGCCGGTGAAGGCGTTGGTCGCGTTGGTGGTGGTGAAGCTGTTGCGGACCTTGCCCCAGGCACCGCCGCCGGTGCCGTAGAGCAGCGTATTGCCCAGCGCCAAGCCGGCGCGGGCGCGGATCGCGGCATTGTCACGCAGCGCGCGGGTCATCGTGTAGGATGCCGGGGTCGTGCTGAAGGCGGTCACGCTGTCGCGGATCGTGGAGCGGCCATATTCACCGACCAGGCCGACGACGATGTTGCCGAACTGCATGTCGTACCCGCCATGCACCTTCCAGTCGACGCCATCGCGGTCGCCGCGGCAGCCCTGCGATGCCATCGGGTGGCGCGAGGAACCGCCGCAGAAGCCCGGCGAGAAGGCGTTGGCCCCGCCCGCGGTGCGGACCGTGTCGCCGAACGTCCCATCCAGATTGGTGTCGAAGTTGATCGCCTCGTTGCTATCCTTGGGCTGAAACCCGTAGCCGAGCTGTGCGCCGATATAAGGGCCGGTCCAGCTTGTCGCCTCCTGGGCGAGCGCGGCGGCGGGGACGCCGACGGTGATTCCGGCAAGGGCGACGAGGGAGGCAATCTTCATGGAGCGTCCTATTCGGTTCGAGTAACCCGCCTTAAGCTCTTAAGGCCGACATAAGTTGCGTGTCTAAGTTTGTCTGTCGCGTGAACGGTGCCGCAGTTCACAGCAGACGCAATTGGCCACCCCTCTCGGGGGCACGAAACAGGTCGGTACGCAGGCTCAGCCGCATCGCGCCAAGCCCCTGTTTGCGCATCGCAATCCGAAACCGCGTCCGCATCAGATCGGCCCACGGCCCCTGGCCCTGCATCCGGGTGAAGAAATCCGGATCATTGTCGCGCCCGCCGCGCAAGGACTGGATGATCGCCATCACCTTGGCCGCGCTATCGGGGAAATGCTCCTCCAGCCAGGCACGGAACAGCGGCGCCACCTCGAACGGCAGGCGGACGGGCAGGAAGAAGGCGCCGCGCGCGCCGGCCTCCGCCGCCGCCTCGACGATATGTTCGATCTCATGGTCGGTGATCCCGGGGATGACCGGGGCGATCGAGACATAAGCGGGAACCCCCGCGTCGCTCAGCGCCCGCACCGCCGCAAGCCGCCGTTTCGGCTGCGGTGCGCGCGGCTCGAGCGTGCGTGCGATCGCCGGATCGAGCGAGGTGATCGAGACGCACACCGCCGCCAGCCCATCGGCGGCCATCGGCGCGAGAATGTCGACGTCGCGCACCACGCGGTTCGACTTGGTGGTGATCGTCAGCGGGTGCCGCGTCTCGGCAAGGATTTCGAGGATCGATCGGGTGATGCGCCAATGCTCCTCGATCGGCTGGTAGGGATCGGTGTTGGTGCCGAGCGCCATCGATCGCACGCTGTAGCCCGGCTTGGCGAGTTCGGCGCGGAGCAGGGCCGCGGCACCGGGCTTGGCGAACAGCCGCGATTCGAAGTCCACGCCCGGCGACAGATCGTGGAAGGCGTGGCTCGGCCGGGCGAAGCAGTAGATGCAGCCATGTTCGCACCCGCGATAGGGGTTGATCGACCGATCGAAGCCGATGTCGGGCGAGCTGTTGCGGGTGATGATCGTGCGGGGCCGCTCGACCGTGACGCTGGTGCGCAGCGGCGGCGCCTCCCCGTCGACATCCTCGCGATCGTCGAGCCAGTCCCCGTCGGCCTGCCGATCGGGCAGGTTGAAGCGGCCGCTCGTCCGGTTGAGCGTCGCGCCACGGGCCGGGGGTGGAGGGACTCGCATGCCGGCAGGATAGGCCTCAACCGGAACATATCAAGAACAATAACGTGGATACGGATCGCCGCTCGACCGTTGAGGCCGGATCAGCATGGAGAGCGGCATGAGCGAGAAACCAGAGCAGCCCGACGACGGCTATGAGGGCGACATCAGCGACAAGGCCGGCGACCGGCTGGGCGGCGCCAAGGACAAGCCGGCCGAGGTGGAGATCGGGCTGGAAGAACAGCCGGGCGCGGTGACGCCGGAGCCTTGAGCAATTTAGGCCTGGGCAACCGGGCCCGAGCAACCGGGCCCTGAGCAAAATCAGCGCTCGCGCAGGCGGGGCATCAGTTCGACGAAGTTGCAGGGGTTGTGGCGGCTGTCGAGCTGGGTGGCGAGGATGCCGTCCCAGCCATCCTTGACCGCGCCGGTCGAGCCCGGCAGCGCGAACAGATAGGTGCCGCGCGCCACCCCGGCGCAGGCCCGGGACTGGACCGTCGACGTGCCGATCTTGGCATAGCTCAGCCAGCGGAACAGCTCGCCGAAGCCGGGGATTTCCTTGTCCCACACCCGCGAGAACGCCTCGGGCGTAACGTCGCGGCCGGTGACGCCGGTGCCGCCGGTGGAAATGACGCAGTCGATCGCCGGGTCCTCGATCCACGCGTGCAGCCGCGCGACGATCAGATCGGCATCGTCGCGCACGATGTGGCGATCGGCCAGGATGTGACCCGCCGCGGCCAGCCGATCGACCAGCGTATCGCCGGATCGATCGTCGTCGGGCCCGCGCGTGTCCGACACGGTGAGCACCGCGATCCGCACCGGCAGGAACGTCCTGCTTTCATCGATCGGCATCAGGCGATCATTCGGCGCTGGCCGTTCCGCGCAACGGATCGATCCGCACCGCGGTCTTGCCCGGCAGGCCGGGGAAGCGCGGCCACATATATTGCGCCATCGCCCGCAGGCTCTGCGACGTGTTGCCGGCCTGGCGCTGATACATCCAATAGTTGCGCAGCACGATCGCGACATAGCCGCGCGTCTCGACGAACGGGATCGATTCGATGAACAGCAGCGGATCGCCCTTGTCGCGATTGCGCGCGTTCCACTTCACCACCGAACCCGGGCCGGCATTATAAGCGGCGATCACCTTGGGCAGCAGCCCGCCGGTGCCGGCGCCGTCGCGCAGCTGTTCGAGATAGGCCTGGCCATAGGCCATGTTGACCGCGGGCTGGTACAGCGTGCTGGTGTCGACCGTCTCGCCGCGCTTGCGCGCGATCAGCTCGGCGGTCGACGGCAGCACCTGCATCAGCCCGCGCGCGCCGGCCGAGCTGACCGCATCGGTGCGGAACTGCGATTCCTGGAGGGTGTGGGCGTAGACCAGCGCCTTGTCGACGCGCCAGCCGCCCTGCGGCGTCCACGCCGGCTCGGGATAGCGCGAGGTGGCGGACACGCGCGCGCCGGCCGGGCCGTTCTGCGCCAGCCAGATCTGCGCGGCCGGCAGGTTGAGCCGGGCGGCGAGGTGCAGCAGCGCCTCATGATCCTGGAGGTCGCCGATCCGCGCCTGATGCCGCAGCAGCATGTCGGCCAGCGCGCTCTCCCCGATTTCGGCGAGAGCGGCGGCGCGGCGCGCATTGGGGCGGCGCACCAGCATGTCCCAGTCGCCGGCGATCAGCTCGGGCCGCATTGCCGGGGCGGGCACGGCGGTGCCGAGCGCGCCGTGGGCGAGCAGGCCGTAGAAGGTCTCGGGCAGGCGGCTGGCCGAGCGCAACCGCGCCTGGACGCGTTCGGGATGGCCGCAGGCCATGTCGGCGCGGGCCGCCCAGAACAGCCCGGCGGCGGTCATCTCGCTGTCGCGGGCGCGGCTGGCGACCGCGGAAAAGGCGTTGGACGCAGCGGCGCAGTCATTCTGGCGCCACGCGGCGAGGCCGGAAACCCAATCCGCCTGCACGCCCCATTCGCCGCTATCGCCGCGTGCGCTGTCCGCCAGCCGGCGGGCGGCGGCATCGTCGCCGGTGAGGAAATAGGACCAGGCGACGCGCTGGCGCCATTCGGTGCGCGCCTCGCTGCTGAGATCGCCCTCGGCGGCGATCAGCAACGCTTCCGCATCGCTCGGCAGATCGTCCTTGATCAGCGGAACGATCGCCGCGCCGAGCGCGGCGGCGGCGGCATCGCGGGCGTTGGTGCGGGCGCGCGAACGCTGCGGCGCGCGGGCGAGGCGGACCATGTCGCGGATCATCGGCAGTTCGGGCAGCGCCTCGGCGCCGCGCGCCTTGGCGAGGCGCACGAGTTGCCCCGATTCGGGCAGCTCGGGGGCGGCGGCGATCAACCCGACGAGCGGATCGAGATCGACCTTGGGCGAATCCTTGGCGAGATAGAGCTCGGCGCGGGCAACCGAGGTCAGCAAACCGTCGGGGCGGGCATCGAGCGCGGCGGATGCCTCGGCCCAGCGGCCCTCGCGAATCGCGCTGAATATCGCGCGATAGGCGGTGCGATCGCTCGCGCTGAGCTGCTGCGGCACGGCCGCGGTCGCAGCCCGCGGTGCGGTCGCGGCGCTGCCCAGCGTCTCGCTGGCGGAGAGTGCCGGCGCGGCGACGCCGAGCGCAACGAGGGCGGCGATGCGCCGCATCCCCTGCTTCCTGATCATCGGGTCATTTCCCCCAGTAGCATTCGCAGGTCATCCCACGCCTTCGCCTTCGCGCCCTGCTCGCGCAGCAAATGGCGCGGCGGGAAGGTGGCGACGACGCGCACGGTGGCCCCGCGTTGGTTAAGATCATGTATACGACCGCGCGCTTCGGCAAGACTGAGGCCGAGGATCGCCCGCGCCGGGGCGTCGCCCAGCAACAGCAAGAGCTTCGGCTGTGCCAGGATCACGTGCTGGAGCGCAAGGCGATCGAGTTCGCCGATCGCCTCCGCCGCGATTCGGCCCCCGGCGGGGCGGGCGGGCGCGATGGCCGCCAGATAGACCGCCGCGCGATCGCGCCCGATCGCGGCGAGCATCCTGTCGAGCAGACGCCCGGCATCGCCGGTGAGGAGTTCGCCGGCGGCCGCATCGCGGCTTTCGGGCATGTCGGTGAGCAGCATCAGCCCGGAGGCGAGATCGCCCGACGGGGGGATCCGCGGCGACACGGCGTTGGCGACGAGACCCGGAGCGGCGAGCCGCGCATGGAGGGCGGCGATCGTCGCCGGCAGCGGATCGGGGGTCGGATCCGGGATCGCGGCGGGGGCAGGGGCGGCAGGCGCGATCGGGCGCAGCCAGTCGCGCGGGGCGTCATCGACGAGCATGTCGATCCCGGCCTCCTGCCACCAGCCGAGTGCGCTCAGCACGCCGGTTTGCATATCCATTGGTAATCCCCACCCGCAACGCCCTAATTACGAGCGCGGTTGACGCGGCAGTCAATCTTTGGGCACGGCCTTATTGCCGGGGCGTTGCCACAATGCGACGACCCGCACCGGCGTTTGGATCGTAAAGGGAACAAAGCGGATGTCCGCGCGTGAATCGATGGCCTATGACGTTGTCGTCGTCGGTGCAGGGCCCGCCGGCCTGTCGGCCGCGATTCGGCTGAAGCAGATTTCCCCCGATCTTTCGGTCTGCGTGCTGGAAAAGGGCTCCGAGGTCGGCGCCCACATCCTGTCCGGCGCGGTGATCGATCCGATCGCGCTGGACGAGCTGATCCCCGACTGGCGCGAGCTGGACAGCCCGCTGACCGTGCCGGTCACCGAAAACCATCATTGGGTGCTCACCCGCGACAAGAAATACGGCATGCCGCACGCGCTGTTGCCGCCGATGATGAGCAACAAGGGCTGCTACACGCTCAGCCTGGGCAATCTGTGCCGCTGGCTGGCGGGCCAAGCCGAGGCGCTGGGAGTCGAGATATTCCCCGGTTTCGCCGCCGCCGAGGTGCTGTTCGACGAAGCCGGCGCGGTGATGGGCGTCGCCACCGGCGATATGGGCGTGGCGCGCGACGGCACCCACAAGCCCGATTACCAGCCGGGCATGGAGCTCCACGCCAAATATACCTTCTTCGCCGAGGGCGTGCGCGGCAGCCTGACCAAGGAGGTCAAGCGGCTGTTCGATCTCGAGCGGGATTGCCAGCCGCAGGTCTATGCGATCGGCATCAAGGAATTGTGGGACGTTCCGGCGGACCAGCATGTGCCCGGCCGGGTGATCCATACCCAGGGCTGGCCGCTGACCGAGGAAGTCGGCGGCGGCTTCGTCTACCATCAAGAGAATAACCAGGTCGCGCTCGGGCTGGTCGTCGCGCTGGGCTATCGCAACCCCCATCTCTCGCCGTTCGAGGAGTTTCAGCGCTGGAAGCAGCATCCGGCGATCCGTGCGATCATCGAGGGCGGCCGCCGGGTCAGCTACGGCGCGCGGGCGATCAACGAGGGTGGCTGGCAGGCGGTGCCCAGGCTGGTCTTCCCCGGCGGCGCGCTGATCGGTTGCTCGGCCGGCTTCGTCAACGTGCCCCGGATCAAGGGCACCCACACCGCGATGAAATCGGGCATGCTCGCCGCCGAGGCGGCCGCAGCGGCGATCGCGGCGGAGCGCGCCGGGGACGAGCTGTCGACCTATGTCGATACGCTCCAGGCGAGCTGGATCGCGACCGAGCTGAAGGCGGTGCGCAACGCCGAGCCGGCGGTCGCCAGGTTCGGTCCGCTCGTCGGCACGCTCTATTCGGGGTTCGACCTGTGGGTCCACGCGCTGGGGCTGAAGCTGCCGTGGACGTTCGGGCATCACCGCGATTCCAAGTCGCTGTGGCGCAAGGATATGGCCAAGCCGATCGCCTATCCCAAGCCCGATGGAGTGATCAGCTTCGATCGCTTGTCCTCGGTGTTCCTGTCGAACACCAACCATGAGGAAGACCAGCCGATCCACCTGACGCTCAAGGATGCGCGGGTGCCGATCGACGTCAACCTCGCGCTCTACGATGCGCCCGAGCAGCGTTACTGCCCGGCCGGCGTGTATGAGATCGTCGGGCAGGAGGAAGGCGATCCGCGATTGCAGATCAACGCGCAGAATTGCGTTCACTGCAAGAGCTGCGACATCAAGGATCCGACCCAGAACATCAACTGGGTCGTGCCCGAAGGTGGCGGCGGGCCCAATTATCCCAACATGTAACCCCACGGCCGCTTGCGATGGCGGCCGGATGCGCCGACAATGGCGGCGGGGGCCGACGGAGCAACTGATGCGCCTGAATGCCATTCTAGCCGCGACCGCGATGCTCGCCGCCGCCACCCCTGCGGCCGCGGTGGTGCGCGATGAGGGCGCGCTGGCCGCTGCCAGCTATGTGCGCGCGCGCGCTGCCGACGCGGCGGGCCAGCTCGATCTTGCGGCGCAGGGCTATGCCGCGGCGCTCGATGTCCTGCCGACTGACGAGGTGCTCGCGCTGCGGGCGTTCCGCCAGGCGATCCTCGCCGGCAACCGGCCGCTCGCCGAACGCGCGGTGGCCGTGCTCCAGGCGCAGCAGGTGCCGCCGCCGGATGCGCGGCTGCTGGTGCTGGCGCGGGCGGTGATCGCCAAGGATTGGACGGCGGCGACGCGCGCGACCGACCAGATCGAGAGCGACGACCTGTTCGGCTTCCTCGTGCCGGTGCTGCGCGGGTGGATCGCATTCGGCGCAGGCGACAAGGATCCCACGGCCAAGCTGGCGATGATCGGCAAGGGCGGATCGCTCGCAATCGCCTATTCCGGGGAACATCGCGCGCTGATGCTGCTCGCCACCGGCAGGCGCCCCGAAGGGCTGGCCGCGATCCGGGCCTTGAGCGTCACCAACGGCGCGCGCGGCGTGCGCCTGCGCCTCGCCGGGGCGGCCAAGCTCGCCGAGGATGGCGACCGGGCGACGGCGCTGACGCTTCTCGAGGGCCGCGAAGGGATGCTGGTCGCGGCGCGCGAGCGGATCGCCGCCGGTGGCGAGATACCGGGCGCGGTCGATAGCGCGGCGGAAGGCGTTGCGGAGTTGTTCGTGCGGGTCGCGCTCGACGTCAATCGGGAGCGGCCGACGCCGCTGGCGGTGACGATGGCGCGGCTGGCGACCTTCCTCGCGCCGGAAAATTCGCAGACTTGGCTGGCGACGGCCGAGCTCCTCGCCGGGATCGGCCATGCCGATGCCGCGCTGGTTGCGCTCGGCAAGATCCGCAGCGACGATCCGGCAGCCGAGATGGTGCGCCTCGCGCGGCTGCAACTGCTGATGCGCAAGGGCGAGCAGCAGGAGGCGCTGACCGAGGCGATGGCCTCGGCGGCGCGGCCCGACGCCTCTCTGGCCGATCTGACCCGGGTCGGCGATATGCTCGGCAATCTCGATCGGCACCGCGAGGCGGTCGACGCCTATAGCCGCGCGCTGGCCATGACCGACAAGGATCCCGCGCTGGCCGATTCGCGCTGGACCGTGCTGATGCTGCGCGGCGGCGCGTTCGATGCCGCGGGCGACTGGGCAGCCGCCCGCGCCGACCTCAAGCAGGCGGTCAAGCTCGCCCCCGATCAGGCGGTCGCGCTCAACTATCTCGGCTATGCGCAGCTGGAGCGGCGGGAGAATCTGGCCGAGGCGGAGAAATTGATCGAGCGGGCGAGCGCGCTCAAGCCCGACGATGCGGCGATCACCGATTCGCTGGGCTGGACCTATTATCTGCGCGGCGACGTGCCGCGCGCGATCACCATGCTGGAGCGCGCCGTCGCGGGTGAACCGGCCGAGCCGACGATCAACGAGCATCTGGGCGATGCTTATTGGACCGCCGGCCGCCGCTTCGAGGCGCGCTATGCGTGGCGCGCCGCGCTCGTCTACGCCGACGACGCCAAGCTCACCGGCCGGATCCG
>JAQGKS010000205.1 GCA_028289965.1 Sphingomonas bacterium
GCGGGTTCCGGCTCCGGCTGGGGAAGACTTGTCATGCGGCCCCGCTGTCACAAATCCGCAAGTCTTCCACTAACGTAAGATAAGTCGCGGAGACAAGAAGAACTAATCCAAGTTAATATGCGCGTTCGCTGGCGGAAGTCGGTAATCATCCGGCGGCTTCAGATGGTCGCCAAAGACTATCCGCGAGTCACGAGGAAGCTGATGTTTTCGGGACAGACGCTTGAGCTTGGTCACGGCGAAGCGCGGCACGCGGTCGCGCCGTTCCAAGCTGAGGCCGGTGCGCCTTGATGGCGGTTCAGCGCAGGAGCGGTCTGCCTTGGCATCGGAACACCGCGCTTGCGCCGGTTTCCGCGCGTGGCGGCTCACCCCGGCTCCTACCTCCTTTTCGAGAACTCGACATCTCTTGTTGATCGAGCGCCCACCCAGTGGCTTCCAGGCTTGCTCGTGTTGCCGGACCGGCCACGAGTCATCCTCAGGACTAGCAGAGGAACCACCAGCTGCATCGATTCGTTCTTATTCATCGAATTTAGACGGAGGTGAATCATGGCTCAGAAAGGTGCCGGCGGTAACCCGGGTGCCCTTACCGACAAGGGCGGCGACGACGGCTCGGGCGCGAAGAGCAAGACTACGGGGGGCAAAGGCGGCGGTGGGCGCTCGGGCGGCAGCAAGAGCGGCGGGGGCGGTAACAGCGGCGGCGGCTGATCCGGACTAGTCTTGGGAATGCGGCGTGCTGGCCGCCGTCAGCCGCCGCTACAGCGATCGCCGTGAGGGTTCGGCGTTGTTGAGACGTGCGGCAGGCGAAGGGTTGAGGCCTTAGACGGAGACGATGCTATGACGGACCATAAAAAGAAAGGTGACTTCCACAAGAACGGAAAGGAGGATGTCGGCGGTAACAAGAAGCAGGACAACAGCCAGAATAGCCCTAGCCGCACCGGCGGGCAGAACGCTGGGCATGGCGGCCACAAGTAAGGCCACGGTCCTGTCAACCAGTCGGGTCTACGTTGGGTTGCAGCCGATGTAGGGACGGATCCAGTGTCGGATCCAGTGTCGGTCTGGTTCAGTGCCGAGTATGCGTTGGGCAGTAGGCTCGCCGGGCCGCGCCGAATGATCTAGAGCAACCGTCCCGCCGCTGCATGCTCGAATTCAACGACATCGTGGGCGCACAGCACGCTCAATTCGCTGCGCTTCTCGATCGACAGCCGCCTCACCCGCTCCTGATTGTCGAGGCGGAGTTTGCGATCGACTTCCATCATCGTCTGATAGCCGCGGAGGCCCGGGGTGCATTGGCGCTCCGGTTGCCGCACCTCGCCCCGGTAGAAATAGGCGTCGCCGGCGTGGAGCAACCACCCATCCGCCTTGCGGACCGCGATACCTGCGTGACCCCAGGTGTGGCCTGGCAGCGGCACCAACAGGATTTCCGGCGGCAACCCCTCGAGGTCACGCACCGCGTCGAAACCGAACCAGGTCTCGCCCTGCACACCGTAGCGGCGCCAGTTCCGGATTTCGTCGAACTGAGCTGGACGATAACG
Source organism: Sphingomonas bacterium (assembly GCA_028289965.1). Taxonomy (GTDB): domain Bacteria; phylum Pseudomonadota; class Alphaproteobacteria; order Sphingomonadales; family Sphingomonadaceae; genus JAQGLK01. Next base: position 1,530 of record JAQGKS010000205.1, read on the forward strand.
ATTGCGGAGCACGAAGCCGTTGCGGGGACCGGTTGCCGACGACCATTCCTTTTCCATCAGGTGCACGGTCGCCTCTGGGAAATCCTCGAGGCCGCCGGCATGATCGAAGTCCAAGTGCGTGAGCACGATATGCCGCACGTCTCTTGCGGAAAAGCCGAGCGCCTCGATCTGACGGACTGCCGTCTCCTCTTCGCGCAGCTTGATGTTGAGCATCGCGCGCATTGCCCGCGTGATGCGCGGATGTGGTCGTCGATGGGGATGATCGACATCGCGCAGACCATAGCCTGTGTCGATCAGGACGAGTCCACGTGTGTCCGTTTCGATAAGCAGGCAATGACAGACGAGGTGTCCGGTCAGCCCCTTGCTCCGGCCGTCGAACAACCCACCGCCCAGCGGGCAATCGGTGCCGCAGTTCAGATGGTGGATGCGCACGGACGCTTAGACGCGGAGGCTGGCGGCGGGCGTTTGCGCGCTGCCAAGATAGCGACTCATCTCTTCCTGGAACCGCTCGGCAAGGTGCGCCTGATCCCTACCTGGAACCTCTGCCTGCAGTTCGCGGAACCAGTCACTCTCCTCCTGGTACATGTGGTGCGTGACTGCACCGCGGATATGCTCGAGCTTATCGATGAAAGCCTGGCTCATCGGTTCAAGCTTCTCCAGTAGCGCGAGCTGGATCTTGGTCATCGCTTGCTCTTCATAGGCCATGCCCGCGTGCGTCTTGTGACCGGCGTCGGCGAGGGCGGGATACAGCACCGTCTCCTCCGCGTTGGCGTGACCGGTCAACACCGCAGCAAGCCACTTCTGTGCAGCCCTGCGCGAGCCTGCGTCTCCCGCAGCCCTGACCGCTTCGAACGCGACTTCGATCTGTTCGTGATGATCCAAGACTACCGAGAACCAGCTCCCCGCGGCGGCCTCTGCACGTGCGCGCGCCCTTGCCTCTAGGCGCGTCGCTTCGCTCTCCGGCGGAACTACTGCGGCAACAAGCTTGTCCAGAAATGACATGGCGTGTCTCCAATCGTCCGATCGCCAACTAAAACATCCAGAAGGTCGCAGGTTCCGTTTATTGGGCCAGGGTTACTTGTTCCCGATGCTTCCCTGACCGATGTGGCAGAGCCGTGAGAGGCTGAGTGCGGGCGTCCGCATCACGCAAATTTCGTAAAAGCAAGGCATCCGGCGAGTCCCGGAGACCGCGACACCATTAGCGCACCTGCGCGGTAAAGGGGCAGGGTCGATGCTCCGCCGGGCAGTCGGACGACGGCATAGCCGGCCCGTGGATCCATCATCACGATTGCGCCATTTGCAGCCATGATCGCGTTGATCGCCTGTGCCGGCCCCACGTCCGGCCGGAACACGATCAGCGTATTGCTGTCGGGCGCCTCGATGTTTGCGACGGGGACAGCCGAAAGGAGCGCGACTGCGACGCCGACGGCGGCGGCATGGCCAGATCCGCCTGTGCTTCCGCCATTCTTGCTCCTGAGTATCCTGAGACCGACGAGGGAAACGGCAACGCCGAGGCCCAAGAACCAGGCGAGGTCATAGGCCATGGGGTTCGGGACGTTCACGCGGATGCGGTGGATACCCAGGACCCAGTGGAAGAAGCCAACATCCACAATGTTCCAGACGCCAAATCCCAAGGCCGCGCCTCCAATGATGCGCCGCCCCTGGCCCGGTCGGTCCAAGGATGCTCTGGCGCGCCAGAGCATCCAGAGCCCACTCACAGCGATAGCATATACGGCGACGTGGAAGAGCCCGTCGGCATAAACCTGCACACGCAGGTCGCGGAACGTGTCCCCGGGGACGAGGCTTAAGAAATGATGCCACTGCAACACTTGGTGGAGGAGGATGCCGTCGAAGAAACCGCTCAACGCAAGGCCGATGACGAAGGCGGCCGTGGTTGGATTAGTTGCCGATGACGACATGGGGCCTGGCGACGCGGAAGCGTTGGTGAGCATGAAACATCCCCTGAGCAATATCTGACCGACTAGCGTGAGTGACTTGGGACCTGGCAGCGCTGGTGAGCGCCCAGGTGTGTAGGAGCTGCAAACTGCGAGAGGCGCTCATCCCCCATAGCGCCCCACTTCCTTCGGATGTCCATTCTCCCCCTCCTCATCGAAGTTGTGGAAGGACACGAGATCCAAACGCCTCGACAAACTGGCGCTGGTTGCGGCCAACATTGTGGAGGAGGAGTTCGTCTGCACCCGCGTCGGCATAGTCCTGAAGCCAGGCGGCATGCTGCGCCAGATCGGTCGAGACACGAACGCTCCGGTGGAGATCGGTCGGCGAGACAAGGCTGGTCGCCTGCTCGAAATGGGCGGGGGTGCGAAGCTCCCACACGGGGTCGCCGGAGATCAGGTT
>JAQGKS010000224.1 GCA_028289965.1 Sphingomonas bacterium
GCCGCCTGCATCGCCCGGCCACGCAGCTTGAGCAGCCTGGCCGTGGTCGGCAGCGCCAGCGCATCGGCGGCGCACAGCGCGCTATATTCGCCCAGGCTGTGGCCCGCGACATAATCCGCTTTTTCAACCAGACGGATGCCGCCGTCCCGCTCGAGCACGCGCAAGGTGGCGATGGCGTTGGCCATGATCGCCGGCTGTGCATTCTCGGTCAGCGTCAGATCGTCGGCGGGCCCGTCGCGCATCAGCCGGAACAGATTCTGCCCCAGCGCCTCGTCGACTTCCTCGAACACCGATCGTGCCGCCGCGCTCGCATCGGCCAGCCCGGCGCCCATGCCGACCGCCTGGCTGCCCTGGCCCGGAAAAATGAACGCGCGCATCCTGGTCTCCCCAATGTCGGGCGCGGGCGATACGGAGCGGAGCCGCCGAACGCAACCCGCCCGCCGCCGGCTAGCTGATCCTGCGAAAAGCCGGAATCCTGCGCAAGCCGACGATCGTCGCCGCGCTGGCGACCGCGGTGAAGGCGATCGCCGCCGCCATGAACGCGATGCCGCTGCCGAGACGCGGCGCCAGCAGCACGCTGCAAAGCCAGATGAAGACCGGGTGGATCAGATATATCCCGAAGGAGCAGTCGCCGAGCCGCCGGACAAGTTCGCTCCGCGGCAACCACGCCTCGCTGCGTGCGGCCAGCAGGAACAGGCTGCCCGTCATCATCAGGATGCCGAGGCTTGCGTTGGGCAGCGCGACAAAGTCCGTCGCGACATGTCCGCGGGAGATGAGCACGAAGTTGAACGCCATGATGTAAAGCACGCCGCCGAGGAAGCCGGCCATCAGCAGCAGGGATGGTATTCGGATCTTCTCGCGATATCGCACGATCGCATAGCCCAGCAGCAGATGCGCGAAGAAGGGCACGAACAGCGCCCACCAATCGAACGCCTTGCCCGTCAGGTGGGTCAGCGCCGTCGCGACCTGGGCAAGCAGCAGGAGGGGCGCCATCACCACCAGCAACAATGCCAGTTCGCGCCCGGTCGGCTTGCGGCCGTTCAGGAACATGTTGAGATAGGGCACAAACAGCATCAGCGTCAGGATCATCGGCAGATACCAGAGATGGTAATGGCTCCGGCCGTTGAAGATCGTCGATGCGATCCATCGCTTCCAGCCACCGGTGGCGATCACGGGGTTCGAATAATAACTGAAGACGAGATAGAAGAGGAACCAGAACAGCAACGCCGGCACCAGCCGGCCGACGCGGGCCCGATAGAACGCCAGCGGATCACTCTCGCGACCGAGCAGCAGCGCGCCCGTGATCATCACGAACGCGGGCACGCAGAAGCGTGAGAATGCGGTCGTCGCATTGGCGAACCACCAGGCGTTCATGCCCACTGCCGCGGGCAACTCGACCGCAGGTCCGGTTACATGCCGGCAGATGACGGCGAATGCGGCGAGCAGCCGGAGATAGTCGATCCAGTAGCGATGCATTGCCTGCCCATAAGGCGGCCCTCGACGCGATGGCAAGCACGCCCCTTGCCTGCCCGCCGGCTTTGCGCCATAGCCACCCCGCTGGGGCGGAAGCACTGCTTCTCCGCCCCGGTTTGCTTTTGAACGAAAGCCGGAGGGGCGTCCGCATGGTGCGGCGTCAGCGATCGGCCAACATGAAGGACGTTGCCGCATGCCGTTGTACGAGCATGTGTTTCTCGCCCGTCAGGACCTGGCCCAAGGCCAGGTCGACGCGCTGGCAGAAACTGCTACCAGGATCGTGACCGAAGGACAGGGCAAGGTCGTCAAGACCGAGACCTGGGGCCTGCGTGGCCTTGCCTATCGGATCAAGAAGAACCGCAAGGCACATTACGTGATGCTCGAGATCGACGCGCCTGCCGCCGTCGTTGCCGAGCTGGAGCGTCAGACCGCGATCAACGAAGACGTGATCCGCTACATGACGATCCGTGTCGATGCGCACGAAGCCGGTCCGTCGGCGATGATGCGCCGTAACGAGCGCAGCGAGCGCGGGGATCGTGGCGACCGCCGCGGTGGCCGTGATCGTGACGATCGTCCGCGCGATGACCGCCCGCGCGAGGATCGCCCCCGCCGCGACCGCGAAGACCGCGACGCGGCCTGAGGAGGATAGACAATGGCACGCCCGTTTTTCCGCCGCCGCAAGAGCTGCCCCTTTTCCGCGAAGGATGCTCCCCGGATCGACTATAAGGACGTTCGTCTGCTGCAGGGCTTCGTGTCCGAGCGTGGCAAGATCGTTCCCAGCCGCATCACTGCGGTTTCCGCCAAGAAGCAGCGCGAACTCGCCCAGGCGATCAAGCGCGCCCGTCACATCGGGCTTCTCCCCTACATCGTGAAGTAAGGAGGGCACGCACATGGACGTGATCCTGCTCGAACGAGTCGAGAAGCTGGGCCAGATCGGGGACGTCGTCTCCGTCAAGGCCGGCTACGCCCGCAACTATCTCCTGCCGCGCAAGAAGGCGCTTCGTTCCAACGAAGCAAACCGCAAGGTCTTCGAGCGTAACCGCGCCCAGATCGAGGCGGACAACGCCGCCCGTCGCACCACCGCCGAAACCGATGCCACCGGCATCAACGGCAAGACGGTGACGCTGATCCGGCAGTCGTCGAACGTCGGCCAGCTTTACGGCTCGGTCTCCGCACGCGATCTGTCGGATGCTCTGGATGCCGAGAACATCAAGATCAGCCGCAACCTGATCGTCCTTGATCGCCCGATCAAGACGCTCGGCCTGCACGACGTCAAGATCCAGCTGCACCCCGAGGTGTCGGTGACGATCCACGTCAACGTTGCCCGCTCGCCGGAGGAAGCAGAGCTTCAGTCCCAGGGCGTCGACGTGATGGCTTCGATGTTCGAACGTGACGAGACCGGCTTCACCGAGGATTATGATCCGAACGCGGAACCGGGCGAAATCGCCACGGACAATGAGGAAGAACCAGCGCGCGACTAATCGTCACGCACTGCACCAAATAAAAGGCCGTCCGGAGCGATCCGGGCGGCCTTTCTCATATCCCCTATTGCTGCACGGGAGTGCCGGACGCTGCCCCGTCAGGCTGCGGCCCGGTTGCCTTCCCGCTCCTCGCGCACCATCCGGTCGACAAGGCGGTTGAACAAGACGACCCCCTTGTCGGACCCGATCGGCATGATCCGCGGATCGGGGGTGGTGTCGATCACCCGCTGCTGCGCCTCGATCATGACCTTGTCCTCGCCAAACGCCATCGCGGCGACGCCCATCAGCATGTCGCGCATCGCCTCGTCACCGCAGTCGCGACGCGGGCCCCACGAAAAGAAATAGCGCGAAGTCTTGTCGGTCAGCGGCGTGACGGCCTGGCTGGTGAAGGTGACCCCGCTGGCCGGCAGCGCGGGATCGGGCGGGCCGAAGCCGCATTTCTCGGCAGTGCCGGCGGGATGGCTCGCGCTCGGCATCAGCAGGATGCCCGGCAGCAGGAAATCATAGGTCGACCAGGCATCGACCGGCGGCCCGCCGCCTGACCGGAAGCCGGACTGTGCCGGCACCCAGCGTTCGAACCGGATGCCGCGCGGCAGCATGGTGATCTTCGGCCGGTCGCGCGCCCAATCCTCGCTCGCGCCGAAGCTGTTGGCGTGGACATAAGAGAGGTGGCTGAAATCGAGCAGGTTGTCGTTGATCAGCCGCGCCTCGGCCGCATAATCGAGATGGCCGTGACCGAGGATATAGTCCGGGTGATCGAGCCCGACGGCATTGGGGATCAGCGCCTCGTCCGCCCTGTCGGCCTCGCCCATCCACACCCAGATCCAGCTATGCTTTTCCGCCACCGCATAGCGGCGGACGCGCGCCTGCGCCGGCACCACGTCCTGCCCGGGAATCTCCGCGACGCGGCCGTCCGGCTCGAACAGCAGGCCGTGATACATGCAGCGCAGCCGCTCGCCCTCGCATCGCCCGAGCGACAGCGGCGCGAGGCGGTGGACGCAGCGATCCTCCAGCGCGACCAGCCGGCCGCTCTCGGTTCGGTACAGAACGATCGGATCGTCGAGAATGCGGATCGCCGAGGGCGTTCCGGGGGCCAGCTCATTGGCCCAGGCCGCGACATACCAGGCGTTACGAACATAGTTCATCGGCATCGTCTCCCGTTGGCGGGAAGATCGATTAACAGTGTTAAATTGTCAAGCCCGGGATGTTCGTGCAGGGGGTGCGGCATGAAGCTGGACCGACCCCAGATCGTTGCGACCGCCCTCGCCTTGCTGGACGAGGACGGGATCGATGCATTCAGCCTGCGCAAGCTCGCGCCGCGTCTGTCGGTGCAGGCGCCCGCGCTTTACTGGCACGTCGGCGGCAAGGCCGAGCTGCTCGGGCTGATGGCTGCGGCGATCCATGCCGAGGCCCGCGGCGGGATCGCGCCCGGGATCGGCTGGCGCGAATGGCTGCTCGACTTCGGACGGCGGCTGCGCGCCGCGATGCTGCGGCGGCGCGACGGGGCGCGGCTCTGCGCCAGCGG
>JAQGKS010000240.1 GCA_028289965.1 Sphingomonas bacterium
CCGGGCCTCGCCTTGCTCGCGCTCTTCTATCCGCTGCTGCTGGCGCTGTCGGCGCTGGTCGGCGGTGGAATCCCGGCTCTGGGCTTCCTGCCGTCTTTGCTGGCGCTGGCGCTCTATGCGCTGCTGCCGATCGTGCGCAACGGCGCGGCGGGGCTGAGCGGGATCGATCCGGCGATCGTCGAGGCGGCGGACGGACTGGGGATGACGGCCGGGCAAAGGCTCCGGCTGGTCGAGGCGCCGCTCGCCGCGCCGGTGCTGATGGCCGGCATCCGCACCGCCGCGGTATGGACGATCGGGGCGGCGACGCTGGCGACGACGGTCGGCGCGGCGAGCCTCGGCAATCTGATCTTCGCCGGGCTGCAGACCGAGAATATCGCGCTGGTGCTGGTCGGCTGTATCGGCGCGGCGGCGCTGGCGATCGCGGCCGACCTGTTGCTCGGGATGGTCGAGCGCGGGGTGCGCGATCGCATTCGCTGGCGGATCATCGTGCCGCTGGGGCTGATCGCGGCCGGGCTGATCGCGGCGCTGGGGCTGGCGTTCGTGCCGGGCCGCGCGACGGTGACGATCGGGGCCAAGAATTTCTCGGAGCAATATATTCTCGCCCGCGTGATCGGCGCGCGGCTGGAGGATGCCGGCTACCGTGTCCGCTATCGCGAGGGGCTGGGATCGGCGGTCGCGTTCCGGGCGCTCGAGCAGGGCGATATCGACGTCTATGTCGATTATTCGGGTACGCTGTGGGGCAATGCGATGGGGCGGACCGATGTCGTTCCGCGCGGGCAGATGATCGACGGCATCGCGCGGTGGATGGCGGCGGGGCCGAAGACCGGGCTGGTCGGTTCGCTCGGCTTCGAGAACGCCTATGCGCTGGCGATGCGGCAGGATGCCGCCCGCCGCCTGGGGATCGCGACGATTGCCGACCTGGCGGACAAGGCGCCCCGGCTGGTGCTCGGCGCCGACCTCGAATTTCTCGACCGGCCCGAATGGAAGACGATCCGCGACGCCTACGGCCTGTCGTTCCAGGCGATGCGGCCGTTCAGCCCGACCTTCATGTACCGCGCGCTGGAGAGCGGGCAGGCGGACGTGATCTCGGCCTTCTCATCGGACGGGCGGATTGCGGCGGACGGGCTGATCGTGCTTGGCGATCCCAAGGGCGCGGTGCCGTCGTATGACGCGCTGCTGCTGGTCGCGCCGGGGCGGGTGCGCGATGCCCGTTTCCTTGGCGCGCTGCGCCCCCTGATCGGATCGATCCCGGTCGATCGGATGCGGCAGGCCAATTACATGGTCGATCGTGATGCCGGCAAGGCGACACCCGAAGCCGCCGCGCGGTGGCTGGCGGGACGGGATTAGCGCGTATAGGCCGAGTTGCTCGGCGGCCGATCGGCGCCCGCCCCGCTCGCCATGCGCCGCTGCAGTTCCTCATATTGCTTGCGGCGGGCGAGGTCGATCTCGACCCATTCGGACTTCAGATGGCATTCGCTGCTGCGGATGCGCGTGCCGGTGGTGAGCTGCTGGCGGCAGACGACCGAATCCTTCGTGACCTTCGGCGCCGCGGCCGGCTGGCCCGGATCGGCGGCCAGGCCTGCCGTTCCGGAAACAAGCAACAAGACCATCAAGGCACGCATCTTCGGTCTCCAGCGAAGGGCGGGGCGGATCGTGGCATTGTTTCGGTTTCGGCTCAAGCAGCCGGGAACGGCCAGGCGGCGGCGCCCCGATCCGCTGCGAGGCTAATGAAACTCGCGGGGCTGGGGGAGGATGCGCACGTCGCGGGGGTGTCGCCGGCTCACGCTTTCGGATGCGGGCGCCTCGGCGTGGCTGAGATCGCCGAGCGCGGCGCCCCAATCCTCCAGCCGATCGACGACGACATGGGTGACGCCCTCGGCGCGCTGGATGCGGCCGTGGACCAGCAGCATCCGCGCGCCCATCGCGACCGGGCGGAATGCCTCGAACACGCTCGGCCACAAAACGAGGTTGGCGACCCCGGTCTCATCCTCGATGGTGATGAACACCACGCCCTTGGCGGTGCCCGGCCGCTGGCGGACGAGGACGACCCCGGCGACGCTGACCTTGCGGCCATCGCGCGTCTCCTCCAGCGCCGCGGCGGGGATCGCCCGCACGGCGGTCAGCCTGTCGCGCAGGAAGCCGACCGGATGGCCCTTTAGCGACAGGCGGATCGCCTGATAGTCGCCGACCACCTCCTCGCCCGCCGATAGCCGGGGCAGCGCCGCCGGCGGCAGCCCGTCGCCTTCCTCGATCCCGGCGGCCGCGAACAAGGGGGCCGGGGCGATGCGGGGCAGGCCCGATGCCACCCACAGCCCCTGGCGGCGCGACAGATCGATCGAGGCGAGCGCGTCGGCGGCGGCGAGTTTGTCGAGCGCCTGCGCGGGCAGCCCGGCACGGCGGCGCAGATCGTCGAGCGAGGCGAAGGCCCGTTCGCGCCGCGCCCCGGCGATGGCATGCGCCCAATCCTGGCGAAAGCCGCCGATCAGCCGCAGGCCGAGCCGTACCGCGCGCCGCCGCCGCCGGGGCACCGGCTCCAGCGTGCAATCCCACTCGCTCGTCGAAACATCGGGATGGCGCACGTCGATGCCGTGCGCGCGCGCGTCCCGCACGATCTGGGCGGGGGCGTAGAAGCCCATCGGCTGGCTGTTGAGCAGCGCCGCGGCGAACACTTCCGGGAAATAGCATTTCAGCCAGGACGAGATGTAGACGAGGTGTGCGAAGGAGGCGGCGTGGCTTTCCGGAAAGCCATATTCGCCAAAGCCGCGGATCTGGCTGAAGCAATTATGGGCGAATTCGGCATCGTAGCCGCGCGCGATCATCCGCCCGACCATCCGCTTCTCGAGCGTGCCGATCTTGCCGACTCGGCGGAAGGTGGCCATCGCCTTGCGCAGCTCGTTGGCCTCGTCGCCGCTGAACTTGGCGGCGTCCATCGCGATCCGCATCGCCTGTTCCTGGAACAGCGGCACGCCCAGCGTCTTGCCGAGGATGTTGCGCAATTCATCCGGCGGGCCATGTTCGGGCGCGGGCGAGGGGAAGTCGACCGCAAACGGCTTGCCCCTCTCCTCGGCCTGGCGGCGCAGGGTGCGGTTGCGCAGATACGGGTGGACCATATTGCCCTGGATCGGACCGGGCCGGACGATCGCGACCTCGACCACCAGATCGTAGAACACACGTGGGCGCAGCCGGGGCAGCATCGCCATCTGGGCGCGGCTTTCGACCTGGAACACGCCGAGCGAGTCGGCGCGGCAGAGCATGTCGTAGACGCGGGTCCGTTCGCGCGGGATGCTGTCGAGGGTGCGGCGCGGGCCGTAGGCCGAGGCGATCAGATCGAACCCCTTGCGCAGCGCGGTCAGCATGCCGAGCGCCAGGATATCGACCTTCATGATGCCGAGCGCGTCGATATCGTCCTTGTCCCATTCGATGAAGGTGCGATCCGCCATCGCGCCGTTGCCGATCGGCACGGTTTCGATCAGCGGCCCCTTGGTCAGCACATAGCCGCCGACATGCTGCGAAAGATGGCGCGGGAAGTCGAGCAGCTGGCGGGCAAGATCGATCGCCAGCGCCAGCCGCGGATCGGCGCGGTTGACCCCGGTGCGATCGATATGGGCCTCCTCGATCTCGCGCCCGAACGAGCCCCAGATCGTGTCGGCGAGCCGCGCGGTGACATCCTCGGTCAGCCCGAGCGCCTTGCCGACGTCGCGGATCGCCGATCGCGGGCGATAATGGATGACGGTGGCGACGATCGCCGCGCGATCCCGCCCGTAGCGACGGTAGATATACTGCATCACCTCCTCGCGCCGCTCATGTTCGAAATCGACGTCGATGTCCGGCGGCTCGCGGCGCTCGGCGGAGATGAACCGCTCGATCAGCACGTCCTGCTGGGTCGGATCGACGGCGGTGATGTGGAGGCAGTAGCAGACGATCGAATTGGCGGCGGATCCGCGCCCCTGGCACAGGATGTTCTGCGCCCGCGCCCAGGCGACGATGTCGTGCACGGTAAGGAAATAATTGGCGTAGCCGAGCTTGCGGATCAGCCCGAGTTCCTTGGTGATGGTCCGCTCGATCCCCGGCGGCATGCCCGCGGGCCATTTGCCGCGCGCGCCGTGCCAGCTCAGCCGGACGAGGTGCTGGAACGCGGTCCAGCCATGCGGCACGGGTTCGTCGGGATATTGATAGGCCAGCTCGTCGAGCGAGAAGCGGCAGGCGTCGGCGATCTCGATCGTGCGGGCGATCGCATCGGCATGGCCGCGGAACAAGCGGGCCATTTCGGCGGGCGGCTTCAGATAGCGTTCGGCATTGGCCTCCAGCAGATAGCCGGCGCGATCGATCACCACCTTTTCGCGGATGCAGGCGAGCACATCCTGCAACGGCCGCTGATCGGGATGATGGTAGAGCACGGCATTGCTGGCGACGATCGCCACGCCCGCGCGGCGGGCCAGCGCCGCCAGGCGGGCGATCCGCGCGCGATCGTCGCCGCGCCACAAGGGGGCGACGGCGAGGTATATCCGATCGGGCCAGCCCCGCGCCCAGGCGGCGAGCCGCGCCTCGAAGGCGGCATCGGGGTCGGTGGGGGTGGGGACGAGCGCGATCATGCCCGCGCCCAGCGCGCACGCCTGATCGAAGGACAGGATCGTATCGCCCTTGGCGATGCGCGGGGCGGCGTCCTCCCCGTCCTTGTCGGCGGGGCTGGAGTCTCCCGAGCAGGCGGGGTGCGCGGCCGTGGGGCTGTCCTGGCTGTCGTGCAGGGAGCGGAAGGGCAGGATCGTGGCGGAGGGTCGCGCCTGCGGCACCGCCTCGCTCTTGCCGAGCGAGAGCAAGCGGCACAGCCGGCCATACGCGGCGCGATCACGCGGGAAGACGATCAGATCGGTGCCGTCGGTAAAGCTCAGCCGGCAACCGACGAGCAGGCGGACCCCCGCTTTCTTCGCCGCGACATGCGCGCGCACCACCCCCGCCAGGCTGTTGCGATCGGCCATCCCCAGCGCGGCGATGCCGACATGGGCCGCCTGCTCGATCAGGTGCGAGGGGGACGATGCGCCCTCGAGGAAGCTGAAATTGCTCATCGCGCCAAGCTCGGCATAAGCCGGCGCGCCATCGGCGGGGTTCATGGGAAGAGGCCGTGGAGCCACCAGCCGGGCGGCCGGGCGCCGGCCTGATCCTCCCAGCCGTAAAGCCCTTCGCGGAACAGCCAGTAGCGGATGCCGCGTTCATCCTCGACCCGGTAATAATCGCGCGTGCGCGGCCCGATCCCCCGCCACCATTCGGGGGACAGCCGTTCCGGCCCCTCCGATCGCGTCACGCGGCGCAGCACGCGGCGCCAGGTGAAGGCGGCGGGGGCGCCGTCCGGCACCTCGGCGGCGGTGGGGACGATCGGCTCGGGCGGGTCGAACAGCAGGATCGGGCGGGCGCGGCGATCGCCGGGCAGGTCGGCGGGGCAAGGATCGGGCGCGGTCTGCGCCGGGCCCCAGCGGATCGCGCGTTCGGGTAGCCAGCTGGCCCGCGCGCGCGAGGCGAGCACCGCATCCTCGCCCAGCCGCGCGGTCAGCCGATCGATCAACGCGACCAGCTCGCCGCGCGTGCCCTCCTCCTCTCCGTCGAGCTGGGGCTGGCTTTCGTCGAGCGGCTCGACGATGTCGGCGGCAAGGGCGAGCGCGTCGACGCCGAAGCCGATGTCGAGCCGGTCCAGCCCCCTTTCGCGAAACAGCCGCAGCCAGATCGAGGGCGTGCGCGAAGGCGCGCCGAGCCGGATGGACAGCGCCGTCCGCCCGCCATCGCTGCGGAAACCGGCGAGGGTCAGCGCGCGGGCGCCGACGCCATCGGGCTCCAGCCGGGCGACCAGGGCATCGGCCAGCCCGGCCAGTTCGGTGGCGATCCCGGCCATGTCGGTGCGCGGTTCGGCAAAGGCGCGGGTGACGCGGTGGCGCGGGACGGCGCGGTGCGGACGCAGCGCCTCGGGCTCGATCCCCAGCGCGGCGTCGAGGCGGGTGACCAGCGCCAGTCCCGCGCTGCCCCGAAAGCGGCGGGCGAGGCCGGCGCGCGGCATCGCATAGAGATCGCCGATCCGCCGGAATCCGAAGCGGCGGGCGAGGCGCACCGTATCGCCATCCACCCGCAGCGCCTCGATCGGCAGCGGCGCCAGCGCTTCCCGCGCGCCGCCGGGGGAGACAATCAAGGCATTGCCGCCCGAGAAACGCGCCATCGCCCAGGCCGCACCCGGGCCGTCGGCAATGGCGATCCGCGCGGCGATGCGGGCATGGCCGAGGGCCGAGCCGATGCTGCGGAGCGCGCCTTTCTCGCCGCCGAACAGGTGCGCGCCGCCGCCGAGATCGACGAACAGCCCCTCCAGCCCCGGCATGTCGCCATCGATCGCCACCGTCGGCGACCAGCGTTCGCACCACAAGGCCAGGCGGGTGAGCGCGGCTGCCTCGCGCTCGGGCTCGGCCGGATGGCTGACGAGGGTGGGCAGGATCGCCCGGGCATCGGCATGGCTCTTCCCCCGCGACAGGCCATGCGCCCGCGCCGCGGCGTTGAGCGCGCGCAAAGCGAGCCCGCGCGGACCGCGCTCGACCAGGGCAAAGGGCGTGTCTTCAGGCGGCGGCGAACGTCCGGCCGTCCGCGACCAGACCGTGATCGGCCAGTCGGTCAGCCAGACGGAGACGGTTCGTCCCATCGTCCTGCTCCAATATCCATCGGCCCGGCGGCCCGTCGCGGCGGCGGGTGAGATCGGCGTGGACCCGCCAGCGGCCCGGTGCGCGGGCATGGAACGGATCGGCCGCGGCAGGCATCGCCGCGATCCGCCA
>JAQGKS010000283.1 GCA_028289965.1 Sphingomonas bacterium
CGCGTGCCGCCAGCACCGCCAGCGCGCCCAGCGGCCGCAGCGCCTTCGGCCAGCGCAGCCCGGCAAGCCCCGCCAGCCGCGACCGCGCCAGCGTCAACGCCCGCTCCGCGGTCGCGGGGTCGCGGACGTGCCAGGCGAGATCGACCAGCGCCCAGCCTTCCCCGGCATGGCCGAGTTCATTGCCGAGTTCGCCGTGCTGCGCGCCGAGGATTGTCCCCGCCTGTTCGAACAGGATGCCGCCCCGTTGCCGGGCATGGGCGACGAGGGCGTCGTCGCTCAACGGCGAAGGCTCGAGCAGCGCCGCCCAACCATCGGCGATCTGGCCGAGGCCGGTGCCGCTCAGCCCGAGCGGCAGGAGTATGGCGGCAGCCTCGCGCAGCATCGGCTCGTCGGGTGGCGGAGCGGTGTCGAGCCGCTCCAGCGACTCCCGCCACCAGGCAAGCCGGATCTCGCCGATCCGATCGTCCCGCGTTGCCGCCACCACCGCGGCCAGCCGCTCGTCGAGCCGCCACAAGGCCGACAGGCCGGCGCGGAGCGCTGCCGGAGCATAGGCGATCGTCAAGGCGCGCTCTGGATCGGCCGGCATCATCGCATCCCGCTAAAGCCCGTCCGCCGCCGCCGCGCAAGCCCGACCGGAACGTGGTTACCGCTCGCATTAGCTACGGTTCGTGAACGGAATGTTAGCCCTTTTGCGGCAGCACTCAGCCAATGAAAAGCGCGCGACAGAACCGGATTGCTCGGCGGCGGGGGCGGATCGGCCAGGGCGGGATCCTCGCCCGGCTTGCGCGGGATACACGCGGCAACACGCTGATCCTGGTCGCCGCCGCGCTGCTGCCGCTGATGGCGCTGATCGGCTCGGGCATCGACATGGGCCGTGGCTATCTCGCCCAGTCGCGCATGCAACAGGCGTGCGACGCCGCGGCGCTTGCCGGACGGCGGGCGATGACCGCCGGGGTCGTCGATTCGACCGTGTCGGCCGAGGCGGAAAAGTTCTTCAAGTTCAATTTCCCGATCGGCACCGATGGCCAGGCCGGCACCGCCGCGTTCAAGGCCAAGGGGTTCAAGCCGGTCGTGGGCAGCGCCGCCAATTCGACGGTCACCGTATCGGCGACGACGACGCTGCCGACCACGGTGATGAAGATATTCGGCTTCCAGTCCCTGCCGCTGGAGGTGACCTGCTATGCCAAGCAGGATTTCGTGAACACCGATATCGTCCTGGTACTCGATACCACCGGCTCGATGCTGTGCGCCACGACGGAGACCAGCTGCTCGAACAGCACCGAGAAGACCAGCTCGAAGATCAAGGCGCTGCGATCGGCGGTGCTGGCGCTCTACGATGAACTCGCACCGGTCCAGACCCAGCTTGCCGCAGCCGGGCTAAGGCTGCGCTATGGCATCGTTCCCTATTCGAGCGGGGTCAACGTCGGCAAGGTCGTGCAGGCCGTCAACAGCAGCTACATCGTCAGCGATACCTGGAACTATTATTCGCGCGCCGCGACCACTTCCACATCGACGTCGATGAGCAGCTCGACGTGCCGCAACAGCTATAACGGCACCTACACGACGAACGGCAGTACCGGCCAGTGCGTCTATTACCCGCTCCTGCAGCGGTCGCTGGATGTCTCCAACTACGTCTCGACCGACGCGAGCAAGAACAACGTCGATGTCGCTCCGTTGATTGGCGGCGCCAGCAAGATCGTGAAGTGGGCCGGCTGCATCGAGGAACGCGAGACCGTCTCGACGATCACCGCGACCTCGGGCACGGCGATCCCATCGGGCGCGAACGATCTCAACACCGATCTCGTGCCGACCGCGACCAAGGCGACCAAATGGGCGCCCTATTGGCCCGAGGTGGTGTTCAACCAGGATACCGGCGTTGCGCCCCAGGTCGCCTGCCCGACGGAGGCGCGCCGCCTGACCGGCTGGACCCGCACCGATCTGAACGACTATCTGGATACGCTCCGGGCGGATGGCGGCACCTATCATGACAATGGCATGATCTGGGGCGCGCGCTTCATCTCGCCGAACGGCATCTTCGGCGCGAACAATCCGTCGACCTACAATAATTTCCCCGTCAGCCGGTACATCATCTTCATGACCGACGGCATGACCGATACCGGCGCGACCCTCTACCATACCTACGGGATGGAGAAGTGGGACAAGCGGGTCACCGGCGGCTACGTCAACGACACGGACAGCGACAATCGGCACAAGCAGCGCTTCCGGATGATGTGCGCCGCGGCGAAGAATATCGGCGTGTCGATCTGGGTTGTCGCCTTCGCCCAGGCCCTCGATTCGGATCTCACCGCCTGCGCCAGCAGCGCGGCCCAGGCGTCGACCTCCTCCACTTCCACCGACCTGAGCAGCAAGTTCGTCGAGATCGGCAAGAACATCGGCGCGCTGAGGCTGACCCAGTGAACGCCCTGCGCCACATCCTGCGTCGGCTCCGCCGGGATCAGCGCGGCGTCAACGTCGTCGAGTTCGCCCTCGTCGCCGCGCCGCTCGTGCTCGTGCTGCTGGTGATCATCGACTTCGGCTACCGGCTCTATCTCGAGGTCGTGGTCGAGGGCACGATCAACAAGGCGGCGCGCCGGGCCACCGTCGGCGGCGTCAACAGCGCCAACATCGATGCGTTCGTCACCAGCCAGCTCGTCGCCTTTTCCAAGAACGCGACGATCAAGGTCGACAAGAAGAGCTATTATGAATTCTCCGGGGTCGGCAAGCCGGAGAAGATCACGCAGGATGCCAACCAGAATGGCAAGATCGACGCCGGCGATTGCTTCCAGGACGATAATCGCACCGGAAGCTACGACAGCGATCGCGGCAAGGCCGGTCTCGGCAGCTCGGACGACATCATCTATTACAAGGTGACGGTGACGTTCCCGCGGCTGGTCCCGCTCGGCAAGTTCCTCGGGCTGGCGAGTACGGAGACGATCACCGCCAACACGGTGCTGCGCAACCAGCCTTTCGGATCCCAGACCACGCCCCCGGAGGTCTGCGTATGACGCCTTCGTTCCGCCGGATGTTCGAGCGGCTTCGCGCCGATCAGCGCGGCGTCCAGCTCGTCGAACTCGCGATCACCCTGCCCGTACTGCTCACCCTGGGCCTGGGTGGCATCGAGGTCGCGAATTACGCGATCAGCAGCATCCGCTGCAGCCAGATCGCAATGGCGGTGGCGGACAATGCCGGGCGCGTGCGCGATTCGATCGACGAGGCCGATATCAATGAGCTGATGACCGGCGCCAAGTTGATGGGCGCGGGCGTGCAGTTCGCCGACAATGGCCGCATCATCCTGTCGAGCCTCGAACAGAATGGCGCCAAGACCGGACAGTGGATTCGCTGGCAGCGCTGCTCCGGAAAGAAGGCGGTCACGTCGAGCTATGGCCTGGAAGGTGCCGGCAACAGCGACTCGAGCCTGAAGGGCATGGGCCCGGCCGACAATCAGATCGCGGCCCTGCCCGGCACCGCGGTGATGTTCGTGGAAGTCGTGTACGATTATCGGCCGATCGTCGGCAACCGGCTGCTGGGCGCACGAACGCTTCGCTACACCAGCGCCTTCAACGCGCGCCAGCGGACCGACCAGAGCCTGAAGAACGGCAGCAATCTCGCCGCGTCGAGGATATCCTCCTGCAGCATCTATAGCGCCTAAGCGCCGAGGCCTGAGCGCCGAGGCCTGAGGCTTCGACGGCCTGAGCTTCGACGGCCTGACTACGCTGGCGGAGCCTCCACGGACCGGGACGGAATCAGGCGCGTGGGCGTCCAGATCGGACCCGCCGAACGCCACCCTCCCCGCGCCCACCGGCACGAGGAGGATCAGCGTTTATTTGTAGCAGACCTTCTTCGCCGCCGTCACCACATCCGCCGCCTTGAGCAAAGCCAGCTTCTCGAGGTTGGCGGCATAGGGCATCGGCACGTCGACGTTGGTCACGCGGAGCACGGGCGCGTCGAGATCGTCGAAGCCCTGCTCCATCGCCACGGCCATCAGCTCGGAGGCGATCGAGCAGGCCGGCCAGCCTTCCTCAACCACGACCATGCGGTTGGTCTTGGCCAGGCTCGCCAGCACCGTCTTGGTGTCGAGCGGGCGCAGCGTGCGCAGATCGATCACCTCGGCGTCGATCCCCTCCTCGGCGAGCTTCGCCGCGGCATCGAGCGCGACGCCGACGCCGATCGTGTAGCTGACCAGCGTCACGTCCTTGCCCTCGCGCACGATCCGCGCCTTGCCGATCGGCAGGACGTAATCGTCCAGCTTGGGCACGTCGAAGCTCTGGCCGTAGAGCAGCTCATTCTCCAGGAACACGACCGGATCCTCGCAGCGGATCGCCGCCTTCAGCAGCCCCTTGGCGTCCGCTGCCGAATAAGGCGCGATCACGATCAGCCCGGGAACGCTGGCATACCAGGGCGCAAAATTCTGGCTATGCTGCGCGCCGACCCGCGCCGCCGCGCCGTTGGGCCCGCGGAAGACGATCGACGGCTTGATCTGACCGCCGGACATATAGAGCGTCTTGGCGGCGGAATTGATAATCGCGTCAATGGCCTGCATGGCGAAGTTGAACGTCATGAACTCGACGACCGGCTTGAGCCCGCCCATCGCCGCGCCCGCGCCGAGGCCGGCAAAGCCCATTTCGGTGATCGGCGTATCGATCACGCGGCGCTCGCCAAATTCGTCGAGCAGCCCCTGGGTAACCTTATACGCCCCCTGATACTGGGCAACCTCCTCGCCCATCACGAAGACGCGGTCGTCCGCCCGCATCTCCTCGGCCATCGCATCGCGCAGCGCCTCGCGGACGGTGGTGCGCACCATCTCGGTCCCGGCGGGGACTTCCGGATCGGCGACCTCGGCCCGCTCGACCGCGGCGACCAGATCGCGCGCGCCGGTTTCCACTTGGTGCGGCGTCGCGGATTCGGGCGCGGCCACGGCGGCAGGTGCGGCCTGCGCGTTCGGAGCCGAAGTGGCGGCTGCGGGCGATGCCGCATCCTCATCCTCACCCGTGATCAGCGCGATCACCGCGCCGACCTTCACATTGTCGGTGCCCTCGGGGACGACGATCTTGCTGATCGTGCCCTCGTCGACCGCCTCGAACTCCATCGTCGCCTTGTCGGTCTCGATCTCGGCCATGATGTCGCCCGATTTGACGACGTCGCCTTCCTTGACCAGCCACTTGGCGAGCGTGCCCTCCTCCATCGTCGGGGACAGCGCGGGCATCTTCAGTTCGATCGGCATCAGTATTGCCCCACCAGCACGTCGGTATAGAGTTCGGAAAGCTCGGGTTCGGGCGATTCCTCGGCGAACGCGGCCGCCTCGGTGACGACCGCCTTGATCTCCTTCTCGATCGCCTTGAACTCTTCCTCGCCGACGCCGATCGCCACGAGATCGCGCTTCACCTGCTCGATCGGATCCGAATTGTCGCGCACCGACTGGACCTCGTCGCGCGAGCGGTACTTGGCCGGATCCGACATCGAATGGCCGCGATAGCGATAGGTCTTCAACTCGAGCAGGATCGGGCCCTTGCCGGCGCGCGTCCAGGCCAGCGCGGTTTCCGCCGCGCCGCGCACCGCGAGCACGTCCATGCCGTCGACCTGGAGCCCCGGGATGCGGAAGCTCTCGCCGCGGCGATACAGCTGGTCCTCGGAGGAGGCGCGGTTGACGCTCGTCCCCATCGCATACTGGTTGTTCTCGATCACGAAGATGACCGGCAGCTTCCACAGCTCGGCCATGTTGAAGCTTTCGTAGACCTGTCCCTGGTTGGACGCGCCGTCGCCGAAATAAGCGAGGCAGACGCCGCCATCCTGCTTATATTTGTGGCTGAAGCCGAGCCCGGTGCCGAGCGACACCTGCGCGCCGACGATGCCGTGGCCGCCGTAAAAGCCATGTTCCACCGAGAACATGTGCATCGATCCGCCCTTGCCCTTGGAGATGCCGGCGGCGCGGCCGGTCAGCTCGGCCATGATGACCTTGGGATCGATGCCGTAAGCGAGCATGTGGCCGTGATCGCGGTAGCCCGTGATCACCGAGTCCTTGCCCACGGTCAGCGCCGACTGGAGCCCGACGGCGACCGCTTCCTGGCCGATATAGAGGTGGCAGAAGCCGCCGATCAGGCCGAGGCCGTAAAGCTGCCCGGCGCGCTCCTCGAAGCGGCGGATGAGCAGCATCTGGCGGTAGAATTCGAGCATCTGGGCCTTGTCGGCCTCGAAGCGCTGCGGCTCGCCCGGGCGCTCGCGATTTGCGCCGGACGGCGCAGGAGGCGGCGGGGATTCGCCGGCTGCTGTGCGCGGCTGTGATGCTCTGGCCAAGGCTTAAGCCTCCCTTCTGGGGTCTCGTGAAGATGATCTATAGGCCGCACGGGCTACATTCCGCAACGGCGGCAATCCGCTCGTCCGCGGCGATCAGCGGGTCGGAATGATATATTCGTCCGGACGGACCTGGCCGGTCTCGCGGCGGATCAGCTCGTCGGCATAATCCGGATCGACCTTGGGGCCGAGCAGGCGGACGCGGCGGGCGAGCCGGTCGCGATGCGACTGGATCACCTGCAACTCGGCGCTGCGGGTGACGAGCGAGCGCTTGTAATCGCCCCAGGCGAACATGCCGTTGGCGCCGAACAGTGCGTAGCCGGCGAAATTGGCGATCACCAGCAAGGCCAGCGCCGGGGCGGCGGCGGAGCGGATGAGCGAGGAGGTGGATCGGAAGCGCTGCACGCCCGCACAGAATCACTAACGACTCGCCAAGGCAAGGCGAAATTCGACGGCACGTGAATAAGTTGCGGAGAGATGCTCGAAAATCTACTCCGCTTCGATCAGGTTCACAATTCGTTCCGCCCGGCCTGCCCCAAGGGCCGCGCCGGGCGGCACCGAACGCCTATCCGCGGCGACCGCGGAGCACGTCGCGGCCGGCATAGCGGCCGACATTGCCCAGCTCCTCCTCGATCCGAATCAGCTGGTTATACTTGGCGAGCCGGTCCGACCGGGCGAGGCTGCCGGTCTTGATCTGGCCGCAGTTGGTGGCGACCGCGAGGTCGGCGATCGTCGAATCCTCGGTCTCCCCCGAACGATGCGACAGGACCGCGGTGTAGCCGGCGCGCTGGGCCATCGACACGGCCTCGAGCGTCTCGGTCAGCGATCCGATCTGGTTGACCTTCACCAGCAGCGAATTGGCGACGCCACGCTCGATCCCGCGTGCCAGAATTTCGGGGTTGGTCACGAACACGTCGTCGCCGACCAGCTGGACGGTGCCGCCGAGCCGGTCGGTCAGCAGCTTCCAGCCGTCCCAATCATCCTCGGCCATGCCGTCCTCGATCGAAAGGATCGGATAACGGCCGCACAGATCGGCGAGATAGTCGACCATCTCGGCCGAACCGAGCGTCCGCCCCTCGCCTTCCATCGCATAGGCGCCGTTCTTGAAGAATTCGGTGGAGGCGCAGTCGAGCGCGAGGAACACGTCCTGGCCCGGCCGATAGCCCGCCGTCTCGATCGATCGCATGATGAAATCGAGCGCATCGGGGGCCGAGGCGAGGTTGGGGGCAAAGCCGCCCTCGTCGCCCACTGCGGTCGCGAGCCCGCGATCGGCCAGACCCTTCTTCAGCGTGTGGAAGATCTCCGATCCCCAGCGCACCGCCTCCAGCAGGCTGTCCGCGCCGACCGGCATGATCATGAATTCCTGGAAGTCGATCGGATTGTCGGCGTGCGCGCCGCCATTGATGATGTTCATCATCGGCACCGGCAGCACATGCGCCGCGACCCCGCCGATATAGCGATAGAGCGGCAGCCCGCGCGCCTCCGCCGCGGCCTTGGCCACGGCCAGGCTGGCACCGAGGATCGCATTCGCGCCGATCCGGCCCTTGTTCGGCGTCCCGTCCAGCTCGATCATCCGCTCGTCGATGGCGCGCTGATCCTCGGCGTCGAGGCCAATGATCGCGTCGGCGATCTCGTCGTTGACCGCGGCGATCGCCTTGTCGACGCCCTTGCCGAGCCAGCGGCTCTTGTCGCCGTCGCGCAGCTCGACCGCCTCGTGCGCACCGGTCGATGCGCCCGATGGCACCGCGGCGCGGCCGAAGCTGCCGTCGTCGAGAGTCACATCCACCTCGACGGTCGGGTTTCCGCGGCTGTCGACGATTTGGCGGGCATGGACGTCAAGGATCGCGGTCATTCGGGGCTTGCCTTTCGGGTGGCTGGATTGCGTCGCGGCGCTCTATCCGGCCGGGGTGGCCGAGGCAAATATAGTAGGGCAGGATGGAACGCTTGTTCGACAGCGGAAGTTTTCGCTTCGATACCGCAACCACTTTTGACGGAGACCGATCATGGCTCGCACCCCCGACAGCCTGCCCGAGGGCACCGACTCGATCATCCCCGGCGCATCCGCGTCCGACCTCGCCGACAATGGCGGCGATTTCGGCGGCACCAGCGCAAGCGCGCCCTTCGCCGGCGCGGTCGACATGGGCTCGAGCACCGGCGGCTCGAGCACCGGCGGCTTGAGCACTGGCGGCTTGAGCACTGGCGGCTCGAGCACCGGCCTCGGCGGCTCGCCGGCCGCTACCAGCCTCAAGGACGAAGCCGCCGGCAAGGCCGCGGGCCTGCGCGATCAGGCTGCCGACAAGGCCCGTTCCTTCGCCGTCCAGGGCAAGGACAAGGCGACCGAGGCGCTCGATAGCGTGGTGCGGATGGTCGACGACGCCGCCGGCACGATCGACGAGAAGGTCGGCGAGCAATATGGCGACTATGTCCGCCGGGCGAGCGGCACGCTGGCCAACGTCGCCTCGCAGCTGCGCGGCAAGGACGTCGAGGATCTCATTGCCGATGCACGCGAAGTCGTCCGCAAGAGCCCGGCGATCGCGATCGGCGCCGCCGC
Source organism: Sphingomonas bacterium (assembly GCA_028289965.1). GTDB lineage: Bacteria > Pseudomonadota > Alphaproteobacteria > Sphingomonadales > Sphingomonadaceae > JAQGLK01. Next base: position 8,840 of record JAQGKS010000283.1, read on the forward strand.
TGCGGTGGGGTTCCTGATCGCCCGCGTGGTCAAGGCCGGTGCGCCGTCGACGACCGCCGATGCGCCGCGCTCGACGGACGGCCCTGAGACGCCGCGCTCGACGGACGGCCCTGAGACGCCGGCAGCCTGACGTTGGACGGGCAGCGGAAAGATTCCGGGGAGCCGGAGACGCTCGGCGCCTTGTTCGCCCGTCTGATCGATGACGGCGCGAACCTGTTCCGGGCGGAGCTGAACCTCTACCGGCAGGGCGCGCTGCGCCGCGCCGCGCGGGCCAAGACGCCGGTAATCATGGTCGTCGCGGCCGTGTTGCTGGTGCAGAGCTCGGTCACGACGATGCTCGTCGGGCTCGCTCTGGGTCTGGCGCGCTGGCTCGGCCCGGTCGGCGGCGGCCTTGCCGCGGCGTTGGTCGGGCTGATCGCCGCCGCGATCCTCCTGAAGATGGCGATGGCGCGGTTCAAGGACGCGCTCAGCGAGGCCAACGAAAAGGATGCCGATGCCGTGAAGGAGCGTATCGTCGCCGACCGCATCGAGGAGCAGGCGTCATGAGCGGCACCCGCGAATCCCTGGAAACCGCGCAGGAAGCAGCGCGCGAGGCCCGCACGCGGCTGGCCGAGACGATGTCCGAGATCAAGGCGCGGCTCCACCCGAGGGCGCTGGCCAAGGAGGGCGTCGACGAATTGCGCGAGCGCGGCACTGCCATGGCCGGGAAGGCCGCCGCGGCGGCGCAGGAGCGCCCCGCCCTCGCCGCCACGATCGTCGCGGCGATCCTGCTGCTGCTGCTGCGGCATCCGATCGGCCGGTTGATCGGGCGATTGTTTTCCAAGCGTGACGAAACCGTTGAGCCGCAAGCCGGTTGAACAAGCGACCGGATACGATCCTGCACCCGGTGCAGGCAGGCATAGATTGAGGAGACATGCGATGACCAACCAGGCCAACGATACTGCCAGCGGCGCCGCGAACGACGAGTCCGGCAACAACGCCGGAGGCCGCCTGCACGGCGCAGCGAGTGCGGTGAAGGACGCCGCCGCCGCCGCGCGCGCCACCGCCAGCGACACCCTCGCCGCGGCCGGCGAAAAGGTCAGCGGAGTGGTCGGCACGGCCAAGGACAAGTCGGCCGCCGCCTATAGCTCGGCCCGCGACACCACCGCAGCGGCCTATTCGTCCGCCCGCGAGACGACCGCCGAAGCCTATGAGGCGGCGCGCGATACCGCGGCCCGCGCCAAGACCGCGACGGCCGAGGGCATCGAGGACAATCCCCTCGCCGCTTTGGTCGGCGGCATCGCGCTCGGCGTGCTGGTCGGCGCGCTGCTGCCGCGCACCCGTCGCGAGGAAGAGACGCTCGGCCCGATTGCGGCCAAGCTGACCGAGACGGCTAAGGCGGCAGCGACTGCGGCGGCCGAGGCCGGCCGCCAGACGCTCGACGAGATGGGCGTCAATTCGGAGAATGCGCGCGGCCAGGTCGAGAAGCTGGTGGATACCGCGGTCAAGGCCGCGACCTCGGCCAGCACCGCCGCGGCGGACGCCGTGCGCCACCCCTGACCGGGTTCAAGACGCGTTCATCACGATGACGACACAAGCGGGCGAACGACCATGCGGCGTTCGCCCGCATCGGCTTTGAAGCTACCGGAGATCTGATACATGTTTCGCTTGCGCACCACGCTCGCGGCCGCGGCGCTTTCCGTTGCCGCCATCACCCTGCCCGTGCTTGCGCCGGCGCAGGCCGCCGTCAACGATCAGCAGCCCGGTCCGTTCGTCGACACGCTGTCCGATGCGGCCTTCGCGGCGCTGCGGACGGGCAACAAGGCCGCCGCGCGCACCCAGTTCCGCACCCTCCTGTCGCAATATTTCGCGGTCGACGCGATCGGCGAGCGGCTGATCCGCCGCTGGTCGGCCAAGATCACGCCGGCCCAGCGCGCCGCGTACAAGGCCGCCTTCCCCAACTTCATCGTCGGCAGCTATGCCGACCGGCTGTTCGATTATGCCCGCGCCGACCTCAAGGTGATCCGCACCGTGCCCCAGGGCAACAGCGCCGCGGTGATGACCCAGGTGGTCAAGCCCGGCGCAAGCCCCGTCACCGCGATCTGGACGGTCGACAAGGTCGGCGGCGGCTACAAGGTCAGCAATCTGACGGTCGCCGGCATCAACCTCGCGGTCACCCAGTCGGCCGATTTCGACGCCTATATCCAGAAGAACGGCTTCGACAAGCTCGTCGCCTTCATGAACGCGCGCGGCTGATCCTGTTGCGCATTGCGGCGCCCCCGGCTAGGCGGGCGCCGCAATATTCCGCTTCAGGGTGAACCGCACGGCATGAGCAATCTCCACCTCGTCTTCGGCGGCCGCGTCTCCGATCCGCGCACGCTGGATTTCAACGATCTCGGCTCGATCGACATCATCGGCATCTACCCCGATCGCGCGAGCGCCGTCACCGCCTGGCGCGGCGCGGCCCAGCGCACGGTCGACGATGCCGAGATGAAATATGTCGTCGTCCACCTCCACCGCCTGCTCGAGCCCGCCGCCGGCTGAGTACCCGCCTAAGCGGTACGGTGGCGCCACAGCAGCAGCGGCCGGGCGAGCGCCAGGCCGACGAGAAACCCGCCGACATGCGCGCCGACCGCGATCCGGCCGCTATCGTTCGATAGGGCGATGCCGACGAGCAGTTGCAGCCCGATCCACGCCGCCGCCAGCCACAGGATGTTGACGATGCCGTTGAGCCTGCGGTTGGCCAGCGTCGCGCGCCGTTCCCCGTACAGCAGGGCATAGGCCCCGAGCAGCGCCGAGATCGCCCCGCTCGCCCCGATCATCGGCGAAGGATCGGACGGGCCGAGCAGATATTGGCCCAGCGCCGCGGCATAGGCGCCCGTGACGTAGAGGATCGCAACCCCGATCCAGCCGACCGCGACCTCGACATAGCGGCCGCAAAAACCCAGCATCAGCAGGTTGAAGCCAAGGTGGAGGATACCCGCGTGCAGCAGCAGCGCGGTAATCGGCGTCAGCCAGGCCGGCACCGCGCCCGGCAGGTCGAGCAATCCCGAGGCACGCGCCGGAATGAACGCGCCGAGGATCTGCGCCTGGTCCGCCATTCCGGACATGGCGACCAGTGCCCACGCCGCCGCGGTGACGACGGCGAGCACGGTGGTGGCACGGGCGGGGGGCAACCGCATCGCGGGATCGTCGCGTCAGCGCCGCGGGCGGCTCAGATGAACTCGATCTTCGAGACGACGTAGTAACGATCGCCCGACGGCACCGTCACCTCGATCTCGTCGTCGACCTTGCGGCCGATCAGCGCGCGGCCGAGCGGCGAATTATAGGAGATGCGACCGGCCTTGGCGTCCGCCTCGGTCTGACCGACGATCTGGTAGGTGATCGCCTTGCCATCCTCGTCGCGCAGCAGGACGGTTGCGCCGAACACGATCTTGTCGCCCGACAGCATCGTCGGATCGATCACCTGGGCGCGGCTCAGCCGATCCTCGATGTCGCCGATCATCGCCTCGATCTGGCCCTGCCGTTCCTTGGCGGCGTGATATTCGGCATTTTCCGAAAGATCGCCGTGTGCGCGCGCTTCCTCGATCGCGTCGATCACATCGGGCCGCTCGGCCTTCAGGCGACTGAGCTCATCGATCAGCATCCGCTGCCCTTCGGCCAGCATCGGCATTTTATCGAGCGTGGCCATGGCGAAACCCTTCAAAAAAACTCTCCCCAAGCGGCCCTCCCGAAGCCGCCCGCACTTCACAAAATGTCGGGATCAGATGTGCGAACGGGAATAATATGATTGGAGCGGCCGCACTTCAAGGCTTCGCTCCCCGAGGGCCGCGATAGCACGCGACGCGGCGACGCTTCCAGCGGCCGTCGTGTAATAAGGCACCTTGGCGGTAATCGCCGATCCGCGGATCGATGCGGAGTCCTTCAGCGACTGCCAGCCTTCGGTGGTGTTGAAGATCAACGCCACCTCGCCATCCTTGATCCGGTCGACGATGTGCGGCCGCCCCTGCTGGACCTTGTTGACGCGGGTCACCGCGACCCCCTGTTCGGCGAGGTAGGCGGCGGTGCCGTCGGTCGCGATCAGGGTGAAGCCGAGCCCGATGAGCGACTGCGCGGCCGGCAGGATCTGCGCCTTGTCGCCATCCTTGACCGACACGAACACGGTGCCGCCGGTGGGCAGGACGATCCCGCTGCCGAGCTGGGATTTGGCGAAGGCGGTGGCGAAATCGGTATCGATCCCCATCACTTCGCCGGTGGACTTCATCTCGGGCGAGAGCACCGGATCGACCCCGGGGAAACGCGCCCAGGGGAACACCGCCTCCTTCACCGCGATGTGATCGATGTGCCGGTTGATCTGCGGCAGATCGGCCAGCTTCTCGCCAGCCATCACCCGCGCCGCGATCTTGGCGACCGGAATGCCGATCGCCTTGGCAACGAACGGCACGGTGCGGCTGGCGCGCGGATTGACCTCGATCAGATAGACCTCGTTGTCCTTCACCGCGAACTGAATGTTCATCAGGCCGCGCACTTCCAGCGCACGGGCCAGCGCATCGGTCTGCCGCTCAATCTCGGCGATGATCTCGGCGGACAGGCTGTACGGCGGCAGCGAGCAGGCGCTGTCGCCGGAATGGACGCCAGCCTCCTCGATATGCTGCATCACCCCGGCGACGACGACGTCGGTGCCGTCGGCGAGTGCATCGACGTCGACCTCGACCGCGTCGCGCAGATAGCGATCGATCAGCACCGGCGAGTCGCCGGACACCTTCACTGCGCTGCTGATATAGGCATCGAGCTGCGCCGGGCCGTCGACGATCTCCATTGCCCGGCCACCGAGCACATAGGATGGCCGGATCAGCACCGGATAGCCGATCCGATCGGCCACTGCGATCGCCTCGTCACGGCTGCGGGCGATGCCGTTGTCGGGCTGGCGCAGGCCGAGCTTGGCGACCAAAGCGGCAAAGCGCTCGCGATCCTCGGCCAGGTCGATCGCGTCGGGCGAGGTGCCGAGGATCGGGATGCCGGCGTCGGCCAGCTCCTGCGCCAGCTTGAGCGGGGTCTGCCCGCCGAACTGGACGATCACCCCGGC
>JAQGKS010000286.1 GCA_028289965.1 Sphingomonas bacterium
GCCTCCAGCGCGGCAAGCTGCTGCGCCGATTCGATGTCGGCGATCGGCAGGCGCTGGCCGTCAGGCCCGCGGCGCGGCGTGGTCGGCAGGTTATGATCGGGAACCGCCAGCGTCAGGTCCGGCCGGCGGACGCGGCGACCCGCCGCGCGCAGCCCTTCGAAGGCCTGCGGGCTGGTGACCTCGTGAACGAGATGGCGGTCGATATAGATCAGGCACGTGCCGTCGTCGCGTTGCTCGACGACGTGCGCGTTCCAGATCTTTTCGTAGAGGGTGCGGGGCGTGGTCATGGCGCCGCACCCGTAGCGCGTGCCGCCCGCCAACGGAAGCGGACGGGTGCTTGCGGGCGGCGAAGTGCAGCTATCGCCGCCGTTCGCCGCGCGCGTTTACTTGGTGGCGATGTCGCCCGTTTCGCCCTTCAGCTGCTCGCGAACATAGAGCTTGGCGGCGGTGGCGGTCGGGAAGGCATCGTCCAGCAGGGTCGAGGTGACGAGCGGATAACCCTGCGAATTGAAGCGAGTCGAACGAATCGTCACCCGGAACTGGCCCTCGGCGTCCTTGGCGACGAGGTAGGGACGTAGAACGGTTCTCGACATCATATTCTCCAGGCGCTTCGGCAGCGCTGTCTAGCAATGCAGCAGCGAGCGTCGGCTCGAATCCCTGCTGCAGGCGGGCTCCGGCCATCTGGATCGATGGCGGAAGTCAGCCGAGATAGCGCGCCGAGGTCTTTGCCGCAACCTCATCGGCCGTCACGCCGGGCGCAAGCTCGACCAGCTTGAACTGGCTGGCATGGTCCGGTCGCTGGAAAACGCACAGATCGGTGACGATCATGTCCACCACATTCTGCCCGGTCAGCGGCAGCGTGCAGGCGGGGATGAACTTGGGGTCGCCGTTCTTGGAGGTATGCTCCATCACCACGATGATCTTCTTGACGCCGGCGACGAGGTCCATCGCCCCGCCCATCCCCTTCACCATCTTGCCCGGGATCATCCAGTTGGCGATGTCGCCGCCTTCGGACACTTCCATCGCGCCGAGCACGGTCAGGTCGATATGGCCGCCGCGAATCATCGCGAAGCTGTCGGCGGACGAGAAATAGCTCGACGAGGGCAGCTCGCTGATCGTCTGCTTGCCGGCATTGATCAGGTCCGGATCGACGGCATCGTCATACGGGAACGGGCCGATCCCGAGCATCCCGTTCTCGGACTGGAGCGTCACCTCAACGCCCGCCGGGATATTGTTGGCCACCAGCGTCGGGATGCCGATGCCGAGGTTCACGTAGAACCCGTCCTTCAGTTCCCGGGCCGCGCGCGCGGCCATCTGGTTGCGGTCCCAGCCCATCCGTCAGTCTCCCTTGGCAACAGGATCGCTCCGGCGCGGGTTCGCCGGAGCTATATCGTCGAAGCGGCGCCCGGGGGCGGATCCACACGCAAAATCGGTCGGCACGAGCCAGCCCGTTCCGGACGTCGCCGGCGTCACGCCGTCTCGCGCGCCCGGGTGGTGCGGAACTCGATCTTCTTGTCGTACGGCGCACCCACGATCAGGCGCTTCACGTAGATCCCCGGCACGTGGATCGAATCCGGATCGAGGCTGCCGACCGGCACGATCTCCTCCACTTCGGCAACGGTGTGATAGCTGGCGGCGGCCATCGGCTGGTTGAAGTTGCGGGTCGTCTTGCGGAAGATCAGGTTGCCCGCCTCGTCCGCCTTCCAGCCCTTGATGATCGACAGATCGGCGCGGATGCCGCGTTCGAGGACATAGGTCTCGCCGTCGAACTCCTTGGTTTCCTTGCCCTCGGCGACGATCGTGCCGACCCCGGTCTTGGTGTAGAAGCCGGGGATGCCGGCGCCGCCCGCGCGGCACCGCTCGGCCAGCGTACCCTGGGGGCAGAACTCGACCTCCAGCTCGCCGGCGAGATACTGCCGCTCGAATTCCTTATTCTCGCCGACATAGGACGAGATCATCTTGGCGATCTGGCGCGTGCGCAGCAGCTTGCCGAGCCCCTCATTGTCGATCCCGGCATTGTTCGAGGCGACCGTCAGCCGCTGGACGCCGGACGCCTGGATCGCCGCGATCAGCCGTTCGGGGATACCGCACAGGCCGAAGCCGCCGGCGCAGATCATCATGCCGTCGAACAGCAACCCGTCGAGTGCCGCCTGCGCATCGGGATAGACTTTGTTCAAGGTGCCCTCCGCCGATTATCCGCCGTGGGATAGGCGTGCCGGACGAGCCGCGTCAATCAGCGCGAGCGAACGCGATTGCGCGATTCCGTCCGCCGTGGCATCTGTCGATCATAACTTTTGAGAGGATCGAGGCCGCCCCGCCAATCCGGGGACGAGCCCCGCGAGAGGAGCATCCATGGCTGCCCGTGCCTTCCCCCCAAGCCTTCATTATCAGGGCCTCAACGCGCCCGTGCGGATGGAAGTCGACATTCGCGATCTGGGCGTGGAGGGCGAGATCCCGGCCGAGATCGCCGGCGCCTTCTTCCGCGCGGTGCCCGATCCCGCCCACCCTCCGATGCTGGGCGAGGACGACAATGTCCTCTCCGGCGATGGCATGGTCGCCCGCTTCCTCATCCAGGACGGCAGCGTCGATTACAGCTCGCGCTATGTGAAGACGGCGCGGTTCGAGGCCGAGCGCAAGGCGCGTCGATCGCTGTTCGGCAAATATCGCAATCCGTTCACCGACGACGAATCGGTCGCGGGGGTCGACCGCACCGTCGCCAACACCACCCCGATCTGGCACGCCGGCCGGCTCTACATGACCAAGGAGGATGGCCGCGCCTACGCGATCGATCCGATCACGCTGGACACGATCGGCCGGTGGGACTGGAACGGCGCGCTCAAGTCCGAGACGATGACCGCGCATGCCCGGATCGATCCCGAAACGAACGAGATGTTCGCCTTCGGCTACGAAGCCGGCGGGCTGGCGAGCAAGGACATTTCCTATTTCATCATCGGCGCGGATGGCGAACTGAAGTCGGAACAGTGGTTTGAGGCGCCTTATTGCGCGATGGTCCATGACTTCGCGATCACCGAAAAATACGCGCTCTTCCCGCTCTTCCCGACCATTGCCGATCTCGATCGGCTGAAGGCGGGCGGCGCGCACTGGGTCCACCAGCAGGATCAGCCGAGCTGGATCGGGGTGATGCCGCGCTACGGATCGGTCGACGAAATGGTGTGGATCGAGGGTCCGGCCGGGGTCCACGCCTATCACTTCATGAACGCGTTCGACGATGGCGGGGTGATCCAGCTGGACGTCTGCTTGTCCGACACCAACGCCTTCCCGTTCATCCGCTCCGCATCGGGAATCGATCGACACCAGAGCCAGGTGAAGAGTTCGCTCAGCCGCTGGACGATTGATCCCGCCGCGCGGACCATCACCGAGCGCGAGGTCGGCCCGCCCGGCGACCTGCCGATGATCCAGAAGAAGGATCAGGGGCGGACGTACAGCCACGGCTGGTACATCACCTACGATCCCCGCCAGGGGCCGCCGATCCCCGCCGGCCCGGTCGAGACGGCGTGCAACACGCTGTTCCGGATCGAACCCGGCAATGGCCGGATCGAGGCGCTCGGCATGGGGCCGACGCGCGCGATCAACGAACCGGTGCACGTCGCCTCGTCCCAGCCGGGGCATGGCGGCTGGCTGCTCGCCGTGGTCGACGAGGCGGTGGGCGACGGGTTCAAATCGGCACTGTGGGTGATCGAGGCGGACGAGGTGGCCAAGGGGCCTATCGCCACGGTGCCGTTGCCGGTGCCGCTCCGCCCGCAGGTCCATGGTTGGTGGGTGCCGGCCGCCGAGCTGGAAGCGGCGGCCGCGGCTGCGGCCTAGTCGTATCGCGCCGGTGCTGCCGCTCCGGGTGCCCGAATCGACAGGGCGACGCTCCGTACGGAGCGTCGCCCTGTCGATTCGGGCACCCGGAGCGGCAGCACCGGCGCGATACGACTAGGCCGCAGCCGCGGCCGCCGCTTCCAGCTCGGCGGCCGGCACCCACCAACCATGGACCTGCGGGCGGAGCGGCACCGGCAACGGCACCGTGGCGATAGGCCCCTTGGCCACCTCGTCCGCCTCGATCACCCACAGTGCCGATTTGAACCCGTCGCCCACCGCCTCGTCGACCACGGCGAGCAGCCAGCCGCCATGCCCCGGCTGGGACGAGGCGACGTGCACCGGTTCGTTGATCGCGCGCGTCGGCCCCATGCCGAGCGCCTCGATCCGGCCATTGCCGGGTTCGATCCGGAACAGCGTGTTGCACGCCGTCTCGACCGGGCCGGCGGGGATCGGCGGCCCCTGGCGGGGATCGTAGGTGATGTACCAGCCGTGGCTGTACGTCCGCCCCTGATCCTTCTTCTGGATCATCGGCAGGTCGCCGGGCGGGCCGACCTCGCGCTCGGTGATGGTCCGCGCGGCGGGATCAATCGTCCAGCGGCTGAGCGAACTCTTCACCTGGCTCTGGTGTCGATCGATTCCCGATGCGGAGCGGATGAACGGGAAGGCGTTGGTGTCGGACAAGCAGACGTCCAGCTGGATCACCCCGCCATCGTCGAACGCGTTCATGAAGTGATAGGCGTGGACCCCGGCCGGACCCTCGATCCACACCATTTCGTCGACCGATCCGTAGCGCGGCATCACCCCGATCCAGCTCGGCTGATCCTGCTGGTGGACCCAGTGCGCGCCGCCCGCCTTCAGCCGATCGAGATCGGCAATGGTCGGGAAGAGCGGGAAGAGCGCGTATTTTTCGGTGATCGCGAAGTCATGGACCATCGCGCAATAAGGCGCCTCAAACCACTGTTCCGACTTCAGTTCGCCATCCGCGCCGATGATGAAATAGGAAATGTCCTTGCTCGCCAGCCCGCCGGCTTCGTAGCCGAAGGCGAACATCTCGTTCGTTTCGGGATCGATCCGGGCATGCGCGGTCATCGTCTCGGACTTGAGCGCGCCGTTCCAGTCCCACCGGCCGATCGTGTCCAGCGTGATCGGATCGATCGCGTAGGCGCGGCCATCCTCCTTGGTCATGTAGAGCCGGCCGGCGTGCCAGATCGGGGTGGTGTTGGCGACGGTGCGGTCGACCCCCGCGACCGATTCGTCGTCGGTGAACGGATTGCGATATTTGCCGAACAGCGATCGACGCGCCTTGCGCTCGGCCTCGAACCGCGCCGTCTTCACATAGCGCGAGCTGTAATCGACGCTGCCGTCCTGGATGAGGAAGCGGGCGACCATGCCATCGCCGGAGAGGACATTGTCGTCCTCGCCCAGCATCGGAGGGTGGGCGGGATCGGGCACCGCGCGGAAGAAGGCGCCGGCGATCTCGGCCGGGATCTCGCCCTCCACGCCCAGATCGCGAATGTCGACTTCCATCCGCACGGGCGCGTTGAGGCCCTGATAATGAAGGCTTGGGGGGAAGGCACGGGCAGCCATGGATGCTCCTCTCGCGGGGCTCGTCCCCGGATTGGCGGGGCGGCCTCGATCCTCTCAAAAGTTATGATCGACAGATGCCACGGCGGACGGAATCGCGCAATCGCGTTCGCTCGCGCTGATTGACGCGGCTCGTCCGGCACGCCTATCCCACGGCGGATAATCGGCGGAGGGCACCTTGAACAAAGTCTATCCCGATGCGCAGGCGGCACTCGACGGGTTGCTGTTCGACGGCATGATGATCTGCGCCGGCGGCTTCGGCCTGTGCGGTATCCCCGAACGGCTGATCGCGGCGATCCAGGCGTCCGGCGTCCAGCGGCTGACGGTCGCCTCGAACAATGCCGGGATCGACAATGAGGGGCTCGGCAAGCTGCTGCGCACGCGCCAGATCGCCAAGATGATCTCGTCCTATGTCGGCGAGAATAAGGAATTCGAGCGGCAGTATCTCGCCGGCGAGCTGGAGGTCGAGTTCTGCCCCCAGGGTACGCTGGCCGAGCGGTGCCGCGCGGGCGGCGCCGGCATCCCCGGCTTCTACACCAAGACCGGGGTCGGCACGATCGTCGCCGAGGGCAAGGAAACCAAGGAGTTCGACGGCGAGACCTATGTCCTCGAACGCGGCATCCGCGCCGATCTGTCGATCATCAAGGGCTGGAAGGCGGACGAGGCGGGCAACCTGATCTTCCGCAAGACGACCCGCAACTTCAACCAGCCGATGGCCGCCGCCAGCTATCACACCGTTGCCGAAGTGGAGGAGATCGTGCCGGTCGGCAGCCTCGATCCGGATTCGATCCACGTGCCGGGGATCTACGTGAAGCGCCTGATCGTGGGTGCGCCGTACGACAAGAAGATCGAGTTCCGCACCACCCGGGCGCGCGAGACGGCGTGACGCCGGCGACGTCCGGAACGGGCTGGCTCGTGCCGACCGATTTTGCGTGTGGATCCGCCCCCGGGCGCCGCTTCGACGATATAGCTCCGGCGAACCCGCGCCGGAGCGATCCTGTTGCCAAGGGAGACTGACGGATGGGCTGGGACCGCAACCAGATGGCCGCGCGCGCGGCCCGGGAACTGAAGGACGGGTTCTACGTGAACCTCGGCATCGGCATCCCGACGCTGGTGGCCAACAATATCCCGGCGGGCGTTGAGGTGACGCTCCAGTCCGAGAACGGGATGCTCGGGATCGGCCCGTTCCCGTATGACGATGCCGTCGATCCGGACCTGATCAATGCCGGCAAGCAGACGATCAGCGAGCTGCCCTCGTCGAGCTATTTCTCGTCCGCCGACAGCTTCGCGATGATTCGCGGCGGCCATATCGACCTGACCGTGCTCGGCGCGATGGAAGTGTCCGAAGGCGGCGACATCGCCAACTGGATGATCCCGGGCAAGATGGTGAAGGGGATGGGCGGGGCGATGGACCTCGTCGCCGGCGTCAAGAAGATCATCGTGGTGATGGAGCATACCTCCAAGAACGGCGACCCCAAGTTCATCCCCGCCTGCACGCTGCCGCTGACCGGGCAGAATGTGGTGGACATGATCGTCACCGATCTGTGCGTTTTCCAGCGACCGGACCATGCCAGCCAGTTCAAGCTGGTCGAGCTTGCGCCCGGCGTGACGGCCGATGAGGTTGCGGCAAAGACCTCGGCGCGCTATCTCGGCTGACTTCCGCCATCGATCCAGATGGCCGGAGCCCGCCTGCAGCAGGGATTCGAGCCGACGCTCGCTGCTGCATTGCTAGACAGCGCTGCCGAAGCGCCTGGAGAATATGATGTCGAGAACCGTTCTACGTCCCTACCTCGTCGCCAAGGACGCCGAGGGCCAGTTCCGGGTGACGATTCGTTCGACTCGCTTCAATTCGCAGGGTTATCCGCTCGTCACCTCGACCCTGCTGGACGATGCCTTCCCGACCGCCACCGCCGCCAAGCTCTATGTTCGCGAGCAGCTGAAGGGCGAAACGGGCGACATCGCCACCAAGTAAACGCGCGCGGCGAACGGCGGCGATAGCTGCACTTCGCCGCCCGCAAGCACCCGTCCGCTTCCGTTGGCGGGCGGCACGCGCTACGGGTGCGGCGCCATGACCACGCCCCGCACCCTCTACGAAAAGATCTGGAACGCGCACGTCGTCGAGCAACGCGACGACGGCACGTGCCTGATCTATATCGACCGCCATCTCGTTCACGAGGTCACCAGCCCGCAGGCCTTCGAAGGGCTGCGCGCGGCGGGTCGCCGCGTCCGCCGGCCGGACCTGACGCTGGCGGTTCCCGATCATAACCTGCCGACCACGCCGCGCCGCGGGCCTGACGGCCAGCGCCTGCCGATCGCCGACATCGAATCGGCGCAGCAGCTTGCCGCGCTGGAGGC
>JAQGKS010000296.1 GCA_028289965.1 Sphingomonas bacterium
GGTGCCGGCGGCGGCGGTGGTGCACGCGGCGGCATGCCGGCCCAGGTCATCGGCGAAGGCAAGGGCGTCGTCAAATTCTTCAACGCGCAGAAGGGCTTCGGCTTTGTCGTGCGCGACGATGGCGCCGAGGATGTGTTCGTGCACATCTCCGCCGTCGAGCAGGCCGGCCTGACCGGTCTGGCCGAAGGTCAGCCGCTCCAGTTCACGCTGGTCGATCGTGGTGGCCGCATCTCTGCGACCGACCTGAAGATCGAAGGCGAGCCGATGGCCGTCGAGGATCGCGGCCCGCCGCGTGACCGCGATGCTGCTCCGGGCGCTGCCCGCGGCGGCGGTGCGCCGCAGCGCCAGCTGACCGGTGAGAAGGCCAGCGGCACGGTCAAGTTCTTCAACGCGATGAAGGGCTTCGGCTTCATTCAGCGCGACGACGGACAGCCCGATGCGTTCGTGCACATCTCGGCCGTCGAGCGGGCTGGCATGACCAGCCTGAACGAGGGCGACCGGCTTGAGTTCGAGCTCGAAGTCGATCGGCGTGGCAAATATGCGGCGGTGAACCTCACCTCCATCTGACCTCCCGCTCCGACGCATAAGAAAGGCCCGGTCTGCCCAGCAGACCGGGCCTTTTCCTTGTCCGCGCGACTTTTCCTGCTCAGCCCGCAACGATCAGCATCGTCCCACCCAGGATCGCGCCGATCCCCGCGATTCGCGCGGGCGTCACCCGTTCCTTGAGGATGAAGATCGAGATCAGCAGCGCCGTCACCATCCCTGTCTCGCGCAACGCGGCGAGCGGCGCCGTCGGCCCGATCGACAGCGCGAACAGCGCCATCCCATAAGTGGCGATCGACAAGGCCCCGGCCACCACCCCCACCTTCCATTGGCTGCGCAGCGCCGCCGCAAAGTTGGCGCGGCCGATCCAGGCGAACAGCGCGGCGACGCTCAGGCCGAACAGGAAGAAGAACCAGACGATGAAGCTGCGCGGATCGGCCGTCGCGCGCACGCCTTGCGCATCGACGATGGTATAAGCGGCGATCAGGATCCCGGTGGCGAGCGACCAGCGCATCGCCGGCCCGGCGATGTGGCGGCCCCAGACCATCGCGAACATGCCCACGCCGATCAGGACGATCCCGGCCACGTCCGGGACGCTGGCCGGTTCGCCGAGGAGGCCGAGGGTGACGAGTGCGGTCACCAGTGGCGCGGTGCCGCGCAGGATCGGGTAGCTCGCCGACAGATCCGCGACCTGGAAGGCACGCACCAGCGCGTAGAGATAGGCGGTGTGGAGCACGGCCGTGGCCGCCAGCCAGCCCCACGCCCCCGATGGCAGCGGCACGAACGGCAGCAGCGGGATCATCAGCAGCGCGCTCGATCCATCGATGATCGCGCGGCCGGCGATCTTGTCCCGGCCGCTCTTGAGGATCGCGTTGACTACCGCGTGGATGCTGCCGGACAGGATCATCAGCAGCGCGGCGAGCGTGGTCGGGTGCATCGATCCCGACTAGGAGCGCGGCCGAACGCTGTCCAACGGCGACGTCGCGCTCAGGCGATCATCCGGCGCAGGGTTTCGATCCGGTCGGCCTCGGCGGCGGGCTTGTCGCGCCGGATCCGGGCGATTCGCGGAAAGCGCATCGCCACGCCGGATTTGTGCCGCCGCGATTCGTGGATCGAATCGAACGCGACCTCCAATACCAAGGTCTTCTCGACCTCGCGCACCGGGCCGAAACGCTGGACGGTGTGGTTGCGCACGAACCGGTCGAGCCAGGCCAGTTCCTCGTCGGTGAAGCCCGAATAGGCCTTGCCGACGGGGAGCAATTCGCCCTCCTCGGTGAAGCAGCCGAAGGTGTAATCGGAATAGAAGCTCGATCGTTTGCCGTGGCCGCGCTGCGCATACATCATCACGCAGTCGGCGGTCAGCGGATCGCGTTTCCATTTATACCACAGCCCGGTGCGGCGCCCGGCGACATAGGGGCTGTCGCGCCGCTTGAGCATGACGCCTTCGATCGAGGCGTCGCGCGCGCCGCCGCGAATCTCCTCCAGTGCATCGAAGTCCGCTGCGTCGATCAGCGTGGAGAGATCGAATCGCGCGGGATCGAGCCGGGGCATCAGCGCCTCGAGCCGGGACCGCCGCTCGCTCCACGGCAGCGTGCGCAGATCCTCCGCACCGTCGAACAGGATGTCGTAGAGCCGCACGAAGGCGGGATATTCCGCCTGCATCTTGGCGGTCACCTGCTTTCGGCCGAGACGCTGCTGGAGGGCATTGAAGCTCGCCGCGCCCTCCGCTTCGATGCCGCCCCCTTGCGTGTCGCCGCGTACCAGCAATTCGCCGTCGAGCACCGCGGCCTCGTGGAACGCATTCGCCACTTCCGGAAAGCTGCCGGTTATGTCGTCCCCGGCGCGGCTGTAGAGCCGGGTGACGCCGCCGACGCCGACGAGCTGGACGCGGATCCCGTCCCATTTCCACTCGGCGGCATAGTCATCGAGCGAAACGCGGGCATCTTCCAGCGGATGGGCGAGCATGAACGGGCGGAACACCGGCGTCTCGACGGGCGTCGGCTGCGCACCACGGCCCTCGCCCCAGGCGAACAGCGGCGCGTAAGGGGGCGTCAGGCCGTGCCAGACCTCCTCGACCGCATCGACATCGAGCGCGAAGGCCTGGGCCAGCGCGGTCTTGGCCAGCCGCGCCGATACGCCGACGCGCAACGCGCCGGTGGCAAGCTTGAGCAAAGCATAGCGGCCGCTCGAATCGAGATGATCGAGCATGTCCGCCAGCGCGC
>JAQGKS010000299.1 GCA_028289965.1 Sphingomonas bacterium
TCGTAGAAATATTCGATGTCCTTGTCGCGGCTGTCGAGGATGTTGAGCAGTTCGGCATAGACTTCGAGCTTTCCCGGCTTCCACGCGCCGCGCATGTTGACCACCGTGCTGCCCTTGTTGCGCTCCGAATTATCCTCGATCAGCGGATAGGGGCCAAGGTGCCGCAGCCGCACGCTCGCCTCGACCTCGCCGCGGATCGCGGACACGCCGATCTGCCCGGCATTATCGAACGCGTTGGGGATGTAGTCGCCATTGTCATAGCGCGAATGGCTCGCCGTATAATTGGCGTCGATCGCCAGCCAGGTCAGCGGCCGCCAGAAGCCGACGATCTCATAGCCCCGGCGGCGCGACGCGCCGGTCGGCTCGACCGCGTTCGAATCGCCGACGAAGCGGAGTTCGCTCGCCACGTTCAGCCACCAATAGGTCGCCGTCAGGGTGAAGTGCGGCAGCTGGAAGCGGGCGCCCACTTCCTTGCCGGTGCCGCGCACCAATGTCGGCACCGGGCTCGCATCGTTGACGACACCGCGGACATCGTTGGAATGGAAGCCCCGCCCCCAATTGCCATAGACCTCGATCGTCGGGGTCACGGTATAAGCGACGCCCGCCTTGGGGGAGAAGATCGCGTCCTGATCGCTGCCCTCGCCCAGCGCCCGCGCCTCGGCATCGCGGCTGCGCACGTCGAGATGATAATAATCGCCACGCGCGCCGCCGATCAGCCGCAGCCCGCCGAGCGGCTCCCACGTCGCCTCGCCGTACAGCGCGGTCGACAGCTCCGATAGCGAATAGGCGCCGAGCGATCCGACGAAGGCGCGACGATCGGTGCGATACACCCCGACCTTGCCGACCTCGTCATAACGGTTCTCGGTGCCGATCGTCAGGTTCAGCGTCGGCGCGAGCGCCCATTTCTTCTGGCCCAGCACCCCGAATACCCAGCGCCGATCAAACTGGAAGATCTGGGCGCTCGATCCGTCAGGATCGGCATAGGTCGGGTTCGAATACATCGACCAGTCGTAGAATTGGGCATAGGCATTGGCCTTGTAGCCCTCCCCGGTCACCCGGGCATTGGCCACGGCGCGCGTCGTCTCGCCACGCGCCGATGGATCGGGCGAACAGAAGCGGTCAGGGCAGGCCGCAGTGCCGACGATCCGGTTGGGCACCTGCTCGGTCGGCCGCCACGTGCCGCGATAGCCGTGGGCGGTGAACTCCAGTTCGCCCAGCGCGCTCGGCACCGCATATTTGGCGAAGCCGGAAAGGTGGCGCAGCTTTTCCGGCTGCTGCCACGGCCCATCATAGGTCTTGGCCTGGCCGACGAGCGTCACGACCCCGTCGCCGACCTGCCCGCTGCCGCCCGCCGCGGCCCGGCGCCAGCCCCACGTTCCGATCTCGCCCGATACCCAGGGCCGGTCGAACCGCTCGATCGTGGTCATGTAGGCAGCACCCGCGAGCGCGGCGTCGCCGCCGTCGGCACGATACGGTCCCTTGCGGTAATCCTCGCGCGCGACGATCTCGGGGATCAGCCCGTTGAGGTCGAGATAGCCCTGGCCGTGACCATGGCTGCGCAGGTTCATCTGGACGTCGTCGATATAGGCGGTGAAATCCGATCCATGGTCGAGGTTGAAGCCGCGCAGGAAATATTGGTTGGCCTTGCCGCTGCCGGAATGCTGGGCCGCGATCAGCCCCGGCACCGCCTCCAGCAACTCGGCGACGCGCAGCAGCGGACGGACGAGCAGGTCCGATCCGGCTACGGTGCCTTCGCTCGCCGCATGGGCCACGCCGATCTTCGCCTCGCCCCGCCCGAACACGATGATGTCCTTGGAGTCATCGCCCTGCGCGGCGGCCGTGGTGGCGCCCTGCGCGGCCAGCGGCTGGGCGGAAAGAGCGGCCAGCGCGCCGCCCAAACAGGCTGAGATTCCAGATATGCGACGCAATTTGCCCGACCTTTTGCTGAGTGGTCGCCGGCTCTAGGAGGCACGGATTGGGCAGGCAATCGACAGCGCGGGTTACATAACCGTAACCCCGGCAGCGGCCACGTTACTGCGGCGTTACATATGCCGAGGAACCCGCCGGCCTCCTCCGATCGACCTTCCTGAACTTGCGCGGAGGCGCGGGCGTGGCGGCCCAGGGGTGCCGCCCGACATGTTCCGCGACCGTCTCCACGCTGGCAGGATCGAAGCGGATCGCCAGCCCCCCGCTTCGTTCCAGGAAGGGCCGATCGGCCTTGATCCAGCGCGGGCGGCAGGTGCGCGGCAGGCGGCGATCGGACACGACGATGTCCGCCGCGGCGCACGCATCGTTCATCTGCGCGATATTGACCAGATAGGGACTGCGCGTGGCCAGCAGCCGCCACCGCCGGCCGCCGCGCATGACCTCCGCCGCACACAGATCCGCGCCGCAGCGGGCATCCGGCAGCGTATCGATCCCCGCGGCCTCCCCCTGGAACCCCGCCGCCTCGCCGAGCATGTCGCGGACATAATCCCCCGCGCGCGGCCGCAGCAGGGCGATGCGCCCATCGTCGCTGCGGATCGCCATGTGCCGCCCGTCGCCGGTGACGAGCAGATCGGGCGCGGGGGTCGCCAGCGCCCAGCCGGCGCCGATCGCCAACGGCAGCAAGCCGATCCGCCGCAGCCTGGTCCGCCACAGCGCCAGCCACAGCCCGCCAGCCATCATCAGCCCGAACGCACCGCCGGGCATCGACGGCAGCGCGGTCACCGCGCCGGGCAGGCTGGCGACACGGTGCGCGACCCACAATAACAGCGCCAGCGCCTGGCCGGCGAGCCACCATGCCGGGGCGCCCACCCTCCCGATATCGAGGAACAGCGCCAGCGCCTCGAGCGGCATGATGACGAATGTGGTGAGCGGGATCGCGACGATGTTGGCGAGCGCGCCGTACAGCCCGGCGCGGTGGAAGTGGAACAAGCCGATCGGGGCGAGCGCGATCTCCACCGCCAGCCCGGTCAGCAACAGCGACAACAGGGTGC
The DNA here is from genome assembly GCA_028289965.1 of Sphingomonas bacterium. Lineage (GTDB taxonomy): Bacteria > Pseudomonadota > Alphaproteobacteria > Sphingomonadales > Sphingomonadaceae > JAQGLK01. The sequence continues at coordinate 2,979 of JAQGKS010000299.1, forward strand.
GGCCGAACCGGGGAACCGCGCCCTCCTCGCGCCGGGCAAAGAAGGCGCGCGCCCGCGGATGCTCGTGGAGCGCGACGATCGCGGTGACGGCGGCGAAGCTGAACTGGAAGCTCGGCCCGGCGAGCGCCTCGGGCCAGAGCAATAAGACGATCAGCGCCCCCGTCGCCACCAGCCGGAGGGTCAGCGCCTCCCGCCCGAGCGCGATCCCGCCGAGCACGAGCAAGGCGGCGATGCACGATCGCACCGTCGGCACCTCGGCGCCGGTGAGCAGGGTGTAACCGATGCCCGCCAGCGCGCCCGCCCCGGCGGCGACCAGCAGCAGCGGCCAGCGCAATGCCAAGCGGGAGCTGAGCGCGAGAAGGCGGAGAACGAGGAACATCGCGCCGCCGACGACCGCGGTGACGTGGAGGCCGCTGACCGACAGCAGATGGGCAAGGCCGGATCGCCGCATCGCCTCGGCATCCTCTTCCGGGATCGCGCCCTGGTCGCCCGCCGCCAGCGCGGCCGCGATCCCCGCCTCCGCCGCGGGCAATTGCGACCGGATATGCGCGGAAAGGCGCGCGCGCAGTTGCGCCAGCCCGGCCCCGAAGCCGCCGCGCGCCGCCC